>CAZYRM010000520.1:0-2707 GCA_964649705.1 uncultured Planctomycetia bacterium
ACCAGACCCACGGGATGCCGCTCGAGATCCTCGAGCTCTTCCTCGCCGACCGCGGATTCCGTCTCGACCGCCCCGGCTACGAGCAGGCGCGGGAGAGGCACGAGAGGGTCTCCAAGGCGGGCCGCATGGCCGAGGGCGCCGTCTTCGCGAGCGGACCCCTCTCCGAGGTGAAGGCCTTCTCGAAGGGGACCGAGTTCCTCGGCTACGAGGCCCTCCACGCGAAGGTCCGCGTCATCGCGATCATCAAGGACGAGAAGCTCGTCGACGCGGCGCACGACGGCGACCGCGTCACGGTGATCTGCGACAAGACGCCGTTCTACGGCGAGAGCGGCGGCCAGACAGGCGACCAGGGCCTCCTCAAGGGCGCGGGCGTCGAGGTCCGCGTCGAGGACACCCAGAAGAAGGAGACGTACCAACTCCACGTCGGCCAGGTGAAGACGGGCTCCCTCCGCAAGGGGGACGAGGTCGAGGCCCAGGTCGACGCCGGGCGTCGCGCGGGCTCGGCGCGGAACCACACGGCGACGCACCTCCTTCAGTGGGCGCTCCGGACCGTGGTCGGCCAGGGTGTCATCCAGCAGGGCTCGCTCGTCGCCCCCGACCGCCTGAGGTTCGACTTCACGCACTTCCACTCCCTCTCGCGCGAGGAGCTCTCGCGGATCGAGGAGCTGGTGAACGAGCGGATCGTCGAGAACACGCCGCTCAAGGTCCAGGAGATGGGCTTCGACGAGGCGAAGAAGGAGGGCGCGCTCGCCTTCTTCGAGAAGTACGGCGACAAGGTCCGCGTCGTGAACGTCGGCGGCTTCTCGAAGGAGCTGTGCGGAGGGACGCACGTCAAGCGCACCGGCGACATCGGCTACTTCCGCATCGTCTCGGAGGGCTCGATCGCGAGCGGCGTCAGGCGGATCGAGGCGCTCACGGGCCCCTCCGCGGTCCGCCGCGCTCAGGACTCCCGCGGCGCGCTCGAAGAGGCGGCCTCGATGCTCAACGTCCCGCCCGACCGCATGATCGAGAAGCTCGGCGCGGTCCTCGACGAGGTGAAGGGGCTGAAGTCGCAGATCGCCAAGGCGCAGAAGCAGGCCGCCTCGCAGGCGGTCGCGGGGATCTCAGCCCAGGCCGAGGAGGTCGACGGCGTGCGGGTCCTCGTCCAGCGCCACGAGGGGAAGGGCGTCGACGAGCTGCGCGCCCTGGCGGACGCCTTCCGCAAGTCGAACGCCACCTCGGCCGTCTGCCTCGTCTCCACGGGCGACGGGAAGGCGACGCTCATCGTGGGGTACACGCCGGATCTCGTCGCGAGGGGCCTCGACGCGGGGGCGACGGTTCGGACCGTCTCGAAGGTCATCGGCGGGAGCGGCGGCGGGAAGAAGGACTTCGCCCAGGCGGGCGGGAAGGACCCCTCCAAGGCGGACGAGGCGCTCGCCGCGTTCCGCGCCCACCTCGCGGAGGTCCTGAAGAAGTAGGCGGAGCTGGATGGCCTCGGACGCCTGGAAGAAGGCCGCACGCGAGGGGCGCTACGCCGCCGCCCTGGAGGCGCTGGAGGCGGCGCGCGCCGCTGTCGCGAACCGCGACGCCGCGGCCGAGGGCCTCGCCCTCGCGGGGCTGGCCTCCGTGCACATCTCCGTCGGCCAGCACGAGGCGGCCCGCGGCTTCGCGCAGCAGGCGCTCAAGATCGCCGTCCGCGACGACCTCCGCACCCAGATGTCGACAAGCTACGTCGCGCTCGCGCGCATCGAGGCCGCGATGGAGCAGTGGGCCGAGGCCGACCTCTACGCGACGAAGGCCCTCCAGCTCCTCGCCGACGCCCCGCCCGGCGGCCCGCGCGCCGAAGCCGCCCTCGCGGCCGCCGAGGTCGCCCTCGGGACGAGGCGCCCCGCGGAGGCGATGGACCTCCTCCGCCGCGTCTCCGAGGAGGCCGGGCCCGAGGCCGAGGCGCTCCGTCCGGCCGCGCTCCTGTGGCAGGGGATCGTCCTCTCCGAGGGGACCCGGCCCCTCCAGGCCCTCGCGACGCTCGAGCGAGCCTTCCACGCCGCCGAGGAGACGAGCGACCTGGAGAGCCTCTGGCAAATCCACCTCGCACTGGGGCGCCTCCACCAGGCGGTCGGCGACCTGGGCAGGGGTGAACAGCACCTCAGGCTCTCCGCCGGGCTTGTCGAGCGGATCGCGGCGCTCCTCCCGGCCCCCTACAAGTCGGCCTACCTCTCCACGAGCCCGCGCAAGGAGCTCCTCGCCGAGCTCGGCGTCGTTCAGGCCCCCCGGAGCGCGGAGGGCGGATCGGCCCCCTCCCCCGACGCCCGAGCGACGCAGGGGCTGGGGCGGATCGCGGAGCTGATCAAGAAGATCAACAGCGAGGTCGAGATCGGGGCCCTCCTCCGCACGATCGTCGACACGATGGTCGACCTGACGAAGGCGCGCGCGGGGTACCTGCTCCTCCTCGACAAGACGCGGATCGCTCTCGAGGTGGCCCGCGGGCGCGACCGGCGCGAGCTGGGGCCCAAGGAGGTCAAGTTCTCGCGGACCGTCGCCGAGCGCGTCGCGAGGACGGGGAGGCCCGTGATCACGGGGAACGCCCCGCAGGACCCGCAGATCGGCGAGGCGGACTCGATCCGCGAGCTCTCGCTGCGCTCGATCCTCTGCCTCCCTCTCCGGATCAAGGCGCGCACGATCGGCGTCATCTACCTGGACAACGCGGAGCAGCTCGAGGCCTTCTCGC
>CAZYRM010000521.1:0-2705 GCA_964649705.1 uncultured Planctomycetia bacterium
AGGACGGACAGGCCGCGCATCGCGCAGTCCCGCGCCACGCCCGTCCCGTTGATCCCTCCCCCGATGACGATGACGTCGAACACCGGCGTGCGCTCACTTCCCGACCTTGAGGCCGCGGTAGACCGTGTCGCGGCCCGTGAGGACCGAGAGCGTCATCGCGTTGATCGCGGCGCCGTACACGCGCCCGGCCATCTTGCTCCAGGGGTCCTCGTCGAGCCAGCTCCCGGCGGAGCACTCCTCCCCCGAGACCTGGGAGGGCGCGACGGCGCCGCCGAGGGCCTTGCTCCAGGCCTTCCAGTAGGGGCCCCCCGAGGGGCCGTCGAGGAGCCACATCGCCGGCGTGCCGACGTGCCAGTAGTAGAAGTCCCACGTCCCCTTGTCGTTGCCCATCGGCAGGGCCTTGGCCAGGAGGCTCGCGTACCCCGTGGCCTTCGGGCTCGTCTGGTCCCCGGCGACGAGCACCCGGACGACGAGGGCGTGCCCCGCCATCGTCGGGAACCCGCTGCGGCCCGCGTACCGGTTCTTCCCCTGCTTGGGGCGGTAGCCCACCTCGAACTCGCGGTCGTCCGTCGCGGCGTCCATCCACGCGACGGCGGTGTCGAGCGTCGCGTCCCCGCCGGAGAGCCCCGCCGCGCGCGCCGCGGCGATCGTCACCACGGCCCAACCCGTCACGGTCGTGTCGCCGCCCTTCTCGCCGGCCTCGTAGCCCCAGCCGGCGGGGCCGATCGAGGCGTCCAGCCACGCGACGGCCTTCTGCGCGGGCTCCTTCCACGTCCCGCCCCCCAGGCGCACGGCCTGGATGAGCGCGAGCGCGCCGACGGCGTGCTGGAACACGCGCTTCGGCGTCCCCGACGGGACGAGCGCGCCATCCCCCTCCTGCCGCTTCGCGATCCAGTCGAGCGCGGAGCCCACGGCGCGCGAGAAGCCCGGCCATCGCTGGTCCGAGGGGCCGACCCCCGCCGAGAGGAACGCGAGCGCGGCGAGCCCCGTCACGCCCGCGTCGTTCTCCGCCGAGCCCGTCCCGCGGCACTGCTCCCCCTGGCATCGCTGGGGGAAGCTGTCGGCCCCCCAGTGGCCGTCGTCCTCCTGGTGCCTCGCGAGCCACAGGAGGGCCGCCGCGAGGGCCCCCTCGTCCTGCCTGGCGGCGTCGAGGAGGATCGTCGGCTTTCCCTTGGCCCGGGCGCAGGCGGCGAGCACGGCCATCGCCTCGCTCGGCTTGACGAAGGCGCCGATCGACAGGGCGACGTCGCCGGAGAGCTTCCCCGAAAGGCTGTCGCCGATGGCCTCGGGACTCGCCCCCCCGACGGCGACGGCGGCCTTTCCCTCCTTCTCGACGACTTCGACCTTGGCGCCCGCGGCCTCGGCCGAGGAGAGCCCGGCCTGCGCGAAGCAGAGGCTCCCCCCCGACTGCGCGACGAGGGCCACCTGCTTGTACCCCTTCTCCGCGAGCTTCCTGAGCGTCGGCACGGCGGCGCCGAACGGCGTGTCTTCGCGCAGCGCGAGGAGCGGGATGGGGAAGTCGTCGGGGCGGTACTCCTTCACGAGGGCGGCCGCATCGAGGCTGCCGGCGAGCCGCCAGCCGGGGCGATCCCAGGAGTCGGGCAGGAGGACGAGGTCGACGGCGCCGAGGTCGAGGGCTCGCAGTCCCGGGGGCGCCTCGGGGAGCGAGGCGGCCTTCCCTTCGAGCTCCGAGAAGAGCTTCTGCTTCGCCGCCGCGAAGTCGGAGAGCGCGCCGGCGAGGTCGTGGGCGACCGTGGGGGCGTCCTTGCCGCGGGAGGCGGCGCGGATGGCGGCGAGGGCCTCCTCCTCCCTTCGGGTGGCGAGGAGGGCGGCGGCGCGGTAGTAGTGGGGCTCCCACCCCGACTGGAGCCCGGGGAGGCCGGCGAGCGCGGCGTCGATGTCGGCGAGGGCGCCGGCGAAGTCCTTCATCCCGACCTTGGCGCGGCCGCGAACGGCCTGGGCCTCCCAGCGGAAACTGGATCCGGAGGCGATGGCATCGGCGAGGGCGGCGGCGGCCTCGCTGTTCGACCCGGCCTGGATGAGGCTCCGCGCCTTGGCGAGGGCCTTCTCGACCTTGTCGTCGTCGGCCTGCTTCTTCAGCTTCGCCTGGTGGGCGGCCTCCTCGGCCTGGGCGTTCTTCCACCAGAAGAAACCGCCGGCGCCCCCGGCGAGGAGCAGGACAGCGGCGACGATCGGGACGACGACCTTCATCCGCTTCTTGTGTGCGGCGGCCTCCTCCTCACGCTTCTTCTGGGCGAGCTCTCGCCGGGTCGGCAGGCGCTCGCCGGCGGGGGCCTCGTCATCGACGAGCTTCGGGACGGAGCGCGTCGAGGGCCCCGAGCGGCCCGTGCGCGTCGCCTTCGACGGGCCCTCGGCGGCGAAGATCTCCTTGCACTTCGGGCAGCGGAACTTCTTCCCCTCGACCGGGCCCGGGACGAGGAACGAGGCCTTGCAGTGGGTGCAGGCGATCTTGACCTTGCCGTCGTCGGCCATGAGGGCCAGAGGATAGCGCCGCGGGCGGCGTGCGTCCAGGGAAGCGCGCGGCGGGGTCAGCGAATGCCGTCGGGCGAGACGCGCGAAATGCTACTTTCACCACAGAGGACGGAGTGCACGGAGGTCTCCGTGGACGGAACGATGGCGATGTTCAACTCTGCGGCCGCGCGCCCGAGGAGAAGGCGCCGCCCGCAGGGCGGCGGAGCGGTGGG
>CAZYRM010000522.1:0-2704 GCA_964649705.1 uncultured Planctomycetia bacterium
AGGACTTCCTGGACACGGCGCTCTCGATCGAGAACCTGATCGACTACCACTCGGTGTACTCCCCGACGAGGCCGCGCCAGAAGTTCGACTTCGGGGCGCAGGAGGAGAAGGAGGCGCAGGTCTACCGGCTGAAGTCGAAGGAGTACATGGACCGGTTCGTGAACCCGCCGGACTTCCTCTCGAAGCAGAAGAAGCGGATCGACGACCAGGAGAAGAAGCGGCACCGGTTCCCGGACGATCCGCAGAAGGACGTCCTTCTCTTCCTGATCGAGCACGCGCCGCTGGAGAACTGGCAGAGGGACGTGCTCTCGATCGTCCGCGAGGAGGCGTACTACTTCGCCCCGCAGGCCCTCACGAAGATCATGAACGAAGGTTGGGCCTGCGTGGGAGCGGAGACGCCCGTCTTCACGGACCAGGGGCTCCTCCCGATGCGGGAGGTCGTCGAGTCTCCCGAGATCGCCGTGTCGGATGGCGCCGGCTCACGGGAGGTCTACGGCCGCAACGTGATCCAGGACCACGCGACCGTCCAGCTACGCACGCGTCGGGGCTTCGAGCTGCTCGGCTCGGACAACCACCGCGTGCTGCTGGCGGACGGGACGACGTGGCGCCGCCTCGACGAGCTGACGGTAGGCGACCGACTCGCGGTTTCGGGCGGCGCGGGCCTGTGGCCCCGCGAGGAAGTCCGACTGGAGTGGGCGCCGCCCGTCCGGGTCTCGTTGGAGGACGTCGCGGACCGCGCCGGCGTGTCGCCCTCCACGGTGCTTCGCCACCGCGCGGGTTGTCGCGTCAGGAAGCTCGCTGAGGTGGAGGCGGCCCTCGCGGTATACGACGCCGAGGCGAACGGATCCCTGCCCCAGGCGGTGAACAAGCGGTCGTCCGTGCGGATTCCAGCCCGCCTCGACGAGCGCCTCGGGGCCTTCCTCGGGTACTTGATCGGGGACGGCCATGTGAGTCGGGTCAAGCGCCACCTGGGGCTCACGACCGGCGACCTTCCGCAGGCGAGGCGGTTCGCGCGCCTCGCTGCGGACCTGTTCGACGTGCGACCCCGGGTCCACCGTGACGGCGGTCGCTGGCGCGTGCTGGTCCACTCCGAGAACCTCTCGGACTTCCTCGTCCAGGGCTTGGGGTTGACTGAGGGACCCAGCGCGCGGGTGAAGCGGGTGCCAGAGGCGATTCTTCGGTCCCCTGCGCCCGTCGTGCGGGCGTTTCTCTCGGCCTACTTCGACTGTGACGGACATGGAGGGAGGCAAGGGGTCATCCTAAGCACGATGAGCGACGCCCTGGCCTCCCAGGCGCAATTGCTCCTCCTCAACTTCGGCGTCCTGACGCGCCGGCGCCGGCAATCGGACGGCTGCTGGCACGTGCACGCGACGGGCTCCTCGGCGGCGCGGTTCTTGGAGGCCGTCGGATTCGGCCTGTCTCGCAAGCAGCGCGCCCTTGCCGCGTACGTCCGGGATCGCCGCTGGTTCAAGAAGGAGAGGTGGGACGACGAGGTCGTCTCGGTGGAGGCTGGACGCGCGGACGTCTACGACATCTCGGTGCGGAGCACGCACCGTTACGCGGCCGCGGGTCTGGTGAACCACAACTCGTTCTGGCACTCCACGATCATGACGACGAAGATCCTGAACGACTCGGAGATCGTGGACTACGCGGACCACCACAGCGGGACGATGGGGATGAGCCCGGGGTCGATCAACCCGTACAAGATCGGGATCGAGCTGTACCGGGACATCGAGGAGCGCTGGAACAAGGGGCGGTTCGGCAAGGAGTGGGACGAGTGCGACGACGCGACGGAGCGGAGGTCGTGGGACAAGAAGCTGGGCGGCGGGCGGGAGAAGATCTTCGAGGTGCGTCGGATCTACAACGACATCACGTTCCTCGACGAGTTCATGACGAAGGAGTTCTGCGAGCGGCACAAGCTGTTCGTGTACCGCTTCAACCCGCAGACGAACCGGTACGAGATTGCGGACCGGGACCCCACGAAGATCAAGCAGATGCTCCTGATGCGCCTGACGAACATGGGTTACCCGATCATCCGGGTGGAGGACGGGAACTACTCGAACCGCGGCGAGATGCTCCTGAAGCACCAGCACGACGGGGGGGACCTGGAGCTGCGCGAGGCGCGTGACACGCTGAAGAACGTGCACCGCGTCTGGCATCGCCCGGTGCACATCGAGACCGCCGTGGAGGGCGAGCGCAAGCTCCTCTCCTTCGACGGCGAGAAGTACAAGGAATCGGCGGTCGCCTCCAGCTAGGTCGGCGCGAAGAAAACCGCTTGTCCCGCCCCATGGACGTCCGCTACGCTTGCCGCGCGCATGTGCGGGATCTGCGGAACCGTCGCCCTCCACGCCCCGTTCGCCTCCGACCCGCGAGGGACCCTCGCGCGGATGAACGGCAGCCTCGTGCACCGCGGACCTGACGACGAGGGGTCCTACGTCGACGCCCGTGCGGCGCTCGCCATGCGACGGCTGTCCATCATCGACCTGTCCACCGGCAGGCAGCCCATCCACAACGAGGACGGCTCCGTCCAGGTCGTCTTCAACGGCGAAATCTACAACTTCCAGGGGCTTCGCGCGGACCTCGAGCGGAAGGGCCACAGGTTCTACACGCACTCGGACACCGAGGTCCTCGTCCACCTCTACGAGGAGGAGGGCGACGCCTTCGTCTCCAGGCTGAACGGCATGTTCGCCTTCGCCCTCTGGGA
>CAZYRM010000523.1:0-2690 GCA_964649705.1 uncultured Planctomycetia bacterium
ATCGCCTCCGGGCGGAACTCGTAGAGGACGCGGGAGACCGTGTCGAAGTCGCGCATGTCCCCCGGGACGAATCGGATCCGCCGGCCGAAGACTTCCTCGAACGCGGCGAGGCGATCGGACATCGGGAGGATCGGCGTCGCGCTGTCGCCGCCCATCTCGGCGACCATGCTGCGGCGCAGGAAGACGTCGATCCCCGCCACCTCGTGACCCCGCCGCGACAGGTACATCGCGAGCGGCCAGCCGAGGTACCCGTCCATCCCCGCAATCAGGATCCGCATGCTCACCCTCTCATCCCTGGCCCCGTCTACGTTATCGGCCATCCCCGGGGACCGCTTGAGGACCGTGGGGCTTCCTCGGGGGCCGCCCCGTGAGTCGGAACACCTCGAGGACATCGTCCGACCCGCTCACCGTGATCCGCCCCAGCGGGGTCACGCGAGGGGCCTGCAACGCCTTGACGAACTCGGGGGCCAGGGCCTCGAGCCCCCGGTCCTTGACCACGTACGTCACGCCCCTGCGCCTCAGCTCGCTGAACGCGCGATCGGGCGGGTAGGTCGCGAGGACGATCGGGGCCGGCGGGAGCCCCGAATAGAAGGGAACGCACGTGCTCCCGCAGAGGACGGCGCTCCGCGGCCCGGGCTGGTCTTTGAGGAACAGGCCGGCCGCCTTCTCGACCAGGCGGTCGCCGTCGTGCGTCCGGAGCAGCTTCGGCACGCAGGCCACGCAGGCGATCCAGACGGCCAGGGCGCAGGCCCAGGCCTTGCCGCGGGCGCCCACGGCCATCCGCGCCGCGCACCACTCCGCGGCGTGCATGAGCCCCGCGGCCGCCCACGGGAGGAGCAGCACGGCGAGGGGCGTCGTGTACCGCTTGCTCATCGCGCCGGTCGCCCAGGCGTAGCGCATCAGGACGACGGCCCACACGGCGACGAGGACGAGGCAGGCGATGCGGAGGACGCGGTCCCCGCCCTTCGCTCGCGCCGCCAGGCCGAGCACGGCGAAAGGGACGAGCGGCAGGAAGATCGCCTCCCCGAGGTCCTCCCACATCAGCCCGAGGACGTACCGGGAAGGGAGGGCGAGGGCGAGGAAGCGCTCCCATTCGGTCGCGTCGAGCTTGTGCGTGATCGAGGCCCCGCCCATGCGGACGTAGATCGCGGCCGCGGCGACGGCCGGCGCGACGGCGAGCAGCGCGAGGAGGACCCTTGCGCCCCGACCCCGGCCGCGGGCGAACAGCCCCGCCGCGACCGCGAAGGGCAGGAGCACGAGGCCGTCAGCGCGGGTCGCATAGGCGATGGCGACCGCGGTTCCCGCCAGGAGCGCGGTCCAGGCGCGCGGCGTCTCACGGAGCTGGGCGGAAAGCCCGAGGGCCAGGAGCGAGACGAAGAGGAACGGCCCCGTGGTGAGCACCGCGGCTGACAGGTGGGCCGGCACCGGGGCGAACGCATACAGGAAGACGCCGGCCGCGGCGACGGGCGCGGAGAAGGCCCTCCGGGCCAGGGCGTGGAGCGGAAACACCGCCAGGGCCCCCGCGAGGACGCAGACGAGGCGGCCGGCGAGCTCCGGCGGCAGCCCCAGGAACAGGGCGACCGAGATCAGCGCCCCGGTCGCCGGAGCGTAGTTGTGGTCGAACAGGGCCCGCGAGAAGTCCCCGCGCAGCAGGGTCTCGGCCTGCGTCAGGTAGAGCGGCCCGTCGGAGTTGATCACGGGCGCGAGGATCGCGATGCCGAGGCGGACACCGAGCGCCGCGACGAAGGCCCAGAACACGGCGACGTGCGTACGGGAGGACGGTGATTCGAGCGACATGACCCTGTGACTCCACCCGGCCCGTACGCGGAGGGAGAACGGCGGATCGCCGGCGTGGGCCCCCTCCAGGGGATCCATCGGCCGAGTCGCGGGAAGGGTTGAGGGATTTCGCGGCAAGCCCCTGCTTTCGGGGAAGGCCGACTGCCGATAGAGGAGATGGACGGCTCGGAGGGTCTTCGGATGACGACGGTTCCGGACACCGGGAGGATCGCGCGGCCCTGGCCGCCGAACCCGGCCGGGGAGGCGGAGGAGTTCGTCCGCCTCGTCTGCGACCCCGTCTGGACGCGTCACCGCCTCCTCCAGTCGGCGTGGACGCTGGTCGAGGTCGGCTGCGGCCGCGGGGACCGGGCGCGCGCCTTCGCCGGCCGGTTCGGCCTGGTCCTCGGCTTCGACCCGGAGGCCGCCACGGTCGACGAGGCGAGGAGACGGAACGCGGACGTCCCGAACGCCCGATTCGCCGTCGCCCCGTCGGAGGCCCTCGAGGTGGTTCCGGCGGACGGCATCGACTTCTGCTTCTCGTCGCTCGATGGGGCGCGCGTCGGGGCCGCCTTGCGGGAGATTTCGCGCATCCTGAAGCCGGGAGGCCACGCCCAGTTCCGCTTCGAGGAGGCCTCCTTTGCCGCCGTCGCGTGGATACGGCTTCTCTCGAGGTGGCGCGCTGCCGCGCGCGGGGGGGTGTCGGCGCCCGGCGCGGTCGCGGCACAGGCGATGGCCGGGATCGAGCGCGCGGTCGCCTCCGCGCGTCTCGACGCGATCGAGGTGACGCGACGGCGCTCGGGGGAGCTGTGGGTCCTGGCGCGCAAACCGCTGGGCCGCTGATCGGGGAAGGCAGCAGGGAAGATCGATGCGAATCGCCATCAACACGCTCGCGGTGACCGCGGAACGGGGCGGGA
>CAZYRM010000524.1:0-2689 GCA_964649705.1 uncultured Planctomycetia bacterium
CACACACCGATCGGAGCCCGGAGGTGGACGTGACGAAGGCCGTGGAGACGACCCCGCCGCGAGAGGCCCCGACGACGTTCGAGGGGCTCGTCACGTCGTTGCGGGGCCGCATCCAGCGGGCCGCGCTCCTCCTCTGCGGCGACGCCGACGAGGCCGAGGAGCTGGCGCAGGAGACGTTCGTCCGCGCGTGGATGGGGTGGTCGCAGTTCGGGCTCCGCAGCGCGGTGTTCTCCTGGGTGTACGGGATCCTGCTCAACGTGTGGCGGGAGTCGCTCAGGAGGCGGAAGCGTCGCGAGCTGGGGCCGGAGCCGCTCGCGGGGCCCGCGGAGGGCGGGGCGATCGCACGGGAGGAGGCGGAGCTGGTCCGGAGGGCCATCGGGGGGCTGTCCGAGGAGCACCGTGAGGCAATCGTGCTCCATTACATGCAGGACCTGTCGCTCGCTGAGGTGGCGTCGCTCCTGGGCATCCCCGATGGCACGGCGAAATCGCGGCTACACGCGGCTCGTGCGGCGGTGCGGGGGGAGCTGGAGCGGATGGGATGGAAGGCGGAGGACGGGCGATGAGCGAATTCGGGGAATGGGGCGAGGCGCAGGTCGATGCGCTGCTCAGGCGCGCCGTTCCGGGCGAGGAGTCCACCTCGCCCGACAGCGACCTCATCGTGCGTGTCCGGTCGATCGCCTTCCGCAGGAAGTGGACGAATCCGAAGCTCGTGCGCTGGTACGTGTCTCTGATGGCCGCCGCACTCCTGATCGTCGTGTTCACTCCCAGTACGATTCGTACTACTTGTGGCCCAGCGTGCCAGACCTGAATGAGATTGCAACCGAGCGCCGTGACGCGCTCCACGGTCCCCGTGACCCTCGCCGCAGAGGCCGTCGACGTCGAACGCAAGACTGTCGACATGAGGATCCGACGGACCGCGACGGGCGTCGCCATCGTGCTCCGCTCGGAGGAGGATTGACGGGTGAACGAGGGTGGGTTTCAACACGAAGACACGAGGACACGAAGGGGAACACGAGATGGGGATGGGCCGTAGGAACGTCCCCAGCCATCGCGCTGGCTGGCTCCGCTTGTCCTACCAGTGTCATTCATGTTCGCCTTCGTGTCTCCGTGTCTTCGTGTTGAAACTGGCATCAAACAGGAGCAATCGATGAGGATCGCTGCGGCCCTCCTTGTGGTCACCTCGTTCGCGTTCGCCGAAGCGGCATCCGAGCTCGCGAAGCAGCCTTCTCCGTGGACGATCGAGGTCCGACCCGACGGGGCAATCCGCGCGGCCGGGGTCGACGTCACGGCGCAGGAGTTCGACACAGCCCTCGCCTCGCGGTCGGCGAAGGACCTCAAGGTCGAGATCGATCCCTCCCCGGAGACGCCCTACCGCTTCGTGGTCGAGGTCCTCAAGCTCTGCCAGAAGCACGGCGTGACCGACGTCGGGCTGAAGACCCTCGCCTCGGCCAACGCCCCGATACCCGCCGGCCCGCCGACGAGACGCGGGGTCCACATCCAGGTTCAGAGGGCCGCGGATGCCTCCTTCCGCTTCGTCCTCGGGACGGAGTGGACCTGCGGGTCCGAGGCCAGGCTCCTCGAGCTTCTCGCCACCCTCCCGGGAAAGGAGCCCGTCCCCGTGACCGTGGAGATGGATGGCGACGACCTGCCCTACGCGGTCGCCGCCCACCTCCTCGCCTCTCTCGCCGAGCAGGGCTTCACGGACGTCCGCATGGCAGGCGCGCCCCTCGACCAGGACCCGCTGCGCGCATTCATGGCCGATGAGGCGCCGCGGTGGGAGTGGCGCCACCTGCGAAGCCTCCTCGCAGGAATGAAGGGTGTCGATCTCGACGACCACTTGCGAAGCGCGGACCCGGACTACCCGCAGGACCCGTGGATCGAGGGGCAGAAGATCGACGACTACGACCTGATCGTGCTCGGCGACGTCGAGGTCTCCGCGGAGCTCGCCGAGAGGCTGGCGGCCTGGGTGGAGGAAGGCGGCGGGCTGGTCCTCGTCGCGGGCCTGCAGCACATGCCGCTGGAGCTGCGCGGGACGGCGCTCGAGGCGGCGCTCCCGTGCGCGCTCCCGGTCGGGGAAGCGGCTTGGGCGCAGAGCGAGACTCCGTTGAAGCTCGAGTTCACCGACGAGGGTCGCAAGGTCTTCGATGGAGCGAAGACGCCCATCCCCGCGGGAAAGGCCGTCTGGTGGAACGATGAGGGGACCTTCGCCTGGCTCCCTCTCTCCGTGTCCGCCGCCGGCAGGCCTCTGGCGACGATCCAGGGCCATCCCGACCACGTCGCGTTCGCCGTCTGCAACTACGGGAAGGGCGTCGTCTTCCAAGCCAACCTGGACGAGACCTGGCGTTGGCGCGCCCAGGACCCCTCGCCGCACGCCTCGTTCTGGAAGACCGTCGTGAGGCTCGTCGCGCGCCGCGACGCGAAGTGACGGCGCGTTTTCGTGGAATGGGCGCGAGGGCTTCGCCTAGACTGACGGTCCTATGCCCGCCCTCAGGTACGACTCGAAGCGTTACTACCTCCACGACGAGATGACCGCGTTCCTCAAGGACGCGGCGAAGGCGTTCCCCCGGCTCGCGCGGCTCCGCTCGATCGGGAAGAGCCACGAGGGTCGCGACCTGTGGCTCATGGAGATGACGAACTCCGCCACGGGCCCCGCCGAGGACAAGCCCGGCTTCTGGATCGACGGCAACAC
>CAZYRM010000525.1:0-2660 GCA_964649705.1 uncultured Planctomycetia bacterium
CTCGAAGTTCGACGCCGTCGTCCACTTGTACTTCGTCTTCACGATCGGGTCGTTGTCCGTGTGCCCGTCGATGCGGATCATCGCGTTCGGGATGTTCCGGAGCTCGGCGGCGAGGGCGTCGAGCGCCGCAATCGCCTTCGGGCGCAGCGTCGCAAGGCCCGCGTCGAAGCTGGCGTCGCCCTTCATGGACAGCGAGCCGTCGTCCAGCCTCTCGAAGATGCCGGAGTGCTCGTCGGCGAAGCTCGCCATCTTCCCGTTCAGCTCCTCGATCTGCCTCATGAGAAGCGCGTTGGTCTCGCGGATGGTGCCGTTCTCGCTCGCGAGCACGTCCGACTGGGACTTCAGGTACGCCCTCTCGCGCTTCAGCTCGTCGTTCTCCCTCTCCTGGGCCGCGACGACATCCTTCATCCCCGAGAGCTGCGTCTCGTACTGGGTCTTCATCTCGTCGTACTCACGCTGCGACATGCAGCCGATCGGCAGCAGACAGACGAGACTGGCAATGATCCAACGGCTCATTTCGAAAACCTCCAGCGAAGGAAACCCACCCCATGCGCGGACCGGAGCCCCAATTCCGGACGCGACAGGGCGTACTTTACGAAGTGTGTTTTACGAACGCCAGCAAAATGATGGGGAGATTAAACAGAAACGGCGGCCTGGTCTTCCCAGGCCGCCGCGTGGATGTCCTGTCGGATCGCTACTGGGGCTGTGCGCCCTCGATCGCCGGCTTCCCCTTCCCAGGGACGATGTCCCGGATCTTCTGCACCGTGTCCGAGGCCGTCGGCGTCCCGTCGCTCGTCATCACGCGGATCAGGTCGACCATGACGTACCCCGTCATGGCCATGAGCACCGCCGCGATCCCGACGAGCACCGTCATCGCCGCGCTCGGCTTCGGAGGCTCGGCGGCCACGCCCGCCTCCGCCGCCGCCGCGCGCCCGCGCACCCTCGGCGCCGCCTCTTCCTCGGTCACCGCCGACTCGCCGCCCTCTTCCGTCGCGGCCTCGGCGGCGCCCGGCTCGTTCTCCACCGCCAGCGCCTCGGTCCCGGCGCCCGTGTCCGAGTTCTCGTCGACGAACGTCTCGCCGGACTCCCCGCCCGAGTCCTCGTTCGGCTGGACCTTCAGGGCGTCCGAGTCCTCGAACACCATCTCTTGCGTGATCCCGGTCGTCTCGCCCTCCTCGGACGGCGCCTCTTCCGCGGGGGGCGCCTCGCCGCCGCCGAAGTCCAGCTCGGGGACCGCCGTCTCCTGGGGCACCGCGGGGAGCTCGCCGGAGTCGAGGTCGAGGATGGTCCCCTCGCTGTCCCCGCCTCCGTCGAAGACGACCGTCGGCTCCGAGGGGCGGCCGCCGCCCTTCAGGCTGGTGACGTCCTCCCTCCGGAACTTCATCTTGTTCTCTTCGCGGAAGGCGCGCAACTCGCCCTCCGAGACCATCCGCTTGAGGTCCTCCTCGGAGATGTTCAGCTCGCCGAGGACTTCTTCGAAGGACAGGTAGTCGCTCATGGCATGGGCCTCCTGGAACCGAGCAGGGGGAGCGCCCCCGCGGACTCCATTTTACATCGGCCGGATCGGGGTGGAAGCGCGAATCCAATTCGGCCGGAATGGAAAACGGCGGCCAGGTTACCCTGGCCGCCGCCTGGAGGTCGAATCGCGCCCGGCCTACTTCGGGACCACGCTCTCCTTGCCCTTCACCAGCTCGCGGATGGTCTGCGGAAGCCCGTCGGACTTCGCGTAGCCGGGCGACGTGACGATGCGGACCAGGTCGTAGTAGCACCACCCGACGACGCCCAGGATCGCGGCCGCGACCAGGAGCACGACCGTCATCGCGGGGCTCCCCGGCGGACCCGCCGGGGCCGCCGCCGCCATCGCCGGCGCGCGCGCCATCTTCTTCTTGGGCTTCGCCGCGGCCTCTTCCTCGGCCACCGTGTCGCCCGCCTCCTCCCCGCCGCCGTCGGCCTGGAGCTGGAGGGGCTCCGTCACGCCGCCGGTGTCCGAGCTCTCGTCGACGAACGTCTCCGAGCTCTCGCTCGATCCGAGGCCCTGGCCCCCTTCCTCCGTGTGCACCTTGAGGTCGGAGTCCTCGAAGACCATCTCCTCGGTGATCCCCGTCGTGTCGCCGGTCTCGCTCCCCGACTCCTCGACCGCGGTCCCTTCCGCGTTCGTGTCGCCGAAGTCGATCGACGGCACGGCGGTGTCCTCGGGCGGAGGGGCCGTGTCGCTGGCGTCGAGGTCGAGGATCGTCCCCTCGCCGCCGCCCGAATCGCCTTCGCCCGGAAGGACGATCGTGGGCTCCGTTCCGTGCGTCTTCCGGAGGCTCTCGACGTCGTCCTTCCGGAATTTCATCTTGTTCTCGTCGCGGAAGGCGCGCAGCTCGCCCTCCGAGACCATCCGCTTGAGTTCGTCCTCGTCGAGATGGAGCTCGTTCTGGACGTCCTCGAAGGAGAAATAGTCAGCCATGGTTCCGACCTCCGATCCGCGCTATCGCGCGACGCTCAACACCACCTACGAGTTACTTCATTCCCCCGCCCTCGCCGCCCTTTTCCGCGGCCTTCTCAGCTTCCTTCTTCATCTGGGCGACCGAGGGGCCCTGCTTGCTGGGGTTCTCGAAGTCCTGCACCATCAGGTCCCACGTGATGTTCCGGCCGTAGTGGAGACCCAGGTGACG
>CAZYRM010000526.1:0-2653 GCA_964649705.1 uncultured Planctomycetia bacterium
GGGAGTGGAAGGTCTCGCACTACATCCTCGCGTCCGCGCTCCTGGTGGTGGACCGGTACGACCGCGAGGGGACCGCGCGGGACCAGATGCTCGCGCGGCTGCACGATCGGTACGAGCAGGTGGAGAAGGTCACGCGGTACGGGGTGAAGGAGACGAAGAACCGGGTCCGGATCGGGACGCGGTTCGACATGATCACCGATCAGGACGCGCGGGGGCCGTGCCTTCACGCGCGCCCGGAGGTCGAACACCTCGCGGCGCTGGCAAAGGTCTGGCCCGACAAGGTCGACACGCTGATCGGCGAGGTGGCGCTCCTCGCGCAAAACTGCACCAACGAGACCCACCAGAACACGGGCCTCTCCGATGCGCACTGGGATTGGCTGCGGATCTTCGGCCACCTCCCCGCGGCCGAGGGGGGCTGGGTGGAGCCGAACGTCTGGCTCGAGGCGATCAACAGGCACCTGGCGAAGAAGGAAGAGGAGCAGCTCCCGAACCTGGGCAGCACGCTCGTCCAGCACTTCCTGGTGCCGTTCGGGCTGATGGAGGTCTCCAAGAAGAAGCCCGCGAGCTACCGCCTCACGCCCTTCGCGGACCTCTGCCTGACGCAGTAGCGCCTACCGGTACACCTCCTGCCCGTAGATGGCGTTGTACGCCTTCTTCGCCGGCTCCTTGATCAGGTTGGAGCCGCTTCCCTGGATGATCGCCTGGAGCGGCGCGAGCGACGCCTTGTCTTTGAGCTTCTGCGCCACGCCGATGGCGAGGAAGAGCGTCGAGTCGTCCTTGCTGGTCTCGAGGAGCCCACGGAACAGCGAGGCGGTCGAGACGTCGGCGACGTCCGCGATCCCCGCCAGCACCTGGTACCGCTCGATCGCGCTGTGCGAGGAGTCCTCGTAAGCGCTGATGAGCACCGGGATCGCCGCGGCCTCGCCCATCTTCGCGGCGCCGTAGGCCGAATTCACGCGGACGCCCCAGTCCTTGTCCTCCTTCATCGCCCTCGCGAGGTCCGGCAGCGCCGCCTCCACCTTCTTCGTCGCGAGCATGTGGGACGCCATGCGGCGCACCAGGTCGTCCCTGGTGTCCGTCAGCGCCTTGCGCAGGAGGGGCAGGGCCTTCTTCGGGTCCAGATCGCCGAGGAGTGCCACCGCCAGGAACCGCTTGCCGGAGTCCTCGCCCGCGAGCATCTCCTCGAGGAACTCGTAGGCCGCGTCGCCGGCCCCCTTCAGGGCGGACTTGATCGTCTCCTGCTTGACCTGGTTCTCGGCGCTGTACATCTGCTGGAGGTCCACCGCGGCGACCTCGTCGAACAGCTTCTTGGCATCCGCGAGGCGCGCGCCCAGGTCCGGCTCGGGGACGGCCGCCCCCGCCGGATCCGTCGGCGTGGGCAGCGCGCGCGCCGCGAGGGCCGCCTTCGCCTCGTCGGCCTCCATCGTCTTGTGCGCCAGGGCCGCCTCGAGGTCGGCCACCCTCCGCTGCAGGCGTTCCGTCTCGATGCTGACGGTCGCGGTGCCCGTCCCTGCCTCCGGTTGGGCGGTCGACACGGTCTGCGTGCCTCTCGCGGGGGAATCGGACTTCGTCCGCGTTCCGAACCCGATCGCGAGCCCCGCGACGAACGCGAGGACGATCCCGATCACCCAAGGCATGCGGTTCATGTCGATCCCCTCTCGGTACTGGCCAGGCCGGCTTGCTGGCGCACGGCGGGAAGCCGGACGGTGAACGTGGATCCCTGGCCGACGCGGCTCTCGACGCCGATCGAGCCCCCCGCGCGCTGGAGCAGCCTCGCGCAGAGCGCGAGACCGAGTCCCGTGCCCTTCCCGGGGGGCTTCGTCGTGAAGAACGGGTCGAAGATCCGCGGCAGGTCGGCCTCCGGGATGCCGCAACCCGTGTCGCGCACCTCGATGTGGACGGCCGCATCGCGGCCCTTGTCGGCCCCGTCGCCTCGCGCGACGATGTCGATTCTACCTTTCCCCGCAATGGCGTCCAGCGCGTTCGTCAGCAGGTTCATGATCACCTGTTGCAGGTGCGCGCCATTCATCCGCACGCGCGGGAGGGCGGCCTCGAGGTCGACGTGGATCTCCTTCCCCTGGGCGAGCGCGGCCTGGCGGATCAGGCGCAGCGTGTCCTCGACGACGAACGGGACGTCGAGCTCCCCCACCTCGTCGTCCCCGTGCCTCGCGAAGTTGAGGAGCGAGCGGACGATCTCCTTGCACCGCTCCACCTGCTCGCGGATCCGCGCGACGTGCTTCGGGAAGCGCTCGAACTCGCCGCGCGAGACCAGCTCCTCGAGCAGCTCGGCGATCGCGGAGACGCTCGCGAGGGGGTTGTTGATCTCGTGGGCGATGCCGCTGGCCAGCTCCCCGACGCCGACCATCTTGCCGGCCTGGACGAGCTGGGCCTCCATCTCCTTGCGCTCCGTGATGTCCTGGATCAGCTCGACGACCTGGTCGCGCTTCCCGTCGGGGTCGTGGAGGACGGAGCTCGTGACGAGGAAGTGGGCGCGGCGGCCCTGGATGGAGCGCGAGACCTCCGCGTGCACCCTCCCCCCCTCCTGCCAGACGCGCGACGAGGGGCACTCCTTGCACGGCTCCCCGAGGCCCCAGAGGGCCTGGTAGCACGGCTTCCCCAGGCTCGGGCCGAACCACTCCCGCGCGCGCTCGTT
>CAZYRM010000527.1:0-2648 GCA_964649705.1 uncultured Planctomycetia bacterium
TCGCCCGCGCGAAGAAGGTCGGCCTCGACGGCGTCGCGATCACCGATCACGACTCGATCGAGGGCGCCCGCGAGGCCCTCTCCCTCGCCCCCGAGGGGCTCGTCGTCATCCCGGGCGCCGAGTTCAGCACGGACCAGGGCCACGTCCTCGCCTACTTCATCACCGACGCCCCCGCGGAGCCGATCCAGGACGCGATCGCCCTCGTCTCCTGGGTCCACGACAGGGGCGGGATCGCCGTCCTGGCCCACCCGTTCGCCCACGGGCAGATGTCGATTTCCAAGGAACTGGTGAAGGCGCTCGACGGCCTGGAAGGGTACAATGCGCGCTACCCCGGCTCGCACGTCGCGGGGATGGAATACGGCGAGCGCGAGATCCGCGCCCTCGCCGAGGCGCACGGGAAGTTCCTGACCGCGGGGAGCGACGCGCACGCCTACGGCGACATCGGCAAGGGGCGGCTCGTGATCCCCGCCACGACCGCTGAGGAGGCCAGGGAGGCCCTCACGCGGGGGAACACGGTCGTCGCGCACCCCCGGAAGGGGCCGATCGGCGACCTCATGGACCGGTTGAGGGAATGGTGGCAATGATCCGCCGACTGACCGTGCTCGGCCTCGCGCTCGTGCTCTCCTCCTGCACGGACGACACGCCCCCGCCCCTCGAGACCATGGACGCCCCGAACGGCGTGCGCCACACGATGGTCTCCGACGTGAAGGAGATGTCCCTCGTCACGGACGGGGAGTTCACGATGGGGAGCGACGCGGGCCCCTCGGACGCGAGGCCGTCCAGGAAGGTGAAGCTCGCCTCGTACTACATCGACAAGACCGAGGTCTCCAACGCCGCGTACGCGAAGTTCCTCGATCACCTGAAGACCGGCGGCCACGCCGCGTGCCATCCCTCGGAGCCGGCGGGAAAGGACCACACGCCCGCGGGCTGGGGCCCCGCCCTCCCCGGCGACCTCCCCGTCGTGGGCGTCGACTGGTTCGACGCCTTCGCCTACGCAGCCTGGGCGGGGAAGCGGCTGCCGACGGAGGCGGAGTGGGAGCGCGCGGCGCGCGGGACCGACGGGCGCGTCTACCCGTGGGGAGACGACTGGAACGCCGAGTTCGCCTCGAGCGCGGAGGCCTTCACCCCCGAGCTCGTCGCCGTGACGCGGTTCGAGGAGGGGCGGAGCCGGGCGGGTTGCTCGAACCTCGCGGGCAACGCGAGGGAGTGGTGCGCGGACGGGTACGCCCCCGACGCCTACGCGACGCTGCCGGCGGAGGGCCCCCGCGGCCCCGAGACGGCCGCGGAGCGCGTCGTGCGAGGCGGAGGGTTCCGCGACGAGGGCGCCTCGCTCGTCTCTTGGAGGCGCGACCACGCGGCGCCGGCGACGCGCAAGGACGACCTCGGCTTCCGGTGCGCGCTCGACGCCGCGAAGGCGGACGCGCACTGATGGCCGGCACGCTGTTCGTCGTGGCGACCCCGATCGGGAACCTCGAGGACATCACCCTGCGGGCGCTGCGCGTCCTCAGGGAGGCGGACCTCGTGGTCGCCGAGGACACGCGGTCCGCGGGGGTCCTCCTGTCGAGGCACGGGGTCAAGCGGCCCCTCCTCTCGTGCCACGAGCACAACGAGGAGGCCCGCGCCGAGGAGGTGATCGCCGCGCTCGCCGACGGGAAGCGCGTCGCGTACGTCTCGGAGGCCGGCACGCCGGGCGTGAGCGACCCCGGGGCACGGCTCGTCGCGCGCGTCTCGAAGGCGGGGCACGCCGTGGTCCCCATTCCGGGCCCGTGCGCCGCGACGGCGGCGCTCTCCGCGAGCGGCCTTTCCGCGGACGAATTCGTCTTCTGCGGATTCCTCCCCCCGAAGGCGGCGGCTCGAAAGAAGGCGATCGAGGCGCTTGCGAACGAGCCTCGGACGCTGGTGTTTTACGAGGCGCCGCACCGGGTCCAGGAAACGCTCGCGGACCTGGCCGCGGTGTTCGGGGATCGCCTCTCGGCCGTCTTCCGGGAGCTGACGAAGCTCCACGAGGAGGCGGTCCGCGGGACCCTCTCCGAGGTCGCCTCGCGAGTGGCCTCGAAGGAGCCTCGTGGCGAGTACGTCCTGGTGGTCTCGGGCTGTCCGCCCGCCGCGCCCGCCGAGGTCCCCGCCGAGGAGCTGAAGAGCCGCGTGGATCGCCTCTGCGCGGAGGGTCTGACGAAGCGGGATGCTGTGGACCACGTGGCGAAGGAGGCTCACCTCCCCCGGAAGGCGGTGTATTCGGTCATCAACGCCCCGACCCACGAAAACACTGCTTCGCAAGACGATATCTGATATCAGATATCAGATATCTGATATCAGGGGCCCCCCGATCATGTCCTCCTTCCCCTCAAGTTCTCCTCCTCCCCTCTCCGATAAGACCCCGGGGGAGCCCGGCCCTCAATCCGTCCCTGGAGATTCGATGTCGCGGATCCTGAACGGCCTGATCCTGGTGGACAAGGGACGCGGTCCCACGTCACACGACGTGGTGAACCTCGTCCGCCGCCAGCTCCGCATCCGCCGCGTGGGGCACCTCGGGACGCTCGACCCGCCCGCGACGGGGCTGCTCGTGGTCTGCCTGGGCCAGGCCACCCGGCTGGTCGAGTTCATGGGCCACTTCGAGAAGGAATACGAGGCCGTCGTCCGCCTGGGCT
>CAZYRM010000528.1:0-2645 GCA_964649705.1 uncultured Planctomycetia bacterium
CACCAGCTCCTTGAACCGCCTCCCGCGCTCCGCGTAGTTGCGGAACATGTCGAAGCTCGCGCACGACGGCGACAAGAGCACCGTGTCCCCCGGGGCCGCGAGCGCCGCGGCTCGCTCCACGGCCTCATCGAACGACCCCGCCCGCTCGAACGGGACTGAGGGACTCTCTCGCTCGATGGCCGCCTCGATTTTCGTGGCCGTCACGCCGAGCGTGACCGCCTTCTTCACCCGCCCGCTCATCTCGCGCGCCATCGAGTCGAACGGGATCCCCTTGTCCGACCCGCCGAGGATGAGCACGATCGGCCCCGCAAGGACCTGCAGCGCCGCGATCACCGAGTCCGGGTTCGTCGCAATCGAGTCGTTGTAGAACTTCACGCCGCCCACCTCGGAGACCAGTTCGAGCCGGTGCTCCACACCGCGGAATTCCCTCGGCACGCTAGTCATGGCCTCCAGGGTCCCGCGGGACGCGTGAGCCGCGCACACCGCAGCAAGGACGTTTTCCAGGTTGAACCAGCCAGGCAGCCGCACCTCCGATGCCTCGCAGAGCTGGAACCCGACATCACCTTCGTTGATCCAGAGGTGCTTGTCTGGAAAGACGCAGACGCCATACCGCACGACATGCCTGCGGCTGAAGAGCAGCCGCTCACCACCGGTTTTCCAGGTCGAGACGACTGGGTCGTCCGCATTCAGGACGGCGTAGTCCTTTGGGCCCTGGAACCGCAGGATGTTCCGCTTCGCCTCCGCGTAGGCCTCCATCGTGCCATGGCGGTCCAGGTGGTTCGGCGAGAGGTTCGTCACGACCGCCACGTGAGGCGACCTCTCGAGGAACCCCAGGTTCTCGAGCTGGAAGCTCGAAAGCTCCAGCACGACGACGTCGTCGGGCTGGATCCGATCCACGTCCTCCAGCAGCGAGACGCCGATGTTCCCTCCGACCCAGACGCCGGGCCGTGACGCCGTCAGCATCTCCCCGACGAGCGCCGTCGTCGTCGTCTTCCCGTTCGATCCCGTGATCCCCACGATGGGGGCGCGACAGAGCTTCCAGAAGAGGTTCATCTCGCTCTCGAGAGGCACGCCCGCCGCGATGGCCTTCGCCAGGTGGGGAGACTCCCTCGGGACGCCCGGGTTCACGACGACCAGGTCCGCCTTCGTCAGGTCCTCGTCCGGGTGGCCGCCGAGGTGGTAGGTGATCGGCAGGTCTCGGAGCGCCTCGAGCGACTCGCGCAGGTCCTTCTCGCCGCGCAGGTCTGTGACCGTGACGCGGGCCCCCTTCGCCACGAGGAAGCGCGAAACGCCGACCCCGCCGCCGAAGAGGCCCAGGCCCATCACCGTGACGCGCAGGCCGTCGAGCTGCGGTGTCGCGCCCAGCAGGCGCACGGGGCTACCTGTTCCCCTCGGTGGGAGCGCCGTACTTCTTAACCTCCTCGCGCATCTCGTGCGCGCGCTTCAGGAGGTCCTCCGTGGTGGCGGTCGTCTGCTTCTCGAGGCCGTACGAGAAGAGCTTGTCGTCGTGCAGCGTCCCCGGCAGGAACACGTCCGTCACCAGGTCGAGCGGGAAGATTTGGTACGCCGGGGCGCTCACGTCCTCGTTCACGACGACCGTCTGGTACCCCTCCAGCTCGAAACGGAACTCGTACGTCCCGTAGAACGTGAAGGGGACCGTCAGCGGCGTCTTCCCCCTCTCTTCCGAGTTCACCCACACCGTGGCGCCCGGCGGGTCGGTCTCGATCGTGATCGAGCGCTCCACGCACCCCACGGGGCGCACGAGGAAGGCGATCGCGGCGCAGCCGAGCGCGAAACGGACGATGCGGCGCTTCATAGGCGCGCGAGTCTACCGGGCCGCGGACGGGCGGTCAAGCGCGCGGCACGAGCACGCCCGCGATCCCGCCGTCGCGCGTGATGTTCACGATGCGGCTCATCGACATCCGGGCGAGCATCGCCTCGCCCCGAGGCGTCCCGGTGAAGCCGCTCACGATGTACATGTCCGCGAAGTCGAACCTCCCCTCCGCCACCCGCGGGAAGGGGAGTTTCACGGGCGGGACCATCTCCTGGACGACCGTGGACGCGGGGTCCGCGAGGGCCTCCTGGATCGCCTCCTCCCAGCGCCTCGCGTCGACCTCCTCGCCGAAGACGATCCCGTGCCCGCCGTAGTCGCGGTTCGGCTTCATCAGGAGCTGTGCGCGGTTCTCGCGCATGTAGGGGACGAGGTCCGCCTCGCCCCCGTCGAGCCCCGTCGTCCGCACCTCCCGCACGACCCGCGTCCACGCGGAGTGGCGCGCGAGCAGCGAGGCCGACTCCGCCGAAAGCCGCTTCGCGAAGGAGGGCCACGTGAAGAGCTCGAGGACCGCCTTGTGGTCGAACTCCCCGAGGATCGAGGAGACGACGCGGTTGTTCCGGAAGGCCCACTTCACCGCGGATAGGTCTCCTCCCTCGGCCTCCATTTCGATGAGGTCGTCGACCGTGGGGTCGCGGTAGAGGAGGTCCACGGGCCAGTCCCCGTGCCAGAGCTGCCCGTCGCGGACCTCGAGGTCGCGCGGGTCGGTCACGCGGGCGTGGTGGCCTCGAGAACGCAGGATGTCGCAGACCGTGTGGAACTCCTCGGGCCCGCCCTTGACGCGGTCGTCCTGCATCCAGCCGACGTGGAGGCG
>CAZYRM010000529.1:0-2621 GCA_964649705.1 uncultured Planctomycetia bacterium
CGGCGCGGTGCAGGGCGCCGAGGGCGCGGCAGACCTGGAAGGCGACCTCGACGCGCGCGCCCATGTCCAGCTCGGGGAGGACGTCGAGGAGGGCCTTTCCGTCGGCCCACTCGCGGAGGATGACGTCGCGCGAGTTCGGGGGCCAGCCGGTGTGGCCCGGAGGCGGCTCGTCGATATGGATGAAGTCGACGTACGGCGCGAGGTGAGGGTGCTCGACCGCGCGGACGGACGGGAAGGCCGCATCGAGGAGGGCCGCGTAGTCCGCGGGGAACGCGGTGGGGACGAGGGCCTTGACGACGACGGTGCGCGACCGCCCCAGGTCCTCGGCGGCGAAGCTCGCGCCGCGCGGGCCCGTGCCGAGCACGCGGATCAGGCGATAGCGGGATACGAGGAGGTTGTCCATCGCTACAGGAGGGGCTTCCCCGACCTATCGGCAGTTTTCTCGATCCCCATGACGGCGAGGAGCGTGGGCGCCACGCCGACGGGTGCGACATCTTACTCGCCGACTCCCAGGATCCCAAGGGTCTCGTCGAGCGCTCCCTCATCTCCGTGGCCAGGCGTGAAGTCCAACGGCCGCCGGCGGCCCAATGTGAAATGGGAGATGTGAGATGCCCAATGTGAAATGGACTCCACGAAGTCGACGGCTCCTTCGGCCTCGGCGGCGCTCTGATTTCACATCTCGCATCTCACATTTCACACTTCACATTTGCAATTGGGGGGGGGGAGGAGGCGAGTCAAGGAGACGGGAGGGGAGTGAGAGAGGCACGACGCGCGAACTCAGGACCAGCGATCGGCTCACCACCGGCTTGCCGTGGCGACTGCCGTGCAGGTATCCTGTCTTGCTGGAAGCTCACCCCCCGGTGGACCGGCCACGCCCTCCGATACGTGCGAGGGATTCGATCATGCGGCACGGAAGTCCAGCGCTTCTGCTTCTCCTGTTGTGCCTCGAGGGGTCGCTGCCGGCCGAGGCCCAGGGGGATGACGGTCGGCTTCACGTTCGAGTGGTGGATTGGCAGGGTACCCCCGTGCCGGACGCCGAGGTCGCGGTCGACTTCGATCGCCTCGAGGACTCGATGGCTGACAAGGTCGAGGGGTGGGGCCGATGGCATCCCACGGACCTTCGTGGGAAGACGGATCAGGCCGGCGCCTATTCCCTGCCCATGCCCGCCGATTCGTGGATGGGCTGGGGCGGCAAGGCGGAGCGGGAGGTATCAGCCTCGATCAAGATCCTCGTCCTCACCGACACCCTGTACGGTCATAGTGATTGCTTCTACCAGATGGCTACCGTGCCTCGCGAATTGACGGTGACCGTCGTTTGCGTAGTTCGGCGGGACCTTGCGGGGATTCTCCATGGCGCAGACGACGTTGCGCTTCGGAACGTGGAATTCAGCTACGTCCTGCGCGATCGGGTCCGCGGCCAGCGAACGGCGGAATTCCACCTGCGCGACGGCAGGACGGATGCCGATGGGCGGTTTCGCATCCCCGCATGGTCGGAGGAGGCCGAAGTCGAGTTCCTTTGTGACTTCGCCGGGGGCGGGCCGGGCAATTATTGGGAAGAATTTCGATTCCGAGCGCCCGCCAAAGTGCTCACGTTTGGCCGCGAGGAGTTCACCCGCGTATATGCGAATCTGCCGGACTCGTCCGCAGAATCGACGCAACGCACCCTCTCATATCGCGAGGCCGTCGAATCCCAGCGGGACGAGGACTCTCCGTGGGAGGAGGCATTCACCTTTGGGGCGGACGGCAAGCGCATCGACAAGCACAATGGCCCGCTTCACCGGCAGCTCAAGAACCTGAAGCGCGACCCTGTCGGGCGCATCGTCCTCCTGCCCGGCGCGAAGAAGCTCCTCATATTGAAGAAGGGTACCCTGCCGGGCCGACGGATGAACAAGGTCGGCCATTATTCCTGGTTCGACGTGCCGGAGGACCTCTCGAGGACGCACGAGGTCAAGTACCTGCCCGTGGAAGCGGCGCCCTCCTGCAAGATCCGCGTCCATGCGCCAGTTGAGGCCGTCGTGGAACGACCGATCCGTGTCCTGCTTCGGATCTTCGCGCCGGAATTCTGGTATGACTCCTGGTATGAGGCGAGCGACGGAGATGAGCTGTCCGTGCACCTCATTCCGGGCGCCGACGCGTATCGGATCGAGGCTATCTGCGGCAAAGCGGGTACGAACCTGGACAGCGAAGATTGCCCCGCACTTCCCGAAGTCAGAGCCGGCGGGACGTATGAGCTGCAATTCCGGAAGACGGTCTCGACGACCGTGCGATGCGTCGACGGCCGCGACGCGTCGATCGCCGGGTTCGAACTCGGGTACCGATACCGCAACGACGAGTTGAGCCGAAGCGCATCGAAGGTCCGGGTGTGCACTCCCGACGGCGCCGAGGAGCATTTCCGGCCGGGCGAAGAGGTCGACTTCTACTACCTCGGACGAAGCATTCCGGCGGTCACCCCTCGGGAGTACGGACAGGAGCTTCTGATCCGCCTCGGCGCCGGCAAATGAACTCGCCGGGCCCTGTCGGCTGGGCGCTACGAAGGAGGTCATGGCCGCGGGCAAGAGGCTGCGGGTGTGGTTTCTTCCGTGGAAGAAGCGCCTGATGAACGCGACGCGCGGGAAGCAGGA
>CAZYRM010000530.1:0-2612 GCA_964649705.1 uncultured Planctomycetia bacterium
GGACGGGGTCGAGGCGGTCTCCGTGCTCGATCGTCTTGACGAGGGCGTCGAACACGGGCTTGGGCAGGGCGGTCCGCATGACGCCCATGGAGAAGACGTTCTCGCCGAAGACCTCGGTGATCGGCCGCTTGGCGTAATCGATCCCGCTGGCGATGGGCTGCTTCTCGGCGATCTGGCGGATGGCTTTCTGACGTGCGTCTGCGCTCATGGTTCCTCCTCCGGAAAAGTGCAGCAGTGTACCGGTCCGTCCGCGCAAATCCAGGAGAAACGCGGAGCGATGCCCGTCAGGAATCGCTCGGGTGAGTGCTGCGCGCTTGATTCCCGCGCCGGGGACCCGTACGCTGGGCGCCGCCCATGCGCATCCGAACCGCCTGCAACCGCGATTGCCCCGACGCCTGCGCGATCCACGCCGAGGTCGAAAACGGCCGGATCACGCGGATCCAAGGGGATCCCGATCATCCGGTCACCCGCGGATTCCTCTGCCACCGCACGAGCCGCTTCCTGGAGCGCCAGTACGATCCCGAGAGGCTCACCACCCCGCTCGCACGCCGACCGGACGGTACGTTCGCGCCGATCTTCTGGGACGAGGCGCTCGATCGGATCGCCGCCAAGCTCCTCGCCGTACGCGCCGAGTCAGGAGGAGCGGCGATCTTCCACTACCGCTGCGGCGGGTCGCTCGGCCTGATGAAGCACATCACCGACTGGTTCTTCGAGCGCTTCGGCCCCGTGGCGATGAAGTCGGGAGACCTCTGCTCGGGCGCGGGCGACGTCGCGCAAGAGACCGATTTCGGCTGCGAGGACAGCCACGACCTGTTCGATCTCCTCCACAGCCGCTCGATCGTGCTCTGGGGAAAGAACCCCCACGTCTCGAGCGTTCACCTGATTCCCGTGCTGCAGGAGGCGAAGGCCAGGGGCGCGAGGGTGCTGCTCATCGACCCGGTCCGCACGAAGAGCCTCCACCTCGCCGACGCGTACGTGCAGGTCCGCCCCGGAGGCGACATCGCGCTCGGGCTGGGCGCCGCACGCGTGCTGTTCGAGGAGGGCCTCGTCGACCCGCAGGCCGCGTCGTACTGCGATCACCTGGACGCGCTGCGCGCGCAGGCGTTCTCGCGGAGCGTGGAGGAGTGGGCGTCGATGGCGGACGTCCGCCCCGACGACGTGCGCTTGCTCGGGCGGACGATTGGGTCGTGCCCCTGCGCGATCCAGGTCGGCTGGGGGATGCAGCGCCGCAAGAACGGCTCGGCGACGATCCGCCTCCTTGACGCGCTCGGTGCGATCTCGGGGAACCTGGGCGTCCCCGGCGGCGGGGTCTCCTTCTACTATAAGAGGAGAGGCGCATTCGACCTCTCGTTCATGAAGGGCGAGCACGCCGCGCCGAGGACGATCCCCGAGCCGCTCCTCGGCCCCGGAATCCTCGCCGCCAAGGACCCGCCGATCCGCGTCGTGTGGGTGACGGCGGGGAACCCGGTCTGCATGGCCCCAGAGTCGCGCACCGTCGCCAGGGCGCTCGAGTCGCGCGAGCTGACAGTCGTCGTGGACTCCTTCTTCACGGACACGGCCCGGTGCGCGCACATCGTGCTTCCGACGACGACGATGCTCGAGGACGACGACCTGTTGGGGGCCTACGGCAACCACTGGATCCACGAGGTCCGCCCGGTCGTCCCGCCGCCTGAGGGCGTGAAGACGGACTACGGGATCGTCCGGATGCTGGCGCCGCGGGTCGGCCTGGACGGCGAGTTCACGCAGGACGCCGAGGTGTGGAAGCGGCGGCTCCTCGCCAACGTGGCGCCGCTCGGGGCTTCGCTCGAGAACCTGCGCGAGGGCCCCGTGAGGAACCCGATCGCGCCCAAGGTGCTCTTCGCCGATCGGAAGTTCCCCACGCCGACGGGGCGCGTGAACCTCGTGCACGATCTGGACCCAGAGCCATCGCGTACGACGCACGAACGCCCGCTCCTCCTGATGGCGCAATCGACCGAGAAGGCCCAGTCGGCGCAGTGGCCCTCACGGCTGCAGAAGGGCCCCGCAGCGGCGATCGTCCACCCCGAGTCCGCGCCGGGCTTCCACGACGGCGACCTCGCTCGCGTGGAGTCCGAGCTCGGCGAGCTGACGGTGCGTCTCGCGTTCGACGCGGACCAGCGTCGCGACGTGCTCCTCATGGACAAGGGCGGCTGGCACTCGGCGGGGCGCTCGGCGAACGCCCTCATCCGCGCCCAGGTGACCGACGCCGGCGGCTGCGCCGTGTTCCTGGACACCCCCGTGCGGCTCCTGCCCGCTCGCTGATTGCGCGCAACGGGCCTTCGGGCGCTGGAACGTGGGTGGACGCGGCGGTCGTCCCTACTGCCCCGTGGAGCAGCTCGGGAGGCCGTCGGCGGGGTCGAGGTGCGGGCCCTCGTCGCCGCCGTCCTCGGGCTCTAGCGATGCGGCGACGGCCACGGGGCGCGTCCCCGCCGCGTGGGCGCGGATCGCCTCCTCGCCGAGCGCGTAGCCGCGGCGGAGCGCCTGGATGTTCTTGTCGATCGCCTTCGGGATCCGCCGGCGGATCACGTCCTCCATCGAGGCGAGGTTCGTGATCCGCGTGATCGCCGCGAAGGCGCCCAGCAGCACCACGTTCG
>CAZYRM010000531.1:0-2603 GCA_964649705.1 uncultured Planctomycetia bacterium
TCCACGCGCCATCCTCAGTGCCCCCGTAGAGCTGGGAGTTCCGTTCCCGGTTCTGCTCTTGCTCCATGCGAGGTTCTCCTTCAGTCCTGAGCAGGTACTCTCGGGTGGGTGAGCTCCAGATCGACAGCGGGGACCCAGCGATGCCGCACATGATAGCCGTGGGGCACGGTGCGGAGTTTCCGGAGACGATCGATCTCCCCGGGGTCGGCCCACAAGATCAGACGCCGGTCCTCGGCGCGGCGATGACGGACCCAGCCCCGGCGGACCCAACTGTAGAGCGTGATCGGAGGCATTTCAAGTTCGCGAGCGAGCGTCGGAAGCCACCATTCGTTCTCGTCGAGGCCGGTCCGATCCTCGGATCTGGACCTCTGGCGATTCAGGCCGAGGCGCTCCAGCAGGACGATCACCTCTCCCGCGACGAAGGTGGAGCGCCGCTTCGCGGGGCGCCATCCCTCATCGTTCAAGCGTTGGGCGATCTCCCGCGCCGTGAGCTTCTTCTGCGCAAGTTCACGGACGCGGTTGGAGAGTTGGGGCCAGTAGCTGAGCTGCTCCCACCGCGCCACCGGACGGACAATCTCGTGTTCGGTTCGGGTCCCTCCAGCCCAATCGACAGCCAGCCGCACGCGCTCGCTGCCCCCCGCGACGTCTACACGAATGCGGTCGATCACCTGGCGCAGGATCTCCTTCCGGTCCGCATCCGTCGTTGTGGGTGCGGTCCACAACGCGGGAATGTTCTCCGCAAGAGTTCGGATCGTCTCGCGCTCCTCGGAGGTCAACACACGAGGCTGGGTCCGCGCGAATCGCTCGTACTCCTCCTGGACTTCTCGCTGGGCCTGGAGCTTCTCCTCCCACTGTCGCGCCAGCTCTCTCGCCACCATGCGATTCTCCGGCTCCACGCACCGGTAGTGGCGCTCTGCGTGCAGGGCCTCGTAACCGGCGCGTTCCAGGCGTTTCTGCCACAGGTTGTCCATCTCACTCCGCTGCCGCTCGATGTTCCCGGCCGCCGCCAAGCTGAGGTCCACGGATGCTGGCGCCAGTGCACGAAGCACTTCGGTCGTGACGAAAGCGTCGAGGGCCCGGCCTGCGACACTCTGGCACGCCGACTCGCCACGGTCCGTGAGCATGCGCGTGCAGGAGTAGACGTGACGGTTCTCCCGCCCCGAGTATCGCACTGGCATCCGAGCTCCGCATTTACCGCAGACCAGCAGCCCCGAGAGGAGCGACGGACCCCGCCTCACGGCGCCGATCTCTTCGGACACGGCCCGATTGGTCCGCAGTCGTTCCAGGTGCGCCTGATACTGGTCCCACGTGATGTAGGCCGGGAAGCGGTCCTTCAGGAATGCGTGACACTGCTCGGGAGGGACCACGGTGCGTCCGGTCGCGGGGCGGCCCGGAATCTTGCGCCGCGGGTCGATCGCTCGCCTTCCGTACGCGTAGGCGCCGGCGTACATGGGGTTCTTCAACATGTTCTGCAGCGTCATCCGATTCGGCCGATGCCATTCCAGGTCGCCCTTCGTGAGCCCCGAATAGGCGCGCACCGGCACCTTGATGTCCTGCGCGACGAGGAACCGCAGGGTCGAGTGGAGCGTTCCAAGCTCCTCGAACTTCGCAAAGATGATCTGAACGACTGCCTGCACCTCTTCGTCTGGATCGAGCACTACCTCCCCCGACGGACGGCGGAGGTAGCCGATCGGCAGAAGCATGATCAGGTCACCACGGCGTGCCTTGTTGAGCTTCCCCTGGTGCATGCGTTGTTTCAGGATGTGCAGCTCGGCCTCGCTCATCGTCCCCTTCAGGCCGAGGAGGAGCCGGTCGTTGTACTGAGCCGGGTCGTACACCCCATCGAGGTCGGCGATCAACGTGCCGAAGATGCTGCAGACCTCCAGCAGTTGGTACCAGTCCTTGCAGGAGCGCGCCAGGCGCGACATGTCGACGCCCAAGATGATCCCCACGTGATTGAGCGTCACCTCCGCCACCAGACGCTGGAAGCCGGCGCGCCCTTCGCTCGTGGCTCCCGTCTTGCCGAGGTCCTCGTCAATCACGACCACGCGATCCTCAGACCAACCCAGGTCCACGGCACGCCTCTTGAGACCGTACTGAACCTGCGTCGACTCCTGGTTGCGGATCAGTTGCTGGGGACTCGACTGGCGCACGTAGACGAAGGCCAGGCGCTCCAAGTGACGCGCTCCGATCTTCTCAGAACGCAGAAGCCCCGGCGTGGGCGACGTGCTCGTGGAGATCGTCGTGGACGTCGACAGGTTCGCGTTCATCGCCCCCCTCCCGTGATGGCGTGGGAGGGGCCAGGACGTGCTCCAGGAGCCTGCTCAGGACCTGAAGCAGCCGATGACGCCTCCCCGACGGCAGATGGTCCCATGATGCTCGCGCTTCCACCCTGCTCCCCCTTCCCTTGGCCAGGGGGGAAGTGCGTCCGAGGTGCGACCGGGGGTGCTGGTGGGCCTTCTGTTCCCCCTGCCCTCTCCCGACGCCGAAGGCGCTCGACCACGCCGACCAGGTCGAGCAGTGCACCTACTGGGAATATCGGTACGGAGGGCTGGTTGCCGGAGGGGTTTCTCTGTATGGGTGCATTGAGGCTGGCACGTGTC
>CAZYRM010000532.1:0-2569 GCA_964649705.1 uncultured Planctomycetia bacterium
GTCCTCGATCCAGTAGTTGGGGGCCTCCCGCGTGATCACGATGTCATGCGGGTGGCTCTCCCTCACCGAGGCCGCGCTGACGCGGATGAACCGCGCCTTCTTCCTGAGTTCGTCGATCGTGCGCGAGCCCGTGTACCCCATCCCCGCGCGCAGGCCCCCCACGAGCTGGTAGATGAAGTCGGCGAGCGGCCCGCGGAACGGCACCCTCCCCTCCACCCCCTCGGGCACCAGCTTGTCCCTCGCCGCGACGTCCGACTGCGCGTAGCGGTCCTTCGACCCCGCCACCATCGCGCCGAGCGATCCCATCCCGCGGTAGACCTTGTACGCCCTCCCCCGGTAGCTCATCTGCTCTCCCGGACTCTCCGCGACCCCCGCGAGGAGGCCTCCCAGCATCACGCAGCTCGCCCCCGCCGCGATCGCCTTCGTGATGTCGCCCGAGTGGCGGATCCCGCCGTCCGCGATGATCGAGACCCCCGCCTTCTCCGCCGCGCGCGATGTCTCCATCACCGCCGTGATCTGCGGCACGCCGATCCCCGCGATCACGCGCGTCGTGCAGATCGACCCGGGGCCGATCCCCACCTTCACCGCGTCCACGCCCGCGTCGATCAGCTCCCGCGCCCCGTCGTAGGTCGCCACGTTCCCCGCGACCACGTCGACGTCGAACCGCTTCTTGATCTCGCTCACCGTCTTGATCACGTTCTCGCTGTGGCCGTGCGCCGTGTCGACCACGATCACGTCGACGTCGTTCTCCAACAGCTTCTCCACGCGCCCGAGGTCGTTCACGCCGACGGCCGCGCCGACCCGGAGCCTCCCCCGCGCGTCCTTGTTGGCGCTCGGGAAGAGCGTCAGCTTGTTGATGTCGCGGATCGTGATCATCCCCTTGAGGTGCAGCTCCTCGTCGACGAGGAGCAGCTTCTCCACCTTGGCGCCGTGGAGGAGCGACTTCGCCTCTTCGAGCGTCGTGCCGAAGCGCGCGGTGACCAGGTCCTCCCTCGTCATCACCTCCCCGATCCGCCGGTCGTCCCCCTTCTGGAAGCGGAGGTCGCGGCGCGTCAGGATCCCGACGAGGCGCCCGTTCGGGCCGACGATCGGGATCCCGCTGATGTTGTGCTCCGCCATGATCCGCCGGGCCGTCGCGATCGTCTCGTCGGGCGGAAGCACGATCGGGTCGATGATCACGCCGTTCTCGGACCGCTTCACCTTGAACACCTCGCGCGCCTGCGCCTCCGCCGCGAGGTTCTTGTGGATGATCCCGACGCCCCCCTCCTGGGCCAGGGCGATCGCCATCCCGGCCTCGGTCACCGAGTCCATCGCCGCCGAGAGGATCGGGATGTTCAGCGGGACGCGCCGGCTCATGCGCGTACGCGTGTCGACCTGCGACGGGACCACGTCCGAGCGATCCGGCAGGATCAGGACGTCGTCGAACGTGATCGCTTCCCCGGCGAACTTCCTGTCAAGGCCAGCTTGCTGGTCGGTCATGGGCGCCCCCAATTCCGGGCGTGATCCAGGTGCCCGGCCTGGGGCGACCCCGCGGGTCGCCCCTACATGCAAGACCACGTCTACTTCGTTTCCTCCGCGATCTGGATCTTCTCGAGCTCCCCACGGTCCAGCCAGACCCCGCAGTTCTTCACGCACCTCTCGATCACGAGGCCCGGGATGCCGTCGTAGTGCACCCGCGCCATCGCCTCCTCGCACTTCGGGCACTTCCGCCCGGTCTCGTCCTCGGCCTCCAGGACCTTCCACTCCTTGAGGACCTTCATCTTGACGATGTCCTTCTGCGCGAACTTCTTCCCGCGCTTCTTCTTGATCTCGTCCAGCTCCTTCGCGCCGAGCCAGTACCCCTCGCACGTCTTGCAGCGCGTCACGCGGACGCCCTCGTACGAGGTCGACGCGAGCTTCTCCTTGCAGGCCGGGCAGTCCATGGGGTTTCCCTCCGATCCACGAGCCATCCACTCTAGCAAACGCGACCTCGCCGCCGCCAGCGCACGCGCACGGTGGCTGATCCGGTTCTTCAGCTCATCGGGCAGCTCGCCAAACGTCTTCCCGTGCTCCGGCACGAGGAAGAGCGGGTCGTACCCGAACCCGTTCGTCCCCCTGGGCCCCGCGAGGATGAGCCCCTCGCAGCTCCCCGCGCACGAGAACGCCACGCCCCCGGGCGTCGCGAGCGCGATCACGCAGCGGTATCGCGCCGTGCGTCGGGCCTCCGGCACGCCCGAGAGCTCCTCCAGGAGCCTCGCGTTGTTCCGCGCGTCGTTCCCCTCCTCGCCGCCGTAGCGCGAGGAGAAGACCCCCGGCCTCCCGCCCAGCGCGTCGACCTCCAGGCCCGAGTCGTCCGCGAGGACCGCCTCGCCCAGCTCTCGCGCCCACGAGAGCGCCTTCTTCGCCGCGTTCGCCTCGAACGTCTCGCCGTCCTCGACGACCTTCGACGCCCCCGGCCAGGCGTCCAGCCCGCGCAGATCCAGGCCCGTGTCCCCGAGGATGGCCCGGATCTCGCGGAGCTTGTGCGCGTTCTTCGTTCCGACGACGAGGACGGTCATCAATACGCCAGCTTCGCCAGACGGCTCACCGC
>CAZYRM010000533.1:0-2557 GCA_964649705.1 uncultured Planctomycetia bacterium
GGTCGAGCTTCTGCGCCTCGATGTACTGCCGCTTCGCGCAGAGGTACTCGCTCCGGGCGATCTCGAGCGACTTCCTCCCCTCGCTCTTGAGCTGCTGGCCGTCGTCTCCGCTGTAGATCCAGCTCTCGCGGCCGGACCAGAAGAGCTGCTCCGCGTGGCGGTAGGCCCGTTCGGCCGAGAGGGCCTTCTGCGCCGCCTGCTGCTTCTTCTTGATGTCGGCCCCGAGCTTCTGCGATTCGTCGTCCTCGCCCTTCCCCGCGCGAGGCAGCTTCGGGCGGCGGCCGCCGTCCTCCTCCTTCGGCTCGGACTGCTTGAGGAGCGCCGCGAGCTTCCCTTCCAGCTCCTTCACCATCGAGGCGCACAGGTCGCGGATCGAGTCGTGCGTCGCCTTCTCCTGGTCGTTCCGAGGGGCGTCCGGGTCGCCGCCCCCCTCACTCGCGCCCTTGGGGGGCGTCACGTAGAAGGCGACGTTGTCGATCTGGACCTCTCCCTCGCGGTCCCTCCGCCCGCTCTTCCCGACGGCCACGGCCGTGATTCCCTTCGGGGAGACCGCCCCGGGCCCTCGGAACGAGCTGTACGGGATCGAGAACGCCAGCCAACGGTCGCCGGGGAGGTCGACCTCCCTCTCGAAGTGGTCGTTCCCGACCTCGATGCAGACGGACTTCCTTCCCTCGCCGCGGAGCCACAGGCAGAGCCCCTTCGTCTTGTCGAGCTTCGCCGCGAACTCGGACGGCACCTCGCAGCGCGCCTCGACGGAATGGTCGTGCAAGAGGCAGTCCTGGTCGTAGGCGAGGACGATCGCGCCGGGCGTGTAGTACCCGTCCTCGGAGACAGAGACGCTCCCCGTCAGACCGCACCAGGGCCTTCCGCCCTTCGGGGAGGTGAGCCACGCCGATCCCGCGTCGGTGATGGGGTTCCCGTCCGCGACGGTGTCGAGGACGACGGTCCCCTCGGGGAAGAGGTACGCCACGCGCTTCTCGAGCGTCTCCTGGCGGAGGTCCTCCATCGTGACGCTGTCCCGGGTCATCTCCTCGACATCGGCCTTCTTCACGCGCACTTCGCCGACGGGGACGCGCACCACGATGGGGTCGGCGGAGTCGTCCTCGATGATCCCTCGGACGGTCTTGCCGTCCTTGGTCACGATGGTGTCGGCTGAAGCGGCGACGACGAGGAGCAGGGAAAAGGGGACCCAGGCGAGCCGAGCGGACATGGCACCTCTCCCTTGGCAATGACGCTGAGGGATCATCACGGAAGGGTGCGGAAACCTCAACCAGGATTCCGGAATTCAGCGGCCCGGCGGGGGCGGCACGGGCTCGTTCGGCCGCAGCGCCCAGTTCAGGAGGTAGGCGAACGCCAGGGCTTGTCGTTGTTGCATTCGATGTGGCCACCCGAGGAGCCGAACGTGTCGCCCGTCCGCAAGTTCCCCTGCCAGCGTCCAGGAGTACTCGTTGCCCGACCAGCCGCGCGGCTCCGCTACGATGGAGCGGGCCCGCGCTTCCAAGCAGATGGTGCGGGGGCCCAGTCCCCAGCGTATGGCCCCACCTCGGGACACGACCTCGACCCAGGGCGTGTATCGATAGAAGTAGAAGCCGATGAACCAAAAGGCAGCCCCTACGACGAATGCCCACGGAGACACTGGCCTTCCGGATTGGATCGCGTCCCAGCACCACCATGCGACCAGCGAGAGGAAGAGACAGCAGATCACCAACCAATCCCGATCCTTGAGTTCAACTCGGTAGGGGCCTGAGATTCCGCTCCACGTCTCCAGGATACGCCGAATCTCCGGTTCTGCTTCCAGGTCGGAACCGGCGAGGCTGGTCGGTGCAGCCAAGGACTCGATGGTGCCCAGATTCGCGTTCAGTCCGTCTACGATTCGGGCGAAATCGATGTGCGACACCCCAGCCCAGGGACCCATTACGCGTCGCTGTTCACCGTCTGGAAGGACTGCGTCGATCGCCATGCCACCAGACCTGGTCGGTTCAAAGCGGGTGACTGGGATGAAAGTTGGAGTCTCGGGGGATCCAGGTCCACCCCAGCGCGCCGTTCCCCCCCGAATCGAGACCTCGATCCAGGCCTCCTGTCGAGAGTGTCCAAATGCGTACCAGACGATGCTCCAGGCAATCGCGCCGAATAGGGCGGCGATGAACAACGTCCAGAGCCAGGTCTCCAGGGTGGTGGGGCCGGACCCCTGCAAGAAGACGATGAGGACGACTAGGCAGCCCATGCCGGAGGACATCGCCAGACAGCCGGACAGCCAGTAGCGTCCGCGGTACGAGACATCGAGGCGATAGCAGTCCTTGTGCTCGGTCCAGCGGATCACTCCTCGCCTCCTCTTGGTGCGGAGGTCAGGCTACCGCCGACCTGGCGACGCTTCAAGATGCCGGAATGAGACCGCCCCGGGCGGTTGGCCCGGGGCGGCATCACGTTGGCTTCGAGACGCGGCGGACGTCCATGGGCCGGGACGACAGGGGCGCGGGGTGCGCCGCGACGCCCCTCGGTGATGATCGGTGGCGGTGGCGTGCTCGTACTCGGGCTCGAAATCGTTCTCGTGCTCGTT
>CAZYRM010000534.1:0-2548 GCA_964649705.1 uncultured Planctomycetia bacterium
TCGTCCTCCTTCTTGTCGTACCTCTTCTTCCCGAAGCACGCGTAGGCCGCGACGTCGAACTGCTCGTACGGGACGAACGCCCGCGACGCCATCCGCTCGTGCACGAGCTGGTCCACCGTCTTCAGCTCCGGGTACTTCCGGCTCACCCCGTTCGTCAGCTCGAACGACGGGCGGTACCCGCCGTCCGTGTAGAACAGGTCCGACCGCGGGTTCTCCATCTCGTGCTTCGCGTCGAAGCTCTGCAGGTGGCTCCGCTCCGTCATCTCCTGCGAGTGCACCTTCAGGTGCTGCACCTGCGCCGACTGGAACGCCGCGACCTTCTGCTCCTGCGAACGGTTCCCGTCGTGGTAGAGCTTGGAGATCGCCTTCGCGAAGTCGACCTCGCACAGAAGGTCCTCGGGCGCCCAGAAGCCCATCAGGCAGTGGAGCACCGTCCCGTCGGGGTCGATGAAGAAGAGCTGCGTGTTCCGAGGCCCCGCCCCGTTCGACGTCCAGATCGCCGCCTCGTTCGGGTCGTGCTGCCCCGACTTCCCGCAGTACGGCTCGTCCTCGATGTTGCGGAAGCCGCACACGAACTGCGAGCGGAGCGTCGAGAAGACCCGGTCGTCCGAGAGCGTCACGGCCCTCATGCTCTGGTTGGCGCTTCAGGTCGTGCCCGTCAGCTCGCCGAGCGCGTGCATCCAGAGGATCATCTTCCCCGTCCGCTTCGCCTCGGCCTTGGCGTCGTCGATCGAGGAGTACCACTCGATCTGGCTCGTGACCTTCGAGACGCTCGCCTCGACCGTCGTCGGGTCGACGAGCATCTGCTTCTTCTGCTTCGCCTTTTTCGGCTCCTTCGCCCAGAGCGCCCCGGCCGTGACCATGACAAGTACGAGGGCTACCAGTCCGATACGGCGCATGAATGGTCCTCCTGTCGGAATTCCCATCAGTGGCCCACAGTCCCGTCGCAAGAGACAAGCCAAGCATCCGTCGACCGCATCGTCTTTCGTGTGCTTAACCACCTTTGCGGTCATGCGTTACACCGGGCGTGTTCCGTGCACTCCTAAGAACCCGCAATCGGACTGAAAGTGTCGGGAAATCAGACACTATCCTGTCCAGAAATCGGACGCCGGTCCTCCCATTCAACCGAGCAAAACTCTGGCGGGACTTCCCCACCCGGCCGATAATCCCCGCCCCGATTCGCTCCGCAGGGTGTCCGGATGGCTCGTCCCTCGCAGGTCCTGGCCTCCGCCGCCGGCCGCTGGCCGTGGACGATCCTCCTCCTCTCAATCGCCGCCGCGGTTGCCAGCGGCTTCTGCGCCCTCCACCTCCTCAAGCTCGACACGAATCGCGACCTCGTCGAGCACTCCCCCGAGTACCAGGCGAGGAAGGACGAGTACAGCCGCCAGTTCGACTCCCCTGCCTACACCATCGCGATCTTCTCCGCCCCCGACGACGAGCGGACCGTCTCCCCCGAGACGCGCCGCGAGCTGAAGGCCGCCTCCCGCGAGTTCGCCGCGTGGGCGCGCTCCCAGCCGAAGGCCCTCTTCGAGACGATCACCGAGCGCGTCGACCCCTCGGAGTTCGGCGACCTCGGCCTCCTCTACATGGACCTCGACGACCTCGCCTCCCTCTCCGACCGCCTCGAGGCCTCTCGCCCCATCCTCTCCCGGGTCGCAGCGGACCCCGGCCTCGCCGGCGTCCTCGCCGCCGTCAACGACGGGTGGGATGAGCTGACCACGCGGGCCTCCTCCTCCCACGGCTCGCCGTCGGGCCCGTCCGACCCGCCCGCCGCCCCGCCGATCGGCGAGCTGCTCGGCGTCGTGGAGGCCTGCGTCGCCGCGGCCGAGGGGCGCGACGCCGCGGGCCCTCACGTCGAGACCCTCCTCCTCGGCGGCGAGGGGGACGGCGACGTCGACCCGCAGGGCTTCCTCTTCCGCGGGGGAGGCCGCTACGCCCTCGTCCTCCTCGACGTGAACGAGGACGACACGGCGCTGAACCAGATCGAGGGGTCCCTCAACATCGTCCGCGAGGGGGTCCGCCAGACCCTCGCCGCCCACCCGAGACTCCGGGGCGGCGTCACGGGAGAGCCCGTGCTCGAGGCGGAGGAGATGGACGCCTCGGTCACCGACTTCGGCCGCTCGACCGTCGTGACGTTCGCCGCAGTGGCCCTCATGCTCCTCGTCTCCTTCCGACGGTTCGTGCGACCGCTCCTCGCGCTCGGGCCGCTCCTCCTCGCCATCGTCTGGACGCTCGGCGCCACCGCCCTCGTCCTCGGCAAGATGAACCTCCTCGCGATGGTCTTCGCCATCATCCTGATCGCGATGGGGATCGACTACGGCATCATCCTCGTGGCCCACTACGAGCGCGGCCTCCGCTCCGGTCTCGCGTCCGTCCCGGCGCTGGAGGGGGCCTTCAAGAGCGCCGGCACGGGCCTCCTGGCGGGCTGCCTCGCCAGCGTCGCCGTGTTCCTCTCCGCGGCCTTCACGCAGTACCGCGGCTTCGCCGAGCTCGGGATCATCTCCGCGATGGGGCTCTCCCTCTGCCTCCTGGCGATGACGACGACGCT
>CAZYRM010000535.1:0-2534 GCA_964649705.1 uncultured Planctomycetia bacterium
CGCGCTCCAGGAGGCGGGAGTGCACGTTGAACACGTCGCCGGGGTACGCCTCGCGGCCGGGCGGACGGCGCAGGAGGAGCGAGAGCTGTCGGTACGCCCACGCGTGCTTGGACAGGTCGTCGTAGATCGCGAGGGCGTGCTTCCCCGAATCGCGGAACTCCTCGCCCATCGCTGCGCCCGCGAACGGGGCGATGAACTGGAGGGGCGCCGGCTCGCTCGCGGCGGCGCTCACCACCACGCTGTAGGGCATCGCGCCGTACTTCGTCAGCGTGTCGACCACCTGCGCGACCGTGGAGGACTTCTGCCCGATCGCGACGTAGATGCAGAAGACCCCCTCCTCCTTCTGGTTGATGATCGCGTCGATGCAGAGGGCGGTCTTCCCGATCTGCCGGTCGCCAAGGATGAGCTCGCGCTGCCCGCGGCCTACGGGGATCATCGCGTCGATCGACTTCCACCCCGTCTGGAGCGGCTGGTTCACGGGCTGGCGCTGCACGACGTTCGGCGAGCGCCCCTCGATCGGGCGGTACTTCTTCGCGACGATCGGCCCCTTGCCGTCGATCGGCTGGCCCAGGGCGTTCACGACGCGCCCGAGGAGCGCCTCCCCGACCGGCACCTCCACGATGCGGCCGGTGCACTTCACCGTGTCGCCTTCCTTGATGCCGCGGTCTTCCCCGAGGATCACGCAGCCGACGCTGTCCTCCTCGAGGTTGAGCGCCATGCCGAAGACGCCGCCCGGGAACTCCACGAGCTCGGAGTACATGACGCCGCCCAGCCCGTAGACGCGCGCGATGCCGTCGCCGACCTGCAGCACCGTGCCGACGCTCTCCAGCTTCATCTTCGCGTCGAAGTGCTCGAGCTGCTGGCGGATAACGGTCGTAATCTCGTCCGGTCGGATCTGCATGGGTCGGTTCCTCGCCTGTGGGCTCGCGCCCGTGTATGTCGCCCCTTCGGGGCTCCGATTCTCCTTGTCGGTCCTGTCCCCAGGGCTGCGCCCTGGGCTGATGCATCACGCCCCTTCGGGGCTCTATGTTGTGGTCCTCTGCGCGAAGAGGAGCCCCTCGTGGAGCCGTTTCAGCTTTCCGGAGACGCTCGCGTCGAAGACCGTGTCGCGGACCCGGATCTGCATCCCTCCGAGGAGCGCCGGGTCGGTCTCCAGCCGCATGTCGACGTCCTTCCCGCCCATGAGGGCGGCGAGCTTGTCGTGGAGGCGCTTCGCCTCCGCGTCGCCGAGCGGCTGGGCGCTCGTGACCGTGGCGCGCACGACGCCCTCATACTCGTCCGCAAGGTCGTCGAACAGCTCCTCGATCGCGGGGATGAGGTCGCAGCGCCGCCGCTCGACGAGGAGGTCGAGGAACTCCAGGACCTCCTTCGAGACCTTCCCCTCGAAGAGCGCGCGGAGCACCTGCTTCTTCTCCGCCCGCGTCACGACCGGGTTCTCGAAGAGGGAGGCCATGCCCGGCTGCTCGCGGTACTGGCGGCCGACGGCCAGGATCTCCTCCTCGACCCGCTGGACGGCCTTCGCCTCCACGGCGACTTCGAGCAGGGCCCTCGCGTATCGCTTGGCGATGGTGCGTTCGATCATGCGATCGTCACCTCCCGGAGCGATCCCAACTCGTCGATCGCCCCGTTCACCAGCGCGCGCTGCACGTCCGCGGAGACGCCCTTCGCCAGGGCCTCACGCGCCGACGCGACGGCCCGCTCGACGACCTCCAGCTTCACCTCGGCGAGGGCGATGCCGGTCTCCAGGTCGATCTCCCGCTTCGCCTTCGCGGCGAGCTCCCCGGCCTGCGCCTGCCCCTCGGCCGCCATCTCGGCCTTCAGGGCCTTCGCCTCGGCGATCGCCTTCTCCATCCGCGACTTCGACTCGCGCTCGATACTCGCGAGCTTGTCGGAGAACTCCCGCACCAGGCGCTGGACCTCCGCGGTGTCCTTGCGGATGTTCTCATAGGCCTGGGCGAACTTCTCGCGGCGCTCGTCCATGCCCTTTCGGATGAGCGGCCAGGCGAACCACGCCAGGACGAAGACGAGGAGCAGGAACCCGACGATCTGGACCAGGAACATGAGCCAGAAGGTCTTCATGTCCCCGTGGCCTCCCCCGTGCCCGCCCCCGGCCGCCCCCTCGTGCGAGGCGCCCCCGGCGGCCGCATCGTGGGAGGCGCCTTCCGAGGCGTGGCCGGAGCCCTCCTCGGCGCGCACGCCGAGCGCGAGCGCAAGGACGAGGATCAGCACCGGTCCGAAACGGGTCATCCCTACACCCCAGTCCCACGCCCGGTCAGGCGGGTCAGGATCTGCCCCGAAAGACCCTGGACCTCGCGGTCCAGCTCGCGGAGCAGCGACTCCTTCTCCTGGCGGATCCGGGCGCGCGCCTCTTCCACCTCGCGGCGGGACCGCTCGTGGGCCTCCGCGAGCATGCGGGTCCGCTCCGCGCCGGCCTCCCGCACGATCCTCTGCATCTCCTCGTACGCGGCGCGGTCCGCTTTCCCGATCGCCTCGGCGTACCTCGCCGAGAGCGCCTCGACCTCCTTCCGGCCCTC
>CAZYRM010000536.1:0-2524 GCA_964649705.1 uncultured Planctomycetia bacterium
GCTGTCGCGTCTCACGCTGAATGAGTCTGCCGTCTCACGGCAGCTGGCACTCACGCCTCACTCAGCTTTCCCGTCTGAGCGATCCAGAGTTTCACGCTCATGAGGCGGCGGTTTTCCACGGACTTTGCACATCCGTCCGTGGCGGGGATCGAAGATAAGGGGATGAGGCTGCGGGTCTCGTACACCCGCAGCCTCCGGAATCCGATCCCCTTTCGGGGACCGCACGTATCCCTATTCCGTTCCCCGGCGACCATTCTAGCCTGCTCTCCGCTGCGTCCCAAGGATCGCCTCCTCCGAGCGCGCTGCGTTGCTGCCACTGCGGCGCCAACGGGACCCTGGCGTTCACCGGTCGCTGGGCGGAGCGGGGGGCAGTGCTGCTCGACGGACGCAGGGAGAGCAAGTACCGGCGCCTGCGCGTCCCGCTCGTCCGCTGCTCGGCCTGCAAGCGGTCCGCGCGCGTCCTGCCCGCGGAGCTGCTTCCGTACAAGACCTTCGGCCTCCCCGTCATCGAGAAGGCCGTCGGGCTCTACGTCTCTTCCGAGCCGAGCGGACCCGGGCTGCGCGAGGCCGTGGGCCGGCTGGGGCGCTGCGCGCCCGTCTTCTCCACGCTGCACCGCTGGCTCGCCGGCATCGGCGAGCGGGTTCTCGACCGCGTTGCCCGTCGACGCGACGACCCAAAAGGTGGATCTTCCATCCTCCCGACGAGCGCTTCCCTCGTCAGCGAGTCCTCGCAACGCCTCGACCCGTCGTTGACGCGGGCCTGGCGCGAGAGCTTCCCGATTCCGCCTTGGAAATACCAGAGCGAGCGACGCCGCGAGCAGCTCTCGGCCTGCGCACGACTGCTCGCCGCGGCCCGCAGGCTCTTTCCAGACTCGCCCTCGCCGCTGCTTGCGTGGGAGGTCTGGCTCTCGGCCCGCTTCGGTGTGACGGCCTGGACGTTTTCCACGGGTCCGGGCGGCACGGCGATGCAACTCCCACCTCCTCCGCGACCGCGGATAGCCTCCCCACGCTCGACAAAGACGCGGAAAGGAGATGCCCGACATGCCCCGAGACCCCCTCCGCGTGGCCTGCTTCCGCTTTGAGCAGATCGCAGTACTCCTCGACGCCCGCCTGACGCGCGGCGAGCGGGGACGTCTCGTCGATGCGGCCGCGCGCACTCCGGTCCTCTGGCCGTCGGGACGCGAGGCCCCCGTCCCCGCGAGCACGATCTACCGCTGGCTCCGCCTCTACCGCGCTTCCCCGAAGATCGAGGTCCTCCTGCCACGTCCGCGCCCCCGCTCCAAGAAGGCGCCCAGCGTCACGACGGAATGGGTTTCGTTCGCCCTCGCGCTCCTCGAAGAGGAGCCGTCGCGTTCCCTCTACATCCTGGGACAGCGGATCCGTGACCGCTTCGGCCCTTCGCGTGCGCCGTCCAGGGCTTCGCTCCACCGCGCCCTGCGCCGCGACCCGCGCTACGCGGCTCTGCGACGCCGTGCCCGCGGCGATCGCCGTCTGCGCACCCGTTTCCAAGCGGACGCGCCGCACGAGATCTGGCAGGCGGACGCGAAGGCGAAGTTCCGCGTGCACTTTGCGGACGGCACGACGCGCGAGTTCAAGGTCATCTCGCTGCTCGACGACAACACGCGGTTCATCCTGCGCGGCCTGGTCGTCCGCGAGGAGACCACCGCGGCCGCCGTCGCCGTCTTCCGTCAGGCGGCCGCGCGCTTCGGGCTCCCGCACAAGTTCTACGCCGACCGAGGGTCGGCCTACGACTCGGACCTCTTCCGAAAGGGGCTCGCGATCCTCGGCGTGTATCGCATTCCGACCCGTAGCCACAACGCCCCGGCCCACGGAAAGATCGAGGCCTACCACCGCGCCCTGGAGCGCTGGTTCGTCGTCGAGCTCAAGCACCAGCTCGTCCGCGACGAACGCCACCTCCAGGAGCTCTTCGACGCCTGCATCGACGGCATTTATCACGAGCATGTGCACCGAGAGCTGCGCCGCACCCCGAGCGCGGCCCTCGGCAATCGCGTCTCCGACCGGCAGGTGTCCCTCGATCGGCTCCGCGACGCCTTCCTCGTCGAGCGCGTCCTCACCGTGCACCGAAAGGACGGGACGGTGCGTATCGACGGCACCCTCTTCCGCATCCCAGGGCGTTCCCCCGCACGCAAGGTGCGCGTCGTCGTGGATCCCGACGAGCCTCGTGCACCCTTCCTGATTTCCTCGACTGGCCTCCGCGAGCCCCTCCTCCCCGCCGTCCACGGCACGAAGGGCACCCGCCCCGCGAGGCCCGCGGCCGTGTCGGACGAGCCGGTCGGTTCCCTCACCCCGCTCCTCGAACGCTACCGAGGGCGCACCCTGCCGCTCGCGCGGCCCGGCTTCGGCCTGCCCGAGGTGTACGAGGCCTTCTCCCGAGCGCTCGATCGCCCGGTGCCCTCGACCGAAGCCGAGGCCGCCCTCATCGTCGAGTGGCTGGCCTCTCACGGCCCCTTCGCCCCCGAGGCGTTCGAGTCCGAACTCGCACGCACCCTCGCTCGCCTCGGCA
>CAZYRM010000537.1:0-2514 GCA_964649705.1 uncultured Planctomycetia bacterium
CCCTGGAACTTGTCCAGGATCACCGCCATCCGCTGCGCCGAGGGCAGGCTCTCGATCGCGTCGCGGACCTCCTCCGCCATCTCGTTCTGGCGGACCTGCTTCGTGGGCCGCTCCGTGTCCCCCCCCGCCGCGCCTTCCAGCTTCTCGTCGGGGACGAGCATCACGACCTTGTGCCTCGCCCGGTCGCGCACCTCGTTCAGGCAGAGGTTCGTCGCGATGTGGTAGAGCCACGTCGTGAACTTCGCCGTCGGCTCGTACCGATCCCGCGCCTTCCAGACCTTGATGAAGACCTCCTGCGCGAGGTCCTCCGCCTCCGTCGCGTCGCCCACGTACCGGTAGGCCGCGTTCAGGATCCCGCGCTGGTGCTTCTCGATCAGGCGCGCGAACGCATCCTGGTCCCCGTCCCGGACCCGGAGCATGAGCTGGACGTCGGGCTCTTCGCGGTAGTCGGGAGGCATCAAGCCTTCTTGAGGACGCGGCGGTTCCCGTCCCGCACCGTGAGCCCGATCGCGTCGAAGTGCTCCAGGAGCGGGATGATGTACTTCCGCGTCGTGCCGATCTGGTCGCGGAAGGCGGCGCTCACGACCTCGCCGTGCTCGCGGATCTGCTTCACGACGAGCTCCTTCGCCTCCTCCACGCAGTCCTTGTGGAAGTAGACGTCCTCGGCGGCCTTCACCAGCGTCCCCATCTCCGTCAGCAGGCGGATCACCTTGTTGACGTCCTCCTGCCTCGCCGAGGTCTGCTGCTGCAGCTCGTCCGGCCGCGGCGTCACGAAGCGCGTCTCCTTGAGGATCGCCTCGATGCGACCCGCCAGCTTCTGCACCTCGCTCGACAGCTTCATCTGCCGCTCGGGCAGCCTGTAGAGACCGTTCTCCTCGGCGACGCGCTTCTGCTTCAGGCCCTCCTCGAGCCCGAGCTCGAAGACCTGCGGGTCGAGCCCCGCCACGTTCCGCAGGCCGTGCTTGTCGGGGCCGACGCGCAGCAGGTTTTCGTTGTGAAACCGCGACAGGCACTGCCGGAGCTTCTCGATCGCCGCGTCGACCCCGGCGCGGTGGAGCAAGCGGTCCCCGTCCGGGAGCACGACCACGCTGCCGGCCGCCTTGAGCGCGGCGAGAGCGGCGTCGACGTGCGGACGCGTGAGCGCCGTCGCGACGTCGATCGCCTGCGGCGTGATCGGCTCCGTGAGTCCCTGCTTCACGAGGAACTCGACCCAGGCCTTCGGGTCGGGCAGGCTCTTCTCCTCCTCCGCGAGCGCCTCGGTCACCTCCGGGCGCATCCGCCGGAGCTTTTCGTTGCCGAGGGAGACGACGCGCCCGCCGCCGATCGTGATCATCGGGGACTGGATGCGCAGCACGTAGGCGTCCCCGGGGGCGCAGACCACAAGCTCCTCGAGGCGGATCTGGACGAACCCCTCGTCGCCCGGCGCGTACTCCTTCCGGTCGAGGAGGACCACGGTCCCGAGGATCTCCGCGGTGCCGACGTGCAGCCGGACCGGCATCTGGTCCTTGAGCGGCCCGTGGGACTCGGCCAGGTACTTGAACCTCGCGTTGACCATCGTGCCCGGGCGGAAGTAGCCGGGCGTAACGACGACATTCCCGCGGACCACGTTCTCGGGCCGCACGTCGGCGATGTTAATCGCGCTCGAGTGCCCCGCCTTGATCTCCTCCACGTCGTTGTGATAGGCCTGCAGGCCCCGGATGCGCCCCTTCCGTTCGTGGGGCAGGATCTCGAGCGTGTCTCCGATCGCGACGCGGCCGCTGATCGGGACCCCCGTGACGATCGTGCCGAACCCCTTCGCGCTGAAGACGCGCTGGATCGGCATCCGGAAGACCCCCTCGACGTTCTTCGTCGGGAGGGCGGCGATCTGGCGGTTGAGCTCCTCCCAGAACGGCTCCCACCCGTCTCCCGTGACGACGCTGATCGGGCAGATCGGCGTCCCCTCGAGGAAGCTCCCCTTGACCAGGTCCTTCACGTCCTCCACCACCAGCTCGACCATGTCCTTGTCGACCATGTCGACCTTGGTGACGACGACCATGCCGCGGCGGACGCCCAGGAGCTTCATGATCGAGAGGTGCTCGCGCGTCTGCGGCATGACGCCGTCGTCCGCGGCCACGACGAGCATGACGAAGTCGATCGACGTCGCCCCCGCGACCATGTTCTTCACGAACCGCTCGTGGCCGGGGACGTCGATGATGCCGACCTTCTGGCCGTTCTTGAGGAAGCACGGCGCGAAGCCCAGGTCGATCGTCATCCCCCGCTCCTTCTCCTCGGGGAGGCGGTCGGGGTCGATCCCGGTGAGCTTCCGGACCAGGGAGGACTTCCCGTGGTCGATGTGGCCGGACGTGCCGACGATGACGTTGAAGATCTGGGCGGAGTCGGTTTTCATGAGCCGTGGATTTTATCCACGAATGCACACGAATTCACACGAATGGTCACCCGTTCGGACGGGGTGAGACGGCAGGCGGCCGCGCTGCCCGAGGAGAGGGGGCGCGCCGCGCCGCGGCGCGGCGCGCC
>CAZYRM010000538.1:0-2504 GCA_964649705.1 uncultured Planctomycetia bacterium
GACTGCGGTCTCCCCGTCGTGTCCGCGAGTGTGTAGGGGAATCCGCCGCCCACCACGCCGTATCGGAAGCGGGTCGTGGGACGATTTGCCGCCGAAAGCGTCGAACCGTTGTACGCCAGCGATGGGCAGTAGCGCGTCCACTCGCAGCTCATGATCGTGATGCCCCCGTTGGCCGGCATCTCCTTCGTCGGCAGCAGGGCCTTGTTCGGGTCGGCGGGGTCGATTGTCCGGTCGATCCTCTGTCCGAATTGCGCATACGGGTTCCCGGCGATCCCGTATCCGGGGGTGAGACGATTCGGAACCGACGCAGGCGGCGACTGCGACCGCCGCACGCGGAATGCGTCCAGCGTCCCGGACAGGAAGCGATCGGTATCCGACTGGCCATCCTGGCCGAAGGGCTCGGAGGCCGGGGCCAGGGGCGAGAGGTCGTGCGTGCAGTTCGCCACGTCGACGAGGCTCCCGAGGTCCGAGAACTCCTGGTAGATGCAGTAGGCGGTGATGTTGTTTCCGACCTGGATGACCCACGGCGTGGCGTAGAAGCCCGACCCGGGGGCGCCGTACCTGGCCAGCGCGCCAGGCTGCAGCACCCCGTCCACGTACATGTTCCCTGCCGTGTAGTATCCCTCGTCCCAGGTCCCGAGGTAGAAGTGGTGCCACATCCCCGTGAAGAGGCGGTTCGGGCCACCCGCCGAGCGCCAGTCCCACAGCACGCCGGACTTCTCGTTCGGCGCGGAGGTCACGATGGACGGCCCGCTCCAGGAATTCAGGTCCCAGTTGCTCGAACCGAACAGGCGGAGCTGTCCCCCGTGGCTCATCGCCCCGACCTGGTCCCAGTAGTGACACGTAAACTGCAGGTACCTCACCCCGTCCCAGGAGAGACCGCCGCCTGTCGCCCTCAGGATCTTGTACTGCAGCGTCTGGGTCCCCAGGTCGCTCCGGACGAAGTCGTACCCTCGCCTCATGCTCGTCTGCGTGCTCCCCTCGCAGTTCGGCTTCATCCAGTAGTCGATCGACATCCCGGTCGAGTTGGAACCCGGCTGCGACGCCGTGGAGAAGGCCCAGGGGAGAGCGTACGTCAGGCCTCGGTACCTGTCGGACCCGAGGTAGATCCCGTCGCCGAAGATATCCCCCTTGATGCTGTCGCCGGGGCCGGGGGGCGGCGGCGGGCCGGGGTAGCCGGCCGGCGGCCCGAACACGCTCCGGTCCTCTCGAGGCCGCACGGCCGAGAGGCCCATCGGAGGCGTGGCGGGTCCCGAGATCGGGTTCGTCTCCCAGAGCATTCCCCCGCCCCGGTTCGGTACTGTCGAGCCCCATGCGTAGGTGCTGGGCCACGTGTAGTTGTCCAGGGAGAAGGGATCCGGATCCTGGGTCCGTTCGGTGACCCCGCCGTCGTACGCCCAGCGCGGGTCGTCGATCGGGACGTCGAAGGCCGGCCCCAGCTCCCTGTCCTCCCCGGTCGCCCCGCTCGCGGCGGACTGGTCGTACATGTTGTCCGGCAGGATGGCGACGTATTGCATCCCGCTCAGCATGGGAGAGCCGCGACGGAAGTCGCGAGCGGTCGTGTGGCGGACGACGTCGAACGCCTTCGCGACCGTCTTGATCTCGTACAGCGCCACCACGTTCCCGATCTCGTCGACGACCCGCCCGAGGGACGACAGCGCGAAGGTCCCCTTCGAGGAGAAGCAGAGCTCCGTGCTGTAGACCGCGAGGTCGGTCTTGTCGACGTCCACGTCCGGGTTCGTCCCGCTCGGGTTCCGTCGGGAACGGACGCAGCGGTCCGGGTTGGCCCGCATCCACCGCGTGTTCGGGTTGAACGCCCCCTTCAGGATCTTCCCTTGCAGGTCGGTGATGATCGGGGAACCGAAAGGGTTCCCGCCCTGGGCGAGGTTGTTGTCCACGAAGTCGTTCCACTGCTCCCAGGTGCGGAAGGGTCCGTTCGCGCCGTTCCGGTACCACACGATGGTGCTCGCGATCCGCCCCGCGGTCGAGGCCACCCCCGAGTAGGCCGGAATCGACGTCGTTCGGACCTCGTACCGCTCCGTCTCCGTGGACACGGAGGGAAAGGCGGTCGGGACAACGGCGACGTAGTTCGCCTGGAGCCCCGAGACCAGGGCCGCGAGGATGGCCCACGGCGCGGTATTGACGTTGACGGGCGCCCGCGGCTCGAAGCGGAATCGGAAGTCGTACTTGTCGGGGGGCGGGGAAGGCTGCCGACAGTAGTAGCTGTTGCAGGGGGCGACGCCACCGCCGACCACCGAAAACGTCTGCGGCTTGGGGCAGATCGTCGAGAGGTCCTTCCAGGAATTCGTCGTCAGGTACTCCTTCAGGACCCGGTAGGAGGCGGCCGGGAAGCCCGGGATCCCCGCGATCTGCTCCACCGACGTGAACCCGCCGGTCACGCCGATGATCTCGACGTAGGTGATGCTCCCGGAGATGATGTCCCTCGTGCGCAGGCCCACGGGCGCGTTGACCAGGCGCCAGTTCGCGATCAGGGTCCCCTCGTT
>CAZYRM010000539.1:0-2501 GCA_964649705.1 uncultured Planctomycetia bacterium
GCCCCGGTCCTCGCCAACGGCGCGCAGAGCCCCGACCTGATCTACGGCGGGTCGTTCATGACCTGGGCCGTCCAGTACTTCTGGCGCATCCGGTTCCGCGACGTGAACGCCGTTGCGGGGACCTGGAGCGCCGCGGCCAACTTCACGATGGGCGTCCCCTCCGTGACGCTGCCGAACAACGGCTGGAACATGGTCGCGGTGCCGCGGTTCGACAACGCCAGCGTGGCGAGCGTGTTCGGGGACGACATCCCTGGCGTCGTCGTCTACGAATGGAACGAGACGGCGCGGAGCTGGCAGCAGACGCTCACCGTGCAGCCCGGGCGCGGGTACCTCATCTTCTCCTCGGCGAGCTTCGTCGACACCGACACGGGCACCGCGCGCTGGGGCGACCTCACGATCTCCAACCTCGCGTACACCACGCTTGGCGCCCCGACGCAGTACGAGACCGCGACCAACCAGTTCCGCGGATGGCACGTGATCGGCCACCCCTTCAACCCCAGCGTCAACTGGACGACCATCTGGGGAGGCAGCACCAACCTCGGCGACGTCTACCAGTACTGGAACGGCACGACGTACGTCTGGTACGACGCCAACCCGCCGACCGACGGCGGCGCGGGGAACGCCGTGCCCGCCTGGCGCGGGATCTGGGTCGACGTGACCAACGCCGTGAACACCATCATCATCCCCAACCCGAAGAACCCGCCCTTCCCCGGCGAGCCCGCCTTCGACGCGAACTACTGGCGCCTCCAGGTCCAGGTCGACTCGGCCGGGGCGCAGGACACCTCCAACTTCGCCGGCGTCCGCGGGAATGGCAGCGATGGCTGGGACACGGGCGAGGTGAAGGACCTCGGCTCCCTCGCGAATCCGTTCTGCGTGGCGTACTTCGATCATCGGGCGGACTGGCCGACCGCGCCCGACCTGTACACGCAGCAGATCAACCAGACCCCGTTCACGGCGGGGGCCGTGACCCGCTTCCCGCTCACCGTGGACCAGAACACCAGCGCGCCCGTGACGCTCTCGTTCCCGAACTTCGGCCTCATGCCGGCCGGGGCCTGGGCGTACCAGCTCCAGGACATGGACACGCTCCAGGTCTACAACATCGGGTCCGGCTTCACCCTCCAATACTCCCCCGTCGCGGCCGGGACGAAGCGGTTCGACATCATCGCCACGCGCCTGACGAGCTTCACGAGCGTCCTCAACTGCTCGATCGGGCCCCAGAACCCCGCCGCCGGGGCGGTCGGGCCCACCGAGGGCGGCGTCGTCATGCTCCAGATGCGCATGGCGGCCGTGAACGAGGAGATCACGATCGACCAGATCCGCCTCCGGACGTCCGGATCGGGGAATGACGCCACGCTGATCGCGGCCTCGCGGCTGTACCACGACGTGGACCGCGATGGCGCCGTCGGGCCGGGCGACACGCTCATCGACGGCCCGAGCGTCTTCGCCTCGGACGACGGGAACATCCTCTGGTGGAACCTCAACTGGGGCATCCCGATGGACGGCAGCGAGGACTGGCTCGTCGTTCATGACTTCAACGGCGCGGGCTCCGAGGGGGGCACGTTCCGCGCGTGGTACGACCCGGCGACCGACGTGCAGGCCCACGGGTCGTCCTCCCAGCTCCTCCTCTTCGGATCGGGGGGCGCGGTGAGCGGGCCCACCAAGACGATGCTCGACGGGAATCCCCCCGGCGCGCCCGTGCTTGCAGCGCCGGCGAACGGGGGCAACGTCCCGAACGGCGGGCCCGCGTTCGATTGGGGCGACGTCCTGGACGCGGTCAGCTACCTCCTCCAGTGCGACAACAACCCCGACTTCTCCACGCCCGAGGTGAACCAGAGCGGGCTGGCCTCCTCAAGCTACGCGCAGCCCACCACGCTGCCGATGGGGACGTACTACTGGCGCGTGCTCGGGGTCGACGACGGGGGCAACCTGAGTCCCTGGTCCGACACGTGGTCGTTCACGGTGGCGCCGGCCGCGAGGAGCGAGGTCGCCATCGGCCTTGGGGACGGAGGCGCGGCCCTGTTCGCGGACTTCGACGACGGGGTCGCATCGCACGCCTTCCGCGCCTGGAAGCGGGTCCCGTGGGGCGCCTATGGCGCCGACGACTCGGGCGGGGACACCCACACGTCCCAGGGGGACATCGACGGAGACGGTCTCGACGAGGTCGTGGTCGGCCTTGCTGGAGACGGCGCGGGGTGGCTCGTCATCCTGCGCGGGATCGCCGGGAACCACGCGACGGTGCGCTGGATTCGCGTCCCCTGGAGCGCCTACAACACGGCGCGCGGGACGACGTGGCCCGCCGTCGGGAGCGTCGACGACGACCCGCGGAGCGAGATCGTCGTCGGGCTGGACTCCTACCCCCAGGCCGGGGGATGGATGTGCGTCTTCGACGACGGCGCGGCGAACAACGCCGTCCTCGGCTGGAGGAGGCTCAACTGGCCGGCCTACAACTCGGTCGACGGGCAGATCCGTCCCGCGACGGGCGACGTGGACGGAGACGGGCG
>CAZYRM010000540.1:0-2499 GCA_964649705.1 uncultured Planctomycetia bacterium
TGTCGTTCGGCTCCGCCTCCCCCTCGCCGATGATCGGCATCTTCGGGTCGTCCAGCACCGCGAACCCGCGCGTGAGCCAGAAGAGCGGCGATCCCCAGTGGACCCACGCGAAGCGGTGCGGGGAGTCCGTCACCTGGCCCGCGAGATCCGCGCTCTTGAACTCGACCGGATAGGCCCACATCAGGACCGGCAGCGGACCGTCCTCCTTCTTGTAGCCGGGGGGCAGGTAGAGCGTCGCGTTGAGCTTCACCCCGTCGGCCCGCTCGTAGCGGATGACCTCCTTCGTCATCCCCTCGAGCTGCGGGTAGGGATGAGGAAACGACGTGACAGGCCTCGCCTCTCCGCTCGCCATGTCGCGCATGAGGTAGTTGGGAGGCTCCGTCGCCGACTCGCGCCGCGTGAGGACGCGCGCGCCGTCATCGAGGATCGCCACGGGCCGCTCGTAGTACGGCTCCTTGCAGCGCCAGGCGTGCGCCGCCTTGCCGCTCGCGAGGTCGAGCTTCGAGAGGAAGGGGAAGACGCCCTCGGGCGAGGCCCCCTCGCCGATCAGGAGGAGCGAGGCGCCGCCGTCGACCAGGTGGAGCACGCTGCGCCCGTTCGGTAGCGTGCGCAGCACGGGCTCGCCGGGGTCGCCGTACTGGTCCTCGCTCGATCGGTCGAAGAGGAGCCGCGGCGCGGCGCCGGGCTTCGAGGGGTCGACGACCCACGTCCGCGTGCGGCGCGTCTTCCTCCACGACTCGGAGACCAGGGCGAGGTCGTCCTTGCCCCACTGGAGGTCGTCGAGCCTTAGCGCGAGGTCGACGAGCGTGGCGGGCTGCGCATCGAACGGGGCGGGGAGGAGGAAAAGGCGGTCGCGCACCTCCGCCTCCACGGCCGGGTCCCCGCCGTCCTGCGCCTCGGCCCAACACACGGTGGCGGGCGCGTCTTCCCTCCACATGTGGGCCCGCGGACCCGTCGGCACGGCGCCGAATGCGATCGGGACCTCGTCCTTGAGACCGATCTCGGCGAGGACCCTCACGACCCTGCCCGAGGCGTCCCACACCTCGACGCGGCGCGGGAACCTGGAAAGCGGCACGACGTAGGAGAACGGGTGCGTCAGCGTCTCGGCCAGAAGGCAGCTCCCGTCGGGGGAGGGCTCCGCGCGGAGGAGCATCCCGGCCGGCCCGACCGGCGCCTGCGTCCCGTCGAGCGCGACGCGGTAGGCCTGGGAGGCCATCAGGTGCTCGAAGAGGGCCTCGTCGGCGGGGTTATTGAGGAGGTTCGTGTAGGTGCGCGCGGGGGCCTTACGCCCGAGGTTCTCCTGGACCACCGGGCCGTCGGGGACGCCCGGCGCGGCAGGGGCCATTCCACGATCGCCCGGAACGAGACGGACGATGAGCGCGTCGCTCGCGGGGAGCCACGCGTAGGGCTTTCCGGAGGCCGCGTTGACGCTCGGCCCCGTCAGCGCGCGGGCGCGGGCCTGCGCGGCCTCGACGCACCATAGCTCGACCCCGGTCTCGCGGGTCACGAGGAAGGCGAACCGCGCGGAGTCGGGGGACCAGTCGAAGGTCGTGAGGCGGCACCCCTCGGGGAGGCCGGTCACGCGGCGCTCCTGGCCGTCCGCGATCGACTTGAGCGAGATCCCGATGGCGTACGGCGCGCGGCTCGGACCGTTCGTGCGCGGGTTCAGGCGCAGGCCCGCCAAGCCGACCTCGGGGCGCGCGAGGTCCTCGAGCGTGACGTACGCGCGGCGGTCGAGGAGCAGGAGCCACTTCCGATCGGGACTCACTCGCACATCCGGCGTGGGGGGCGCGTCGGCGATCGCGCGGATCGGCTCGGGCGGCGTGCGGTACCCCGAGTCCGGCTCGCGGGCGGCGAGCGAGGCGACGACGAACAGCCAGAGGAAGGCGGAGCGCTTCATCGGTGGACCTCCGAAGGGAGGCGAAGCATAGGACGCGGTCCGCGGCCCGTCAAGGCGCGGCGTTGGATCGCGCGCTCGCGATCGGCCTCGCGGCGGGCAGGGCCGACTCGTCTTGACGCCATGGCCAGCAACGGGTAGTGTAGCTGTCTGTCGTCGGGAAACTCCTCTCCAGAAAGACCTCGTCGCAAGGGTGCATCCCATCCTCGCGGCCCCCTCTACTGGGGTCCTGCCTGCCTGACGCTTGCCAGGCCGCTGTGCGGACCGGCAACGCCCTTCTGAACGGTCCCCGGAGACCCTCCAGCCCGCGGGCTGTACCCTGGACACAGGCCGACGCACGCTCTCAGAGCTACGGGGCTTGCGGCACGATCCCCCAGGGGCCGCAGGAGGGGGATGCAATCCGGACGAGTTAGCGGAGATGCTCCCCATGCAGTGGACCAGGCCGGCGCTCCTCGCCTCGATCTTCCTCTGTGCCCTGGCGTCCGCGGCCTGGGCCATCGACCCCGTGTCGGTCAGCGTCGATACGCCCTGGGGCCCCCTCGAGACCACGGTGACGCCCGGGACCTGGTCCGACGATGGGGACGGCAAGTACAGCGGGAGCG
>CAZYRM010000541.1:0-2492 GCA_964649705.1 uncultured Planctomycetia bacterium
CGCTTCCACGCCGCGATCATCATCCCGAACTGCGTCCCCCAGTCGCCCAGGTGGTTCGAGCCGATGACGCGGTACCCGAGGAACGAAAAGAGCCGGTAGAGCGCCCCGCCGATCACCGTCGAGCGGAGGTGCCCGATGCCGAACGGCTTCGCGATGTTCGGCGAGGAGTAGTCGATGACGATCGTCCTGCCCTTCCCCTCGTCGGAGCCGCCCCAGCGGTCGCCCGCGCGCGTGGCGGACTCGATCGCGTCGGTGACCAGGGCGGCGGGGGAGATGCGCACGTTGACGTACGGCCCCTTCGCCTCGACGGCGTCGATCGGCGCCGAGGCGCCGGCGCGGGAGGCGATCTCCGCGGCGAGCGCGGGGGGCGGCTGCTTGCGCTCCTTCGCGAGCGCGAAGCAAGGAAAGGCAAGGTCGCCCATCGCGGGGTCCTTCGGGACCTCCAGGAGCGCGCGCACGGCCTCGACCGGGATCCCCGCGATCGGTGAGAGCCGCTCGGCGACGAGGGCGCGGAACTTCTCCATGGGCGATGGTCCTGAAACGACAAAGGCGGAAGACCCGACGGGGTCTTCCGCCTCGGAGGAAAGCTCGGACGGGCTACTCCTCGGCGCCCTCCTCGGGCTTCGGCTCCACCGGGGCCTCCGCCGTCTCGGGGGCGGGGGCCGCCACGGCGACGACCGGCCGGATCTTCTGGGGCGGCTTCACCACCTTGCCGCGCTTGAGGCAGCCGGTGCAGATCCGGACGCGGCGGATCTCGCCCTCGATCACGGCTCGCACATACTGCAGGTTGGGACGGAAGTCCCGCTTGTTGCGGCCGGTGATCTTCTTCCCGACGCCGCCCTTCTTCTTGGCAAGACCGCGGCGGGTGATCTGGAACCCGCGGACGCGCGTTTTGCCGCAATAGTCGCACTTGCGCGACATGGTCGCATCCCCCGAAAACGAGAGCGCGACATGATACGGAGGGAGCTGGGACCGGTCAAGGAGGATTCCAGCCCTAAGCAGCGCGGCCCAGGCCGGGGCGAGCGTCGGCCTGGGCTCGTGCAGCGGTCCCCGCGCGCCCTCCATTGCCCGTGAGCGTGCGCAGGTGCGGGGAATCAAATGCAACTGCAATGCCGCGCGGGGCCGCGCGAGGATTCCACGAGCGACGCAAGAATCGCAGTAGCCATCGGTTGTGGCGATGCATTTCCAGCGACCGGCCCTCGCGGATCGGACCCTGGTCGTCCGCTTGTCTCTCCACGCGCCACCCCTCGGTGCGGTTCTCGCATCTTCCCTGGCCCCCCTGAGTTGCGCTCGTCGGTCCCTCCTCGCCCGGAGTGTCTCTCCGCGCGCCACTCCCATCGCGCCGGCCCCGGCCGCGGCGTCGGGAGCCCTTGTCAAAACGCCGCGATCCTGGTCGAATGCCGCCCCATGGAACAAGAGCTGTCGCGCGTCCGAGTCCTCTACACGGGCGGGACCATCGGGATGAAAGAGGGGCCCGGGGGGCTCGCCCCGGTCCAGGGATACCTCGCCGAGCAGATCGAGCGGCTCCCCCAGTTCCACGACCCGTCCCAGCCGCTCTTCACGACGCCCCCGTCCCGATTCGGGCGGCGCGTGAGGTTCGACGTGAAGGAGTACGACCCGCTCCTCGACTCCTCGAACATGGGGATCGAGGACTGGAGGCGGATCGCCGAGGACATCGCGGAGGCCTACGAGCGGTACGACGCCTTCGTCGTGATCCACGGCACCGATACGATGGCGTACTCGGCCTCGGCCCTCTCGTTCATGCTGGAGAACCTGGGGAAGCCGGTGATCTTCACGGGCTCGCAGTTGCCGCTCTCCCAGACGCGCAACGACGCGATCGACAACCTCCTCGGGGCGCTGACGATCGCGGGGCACTACGAGGTGCCCGAGGTGTGCCTGTACTTCGCCCATCGGCTCCTGAGGGGAAACCGTGCGAGGAAGGTGGACGCCTCGGGTTTCGACGCGTTCGCCTCGGGGAACCACCCGCCGCTGATCGAGGCGGGGGTGGAGATCTCGGTGAATTGGGGCGCGGTCCGCGCGAAGGGGACGGGGGCCTTCCGGGTCGAGACGAGGATGGACCCGCACGTCGCGTCGCTCCGGATCTTCCCGGGGATCTCCGGGGAGATTGCCTCGAACTTCCTCCGCCCGCCCATCAGGGGCGTGGTGCTCGAGACCTACGGGGCGGGGAACGCACCGGACCGCCGCAAGGACCTGCTCGCGGCGCTCCGGGAGGCGGCCGATCGCGGCGTCGTGATCGTGAACTGCACGCAGTGCCAGCGCGGACGGGTCGTGGAGGCCTACACGGCGGGCGCGGCGCTCGCGGCGGCGGGGGTCGTCGGCGGCTCCGACATGACGGCGGAGGCGGCGCTGACGAAGCTCTCGTTCCTCCTCGGGCAGGAGCTCACTCCCGAGGAGGTGAAGCGCAGGATGCGACTGGACCTCCGCGGCGAGCTGACCGAGCCGACGGGCGCGACCCGCTACTCCTTTCGGCC
>CAZYRM010000542.1:0-2474 GCA_964649705.1 uncultured Planctomycetia bacterium
AGGGTGTTCACCTCGTGCGTCAGGCGGGTGACGAGGTTGAGCTTCTCGGTGAACGCCGCGAGCTGCATCCGGAAGCCGTCGAGGACCTCGATGTTATTCCGGAGCTGGTCGTTCTGGGAGGTGAGGTCGGAGACCTGCGCCCGGAGATCGGCGAGGTCGCGCTCCTGGAGCGCGAGGCGCTCCTCGGGCGTGGCTTTCATCCGTCTCGTCTCGGGTTTGGTCATGCCGGGAGGCTCTTCAGGCCGACTGCGCATTTGAGCAGGGAGCCCGACCGAAGTCAATCTCCCATCGGGACCTGGATTCCGCACCGACCGTCCCCTATAATGCCGCGGCTGCCGGACCGGACCCCGCCCCATGCGCGACATCGTCGGATCCCTCCTAAAGTGGGCCGTCCAGGCCGCCGGCGTCCTGGCCGTATTCTTCGCCCTGTTCGCGGCGTACTCCTGCGTGCACACGCGGCGCCCTCCCGAGCCCGACCGCGTCGACTTCTCGCTGGGCGGGCCGCCCGTCGTCCGCGTGGGGCTCTCCAAGTGGACCGGCGCCCTCTCCGTCCCGGTGGCGATCCCCGGCCCGTACCGCGTCTTGGGGCCGGACGGGGCGCTGATCGCGGCGGGGAAGGAGCTGTCCGCGGCCGAGGTCGTCGGGACGCCGTCGGGGCTCCGCGCGGGGGAGACGGACCTGGGCGTATGGGACGCGAGCTTCGTCGCGGAGGGGGACGGGACGGTGGCGGTGGGGGAGAGGCGGTACCACGGGGCGATCCGCGTCTGGTCGGTCGCGGGGGGGAAGGTGTCTGCGGCGAGCGAGGTGGACCTCGAGACGTACCTCGGGGGGGTGATCGGGAGCGAGATGAGCGCGAGCTGGCCGGACGCGGCGCTGATGTCGCAGGCGATCGCGGCGAGGACGTACGCGGTGTGGGAGATGAGGAAGGCGCGCGTCTCGGGGACCCGGACGGACGGCGTGGACGTCTGGGACGACGAGCGGTCGCAGGTCTACGTGGGGCTGGAGACGGAGACGTCGAAGCTGACCGACCTGGTGGGGAAGACGCGCGGGGCGATCATGGCGTACGACGGGCGGATCGTGCACGCCTTCTACTCGAGCACGTGCGGGGGGAGGACGGAGTCGGCGAAGGAGGCGCTGGGAGGGCCGGACATCGCCCCGCTGGCGGGGAGGCCGTGCGAGTTCTGCGCGGGGACGAAGCACTTCACGTGGACGGTCGAGGTGACGGCGAGGGAGCTGGCGGCGAAGCTGCACCCGGGGCTTCCGGAGACGACGCAGGTGAAGGGGATGTCGGTCGTCGAGCGGACGGCGGGGGAGCATGCGAAGACGATCGCGTACCAGGTCGGGGCGCAGGAGATCCGGATCACGGCGGCGGACTTCAGGCGGGCGCTGGGTGGGAGGGTGATCAAGAGCACGTGGTTCGACGTGGTGGAGGCGCCGGGGGGATTCCGGATCGAGGGGAGAGGGTACGGGCATGGGGTGGGGATGTGCCAGATGGGGGCGAAGGGGATGAGCGAGGCGGGGTACGATGCGATGGAGATTCTGAGGTACTACTATCCCAGCGTCGAGCTGGTGCGGATCTACTGAACAATGGTCAATTTTCAATGACCAATTTTCATCGAAGGCCAAACGTCGAAGGCTGAAGACTCAGAGAATACCCAACGCGATAGGCGTTCTTTGAGTCTTCAGCCTTCGACGTTCGGCCTTCGATGAAAATTGGTCATTGAAAATTGACCATTACGGCACCGGATCTTCTCCCTGTCCTCCCCACGGATTGCACCGCAGGATCCGCCACGTCCCCAGCCATCCTCCCTTGAAGGGCCCGTGCCTCCGCAGGGCCTCGAGCATGTAGTTGCTTCAGGACGGCTCGAAGCGGCAGACGCGCGGGAGGAACGGGCCGATCGCGACCTGGTAGAAGCGGACCAGCGCGATCATCGGCAGCGCGATGCAGCGGAGGAGGAGCTTCACGCCTGCTTCGCCTTCTGCAGGCGCTCTGCGAGTTTTCCCAATGCCCCGACGGCGTCCTCGAAGCTGATCAGCGGGTCGCGCGGGAGGGCGACGACGTCCATGGGCTTCGGGAGCTCGTGGCGGTGCAGGCGGAAGGCCTCGCGGAGGACGCGCTTGATGCGGTTGCGCTGCGGGGAGTTGCCGAGCTTCTTTCCGACGACGAGGCCGATGCGGGACTCCTCGAGGCCGTTGGGGAGGTAGAGGAGCGTCATCGCCGGCCCCTTGACCGCCTGGTGGCCGTCGAAGACGCGCTGGAAGTCGCGCTTGCGCAGGATGCGCGCGGTTCGGGGAAACGGGAACTGCTTCTGCGTCATGCGGCGGACATTACACCGGAACTCGCCGCGCGTTTCCAGCGGCGCCGCCGATCGTTGACCGCCGGGCCGGGCGCGTGCTAACGTCCTGCGCTTTTCCGGAGCGGGTCCACGCATGGCCGACGACCAGAGACAGAACCGAATCGCCCATATGGAGGC
>CAZYRM010000543.1:0-2470 GCA_964649705.1 uncultured Planctomycetia bacterium
TGACGACGGTCGACGCGGCATCGGTCACCTTCCTCGTCGCCTCGGCGTTCCCCTTTTCGCGCCCCTCGGCGAGGCCCTGCGCGAGCCCCTCCTCGCGGCCCCGCGCGAATCCCGCCTTGCGGGCGTCGTTCTCACCTCGGGCCGCGTCGCGCGCGGACGCCTCGCCCAGGCCCTTCGCGCGGGCCTCGGCCTCCGCGACGATCCGCCGCGCCTCCTCTCGCGCCTTCTCCAGCACGACGCGCGCCTCGGCTTCGAAGTCGGCGAAGTCGTGCGGCCTCGTGTCCTGCGGGTTCCCCTTGATGACCTGACCCATCGAGCCTCGCTTCCGGCGAGCCTGGACAAACGTGTTTGATGCCGCGGCCTCGGGCGACAGGGCGCCCGCGAAGCGGGCCGGGTCGCCCGTACCTGCGGATCGGGGCCGGTTAGGAAATCACCTGCTGGGCCTCCCCGCGGCCCTCGATGATGACGTCGCCCTGCTCCTCCAGGCGCCGGACGACGTCGACGATCGCCTGCTGGGCCGCCTCCACGTCCGCGAGGCGGACCGGGCCCATGTACTCCATCTCCTCGCGGATCATCTCGCTCGCGCGCTTGGACATGTTCCTGAGGAACTTGTCCTTGAGCTCCGGCGTCGCCGTCTTGAGGGCGAGGGCGAGCTGCTCGTTGTCGATCTCCTTCATGATGTTCTGCACGCCGCGGTCGTCGACGCGGAGGATGTCCTCGAAGACGAACATGTGGCGGCGGATCTGGTCGACGAGCTCCGGGTTCTCCTCCTCCAGGCTCTCGAGGATCCCCCGCTCCGTCGCGCGGTCGGCGAGGTTCAGCATGTTCGCGACCGACTCGACCCCGCCCAGCTCGTGAGCGTCGCTCGAGATCACCGCGGAGAGCTTCTTCTCGAGCGCCTTCTCCACCTCCTCGACGACCTCGGGGGAGGTGTTCTCCATGGTGGCCAGGCGCTTCACGACGTCGAGCTGCTTCTTCGCGGGGAGCCCGGCGAGGATCTCCGAGGCCTGGTTCGCGTGGAGGTGCGCGAGGATGAGCGCGATCGTCTGCGGGTGCTCGCTCTGGAGGAACGCGAGCAGGTTTCCGCTCTCCGCCTTCTGGAGAAAGGCGAATGGCGCGGTCTTCTTCGCCTGGTTGATCAGCCCGAGGATCTCGTTGGCCTGATCTTCGGGCATCGCCTTGAGGAGGAGCTCCTTGGCCGTGGCGGCGCCGCCCTGCTCCACCATCGACTGCGCCGCGCACAGCGTCTGGAACTCCTCCAGCGCCTTGTCGCGCTCGTCCCGCGTCACGTCCTCCAGCCTGGAGATCTCCAGCGTGATCGCCTCCACCATCGCCTTGTCCAACTGACCCAGGACGGCCCCGGCGAGGTCGCTCTCGAGCGTGACCAGGAGCACCGCGGCCTTTCTCAGGCTGGCCTTCGATGCTTCCCCAGGCGCAAGAGGAGGTACGGGCATGGTTGTCGGTTAGCCTCGCGTAATCCACTGCTTGAGGAGCGACGCCGCCGTCCGCGGGTTCCGCCTCACGGCCTCGCGGATCCGCTCCTTGATCTCCACGGCGCGTTCCTCGCCCGCGGGGACCATGATCGGCTCCTCCTCGGGCGGCTTCGAGGCCTCCAGCTCGCCCCGCATCTTCTCGAGCTCCTGCTCGATGTCGTCCGGGGCCGAGGAGCGGAGGACGCGCCAGATCAAGAATACCGCCACGAGCGACGCCAGGAGAAGGGCGATTTTCGTCCAGTGCGCTTCGAGCCACCAGAGCGTCTTCTCGGTCTGCGTCGGCGCAGGGGTCTCGACCATCTTCTCGAAGTACGACGGGATGAAGTCCACGTTCTTCACGGGGACGTCGAGGCCCAGCGCCAGGCCCTTTTTCCAGATGTCGATCGTGTCCTTCACCTGCTTGTCCGCCTCCGGCTCGTTGGTGACCTCTTTCTTGGCCGCGTCCCACCCCGCGCGCTTGCCGTCGGGGCGGAGGATGAGGCGCTCGTACGGGGCAGTGATGACCAGCGTGAGCGACGTCACCTGGCCGGGCGGCTTTTCCTTCTCCACGTGTTCTGTGGGATACGCCTGCTTCGTCGTGCTCTCCACCAGCGACCTGACGTTCGTGGTCCCCGTCGCGCCACCCGCTCCTCGCCCCGCGAGGTCTGCGAAGTCGGCCACTCCGCCGTTCTCCGAGGGAGGTCCAGGAGGACCCTGGGTCGTAGTGTTCGTCTCGGTCTCCTTGCGCGTGTGGATCGTGTCTTCCACCACTTCGGTGGGCCCCTCCTTGACGGTCTTCTCGCTCTCGAAGTCCATCTGCACGCGTGCCATGACTCCCGGCAAGGAGCCGAACTGCGACATGATGAGCTTCTTGACGCGGTCCTCGTAGTACTTCTCCCAGGCCATGATCGCCTGCATCTGGGTTCGCGTCTGTCCGGCATAGGACTGGGCGTCGGACACGTCGTACATGTTCCCCGCCGTGTCCATGATGGCGACGT
>CAZYRM010000544.1:0-2456 GCA_964649705.1 uncultured Planctomycetia bacterium
GTCGACCTCAAGGCGATCCCGCAGAAGAGCGAGGTGCCCCTCCGCGGGAGCATCGCCTCGAACATCCTCGACCTGTGCGGCATCACGGCGAACCAGAACACGATCGCGGGCGACACGAGCGCCCTCCAGGCGGGCGCGGTCCGCTTCGGCGCCGTCATCCTCTCCCAGCGCGGCATGGGCGCGGCCGACATGGACCGCCTGGCGGGGCTGATCCACCGGGTGCTCACGGGGATCGAGACCTTCGAGGTCATGGGGAACCGCGGACCGCTCTGCCGCGGAAAGATCGAGCAGCGGACGATGGAGGAGGTCCACGAAGAGGTGAAGGACCTCTGCCGCCTCTACCCCGTCGACCCGTCGCTGTGGGCCGAGCGCAAGGAGCAGGGCTCCGGCGTCCTCCGCCGCCGCAGCCGCGAGACGAGCCTGTTCAAGGTCCATGTCCAGGCGAACGCGCCGATGGACTCCTTCCACGGGTGGAGCCTCCCGACGCAGTACCGGAACGCGGACACGGAGTTCCAGGCCGCGCGGACCAGCGCGGCGCTGTTCGACCTCGGCGACGAGGGGCTCCTCGAGGTCCGCGGCGAGCACGCGCGCGGCTTCCTCCAGCAGGTCGGAACGGCGGACCTCTCCGGCCAGAAGGCCGGCGACATCCGCCACACCCTGCTCCTCACCCCCGAGGGGAAGGTGATCGACGACGTCCTCGTCCTGCGCCTGGGCCCAGCCCCGCGGTTGGGCGAGCGGTACCTGATCGTGACGAACCCGGCGAACGCCGACCGCGTGCGCCACTGGCTCGGCGCCCTCTCCGACGGCTACGTCAAGTTCGACCCGCAGGACATCCACGCGAAGATCGACGGCCCCGTCGCCATCATCGACCTGCGGGATCACCCGATCGAGGAGAGGCGGCTCGCCGCGATGGCGCTCCATGGCCCGAAGGCGGGGGCGATCGCGCGGGAGACGTGCACGGCGCTGGAGAAGCTCGCGCCGGGCCGCTTCCAGCAGGCGGAGATCGGCGGCGTGAAGGCCCTGGTCGCGCGGAGCGGCGCCACCGCGGAGGAGGAGCGCTTCGACTTCCTCGTCCACCCGAACGACTCGACCAGGCTCTGGAACCTCCTGGCCCACGAGGGGCACTCGAAGGGGCTCCAGCTCGGCGGCGTGATCGCGCGGCGGCGGCTTAGGATGGCCGCGGGGCTGCCGACGTACGAGGACGCGGGACGGCCGAGCGCGGCCAACATCCACGCGGACGGCAACCGCGACCTGTTCGGGATGGGCAAGCTCTTCTTCATCGGGCAGCGCGCGTTCCTGGAGGAGCTCAAGGCTCACGCCCCGAAGCGGCTGGCGTGGGCGTGGCGCCCCGAGACGGGGGAGGTCCGACGGACCGCGATCTACAGGAAGCACGAGGAGCTGACGAAGAAGCGCAACATCGTCCCCTTCGCGGGCTGGTCGATGCCGATCTTGTACACGTCGATCGGCGAGGAGCACCAGGCGGTCCGGACGAGGGCCGGCCTCTTCGACATCTCGCACATGGGCGTGCTGGAGGCCGCCGGCGAGGGGGCCTGCGCCTTCCTCGACGCGGTGCTCACGAACCACGTCTCGAAGCTGGGCGTGACGTTCAGCCAGTACAACTACTGCCTCGACCCGGACGGCAAGTGCCTCGACGACGTGCTCGTCTATCGCACGGCCGAGGACCGGTACATGGTGGTCGTGAACGCGGCGAACGCGGAGAAGGTCTGGGCGTGGTGGAATGCGGCCGTGGACGGGAAGCACGAGGTCGACCGCGAGTTCACCTGGCGCGAGATCGGCAAGGACGTTCGCATCCGCGACCTGAAGGACGCGGAGAGCGGGAAGGACCGCCGCGTCGACGTCGCCCTCCAGGGCCCGGTCGCGAAGGAGACCCTCCTTCGCGCCGTCGGACAGGCGGCCGACCGCGAGCGGATCGGCGCGCTCCTCCGCTCCCAGCATTGCCACGCTCGCGTAGCGGACCTCGACGTGATCGTCTCCCGCACCGGCTACACGGGGGAGCCTCTGGGGTACGAGATCTTCGTCCATCCGGACCAGGCCCCGACCCTGTGGGACACGCTCCTGGAGAAGGGCAAGGACCTCGGGGTGGTGCCCACGGGCCTCGGCGCGCGCGACTCCTGCCGCACGGAGGCGGGCTTCCCGCTGTACGGCCACGAGCTCGCCGGCCCGCACGACGTGACGCCGACGGAGGCCGGGTACGGCTGGTTCGTCAAGCGGCACAAGCCGTTCTTCGTCGGCAAGCTCCCGTACCTCAGGCGCGAGGCGGAGCGGAAGATGCAGGTCGTGCGATTCGTCGTGGGACGCAGCGGCGCGAAGGCCGTGAAGCCCGGCGACCCCTGCGTCAGCGCCAAGGGGACGGTGCTCGGGTCAGTGACCTCCTGCACGCTCGTGGGCGAGCGGCAGGTCGGCCTGGCCTGGATCGAGGCGCGCTTCGCGGACGT
>CAZYRM010000545.1:0-2452 GCA_964649705.1 uncultured Planctomycetia bacterium
AGGGCGGCGCTGGCGAGCGCGCGGCCCGGGTCGGCGAGGACCTCGTCCGCGGCCGCGGAGAGGACCATCGCCTCGAGGCTCTCGACCGGCGCGCCGGGGACGGCGTGGGCCAGGGCGGCGAAGGCGAGGAGGCGGTCGGCCTCCTCGACGGAGTTCCGGAGGACGGGCACGAGGACCGGCGCGGCGTCCAGGCCGATGCGGCGGAACTTCGTCAGGGAGAAGCGGACCTCGTCGAACCCCTCGCGCGCGAAGGCCTCGCGGAGGGTCTCCCACTCCTTCCGGGCGAGGACGACGCCCGAGGGGACGTCGAGACGCGCGGGGACGTCGTCGATTCCGGGGCGGATCTCGCCGCCGGAGGCGTTCGTCGTGGTGACCGGCTGGGCCTCCAGGGGCCGACGCGGGGGGCGGTCCCTCCACCGGCGCAGCGTGTACGCCGCGGCGATCGTCAGGGCGAAGCAGACGAGGAAGATCGACCCGACGACGATCCAGCGCTGCCGAGATGTATCGGGATCGGCCAAACGGCTCTCCGTGGAGTCCCTCAATTGGAAGAGTGTAGCCAAGGTCGAATGAAGAGAAAATGAAGAAACGACGGTATATTGGAGCCGCGATGGACGTCCCTTACGATTGCCTGGCCTGCGGCGCCTGCTGCCTCCACGCGGGAGGGGTCCTCCTCCTCGATCAGGACGTCGCCCGCCTGGCTGCGCACCTCGGCCTCTCCGAGGACCAGGTGCGTATCCGGTACACGCACGACGGGGAGCACCTCCGCACCAAGGGACGGGACGACCCCGCGTGCGTCTTCCTGGACTGGCAGCGCCAGCTTGCTGGGGGGACCCGGTGCACGGTCTACGAGGCCCGTCCCCAGGTGTGCCGCGACTACCCCGTCGGCGGGGCCGCGTGCCTCCGCGAGCGGAAGAACATCGGCCTCCCCACGGTCCCCCAGCCCCCCGGCCAGACACCTTCTACTTAGTATCGGCGGGCGGGCCGGTCGGACTGAACCCTACGCCGCGCCAACCGGTCGCCAGCGGCGGCACCACCGCGAGCGCTCGACCAGGATCCAGATGAACCCGCCGATCGAGAAGAGGCCGCCGACGATCAGGTTCGCGGCGCTGAAGCCCTCGTGGTCGCCGCTCCCCCGGCTATTCGCCAGGCAGGCGATGGAGAGGCAGGAGAAGACGAACATCAGGCAGCAGGACCAGAGGAGCGGCGTCGCCGGGCGCCTCAGGGCGAACCGGATCTGCACCCACGCCAGGAAGGAGAACACGACCCAGAAGACCAGCCCGCCGAACGCCGCCGCGACGTAGTCGGGATCGGAGTAATAGTAGTAGGAGGACGACGACCACCCGTCGTAGTAGCCAGGGTTGTAGCGCGGATTCTCGGACAGGTCGATGATCGCCGACACGTTGCTCCAGACACAGGCCAGGAGCCCCACGATCACCAAGCCGCGGAATGAACCCTTGAGCCCGCCTCCGACCGAGAGCAGCGTGCCGCAGCGGCTGCAGAACTTCACGCTCGACGCGCCGTTCCAGCCGCAGAAGCCGCAGCGGACGACGGTCGGGGAGGGGCCCGGCCGCTCCCAGCCGCACGCGGAGCAGAACCGCGCGTCGTGCGGGAGCGCCCCCTTGCACGACGGGCAGCTCTGGTCGACCGGGATCGCCCGGAGCGGCTGCTCCTCGGGCGCGCGCGAGGGCTCCACGACGACCGCTCCGCCCCGCACCGCGCGGAACGCCGCGAGGGCCTCTCCCGCGCTCGCCCAGCGCCCCTCGGCGCGGTTCTGCACGCACCCCGCCAGGAACACGTCGAGCGCACGCGTGGCCCCGGCGACGCGCCCCTCCAGCGGGAAGACGTTCGCCGGCTCCTCGCCGGAGACCATCTGGTAGAAGATCCGCCCCAGCGAGTAGACGTCGCACGACTTCGCCACGCCCGGGTCCTCGAGGAACCGCCTCGTGAAGCGCTCCGGGGCGGCGTAGACCGACGTCGAGACGCCGAGCGAGGCGCTCCTCAGGCTCTTCCCGTACGACAGCTCCAGCTCCTCCGGGGGCGTCTCGCGGTCGATCGCGTACCCGAAGCCGCAGTCGATGATCTTGATCGGCGTCTCGCCGCTCGCGGGCAGGATGACGTTCTGGGGCTTCAGGTCCCCGTGGACGAACCCGCGGTCGTGCGCGAAGGCCATCGCGGAGAGGAGGTGCTCCATCAGGTCCAGGGCGCGCGGGACCGGCATCCCCCCGCGCGCGAGGGCCCGGGCCAGGTCCGTCCCGTCGAGGTACTCCATGCGGAGGTACGGCGACCCCTCCGGCTGGTAGTGCTCGATCTTCCCGAAGTACCGCGCCTCCGCGGCGGGGTCCTTGGACAGGCGGTACTGCCCGACGGCCTCCATCGCGAAGTGGTGCCTCGCCCCGACCCCCTTCAGGAACTTCACCGCCACGGGCGCGCCCAGGTACTCGGCCTTCCACAC
>CAZYRM010000546.1:0-2449 GCA_964649705.1 uncultured Planctomycetia bacterium
CGATCCTCGCCCTGGGGTCGAGCCCCGAGGCCGGCTCGTCGAGGATCAGGATCTGAGGGTCGTGGATCAGGGTCTTTCCAAGGCAGAGCCGTTGCGTCATCCCCTTCGACAGGTCGCTCGCCATTCGGTTGCGCAGCCCCTTGAGGTCCGTCAGGTCCATGACGTCCTCCAGGATGCGTTGCCTGCGACGGCGGGGGATCCCGTACGCCGCGGCGAAGAAGTCCAGGTACTCCCAGACGGTCAATCCCTCGTAGACTCCGTAGTAGTCGGGCATGTATCCCAGGACCCGGCGCACCTTCTCGGGGTAGTCGATCACGGAGTGCCCCCCGACGAGGGCGTCCCCCGCGGACGGCTCGAGCAGCGTGGCCAGGACGCGCATGGTCGTCGTCTTCCCCGCGCCGTTCGGGCCGATGAAACCGAAGATGTCCCCCTTCTGGACGGTGAACGAGAGGTCGCTCACCGCGAGGAACTCGTCGTACCACTTGGAGAGCCCGCGGATCTCGATCACTCGTCGTACACGCGGTAGACCGTCAAGGTCCGCGCCTCCTGGGGGCGGCGACCTGCGAGCGTCATCGGCACGGTGTCGCCGTCGACGAACGCGAACAGCACCGGCGGGTCGTTTCCCTGCACGAACCTCGAGTCGAGCAGGTAGTCCATGACTGCGCGATCGAGGCCCCCCAGGCCGGCAGCCTCCGAGACGGCCTGGCCGCGGTTCGCCGGGGGCAGACTCTGCGGCGGGCCCGGGCTGCGTACCGTCGCGTCCGGAGCGATCGGCCCCAGGACCCAGTAGCGCCCGGCGCTCGCGCCTCGCGACGTCGTCTCCACGTGTACGTAGACGGCCGCGCGCACGCTCCGTCCGGTCCGGTTCGTCACGCTGATCGATCCTCCAGCGTCGCGGGACAGGTCGATCGTCCCCCTCAGCCGGCGGACCGAGTCGCCGCGGAAGTACCCCTCCTCCCACATGTGGAGGGGGAAGCCGCGGAGCGAGAACTCCGCCCCCTGCGCGATCCGGTAGGAGGTCTCCGACGGGCGGAGCGCCCGCGGGTAGGTGACCGGGTCCCACTGGAGGTCATAGTCGCCCGGTGCCGCCGCCCGCACGCACGCATGCCGCGTCTCCACGACGAACTCGCTCCCCGCGACCAGGTCGACGAACGTCACCCTCTGCACCGCCGTGCTCGTCCCCTTCGTCAGGTACCCCATCGCCACGATGAACCCCACGAAGACGAGCGACACGCACGGGATCGTCCACATGGTCCAGAGCGGCCGCTGGAGCTTCTTCAGGACGAGGTAGTTGATCGGCCCCACGGCCAGGATGAAGCCGACGATGAGGGCGACGAGCCCCCACATGTCCGGAAGGGACCGCATCCCGTGCCCTACCGCTCGCCGCATCGGGAAGCCATGATCCTCGCGGCGATAGTACTGGGCCTGGTCCATCGACTCGGCCTGGCCCCGGTCCATGAGGTCGTGAGGGTTGGTGAGCGGGAACCGCCCGTACACGTTCGACCACATCGGCGCCAGGCCCGCCCAGCCGAGGTACGGCTGCGCCGTCATGTCGGTCGCCATGAGGTAGACGTGGCCGAACTCCGCTCGGTAGTGCCTGAGAAACGGGGAGCGGTCCGGGAGGCCCGTCGGCAGGAGCGCCTCGCCCTTCTCGTACCGCGCGAACGGGACGTCCTTGGGGGGGCCGAAGCCGGACCTGCCCAGGTTCGCCGTTCCGGTCTCCACCTTGCCGGGGTCGCAGAGGTCCCGGAGGTGCGGGTCGCGCAACCACCCCTCGTCGACCGTCGGGGAGATCAGGACCGTCCCGCCGCTCTTCACCCACTCGACGAGGGCCTTCCAGGCCTTGTCCTCCACCTTGCCCCATGTGAATCCCGCGAGGACCACGAGGTCCGCCTGGGAGTAGGCGATCCATCGGTCTGGCATGAGCTCCGTAGGGCAGGTCAGCGGCGTCGGCTGGTTGCCGTAATACGTCGTGGAGCCTGAATTGTAGTTGAGCGCGGTGCGGACCTGCGCCTCCGCCTCGGGCTTGTCGGAGAGGACCAGGATTCCCTGCGAGGGGAACTGGTTCCCGTCGATCGGCTGCTCGAGGAACGGCTCCTTCTCCCCCCGCTTGCGGATCGTCAGCTTGAGGTCGCACCAGCCCCCAGGGTCGTACAGGTAGAGGAACAGGCGCTTCCTTCCGGACAGCTCCTGGCGCGGGAGGGAGATCCACGCGACCGAGTCTGGCACGGCGCTCCCGCCGCGGCCCATGTTGTTGTCGCCCCCCACCTGGATCTCGAGGTCCAGCTCCTGCCCGGTCAGGTTGCGGAGGTTGTCGACGAGGATGGGGATCCAGCCGGCGCGGTAGTACCCGCGGAACGCGAGCCTCGCGCGGGCCTCGGCGGGCTTCTGGACGGCCTGCTCGGCCCACAGCGAGGCGGCCAGCGCGAGGAAGGCGAGCGCGACGCGC
>CAZYRM010000547.1:0-2426 GCA_964649705.1 uncultured Planctomycetia bacterium
CCCGGCGCTCCAGCAGAGCGCGCAGAGCCACTCGATCACGCTCTACCACCCGCTCGTGCTCCGCACGGTGGAGCTGCCGGGCGGCGGCTCGGGTCTGGCGGTGGAAGGGACGCCGGCCGACTGCGTGAAGATCGGCATCCACGAGATCGCCCCGATCCGGCCCGATGCCTGCATCAGCGGCATCAACAACGGATCGAACACGGGCCTGAACATCTTCTACTCGGGGACGGTGGGAGGCGCCTTCGAGGCCGCCCTGCACGGGATCCCCTCGTTCGCGGTCTCCCTCGACACCAAGGTGGTCCAGGACTACGCCCCCGCCGCGCGGATGGCGCGCCGGGTCGTGGAGCAGCTCATGCCGCGAGCCGAGGCTCGGACGCTGTTCAACGTGAACATCCCGAACCTCCTCGAGGACCAGATCAAGGGCGTGAGGTTCTGCCGCCAGGACGTCCTTCCGTACCAGGACGCCTTCGAGCGCCGCACGGACCCGCGCGGGAGGGTCTACTTCTGGCTCAAGGAGGAGATCCTGCACCCCGACGCGGATGCCCCGCGGAACGGCCACGCGGCCTTCCCGCCGGATCAGCCGCAGCTCAAGCAGGGGTTCATCGCGGTGACGCCCATCCTGCTCGAGGTGACCGACTACGACCGCATGAAGTCCCTCAAAGACCTCTCCATCGACCACCGCTCCACGGCCACGTCGGTCCGCAGGGCGGTCTCGCGGAGGACCAGCGAGCGTTAGGCGCCCCGACCCTTGACCGCCCCCGGCGCGCCTCCTACCATGCGCGCTCCGGAGTGGCGTGACGGGAGGGTCCGCGTGGGGCTGCGCTCCATCCTCGGAAGGGTCCGCCAGGCGATCCTGCAACCCCGCAGGGCGTTCGCCTACCTCAGGCACCTTCTCTTCGCCAGGCGGTTCGACTGGAAGGAGGAAGGCGGGCTCCGCTCGAAGGTCTACGGCGGCTACGACGACTACGTCCGCCACCAGCGGGCGAAGCTTTCCACCCTCTCGGGCGACGCCTGGCTGGCGGAGTACGACCGCGAGTACAGCCGCGTCCTCGCGGAACGCCTCGCCGAGGTAGACGTCGTCCGCCGAGGGATGACGGTCCTGTGCCTCGCCGCGAGGCTGGGGACGGAGGTCAAGGCGTTCCTCAACCTCGGCTGCTTCGCGGTGGGGATCGACCTGAATCCCGGCTCCGGAAGCAAGTACGTGCTGACGGGCGACTTCCACGACCTCCAGTTTCCGCCCGGGTGCGTCGACGTGGTCTTTTGCAACTCCCTGGATCATGCGTTCGACCTGGGGCGACTCCTGGGGCAGGTCCAGCGCGTACTCAAGCCCGGCGGCGTCCTGGTCCTCGAGATCGTCTGCGGCGTCGACGACGGGTACAAGCCCGGGCATTACGAGGCGCTGGTCTGGAGCAGCGTCGACGACCTACTGAAGCCGATCCAGGCGGCCGGGTTCCAGGTGGCGAAGCGCGTGCCGATCAGCTACCCGTGGAAGGGCGAGCACGTCGTCTTCTCGCGCGAGGCGGTGTCCGTGCCGCCGGTGCCGGCCGCCGGCGTCCCGGGGGCGTCAGAGCGCGGCTGAAATCGCCCCGAGGAGCCTGTCCAGGTCCGCCTTCGAGTGCATCGACGTGACGACGACGCGGATGCGGGCGTCGCCCACGGGCACGGATGGCGCCTTCACCGCGGGCGAGTAGATCCCCGCCTCCCAGAGCGCCTTCGAGACGCGGACGGCGACGTCTTCCGATCCGAAGCCGACCGGCGTGATCGGTCCCGCGGAGTCTTTCAGGTCGAGCCCGAGCGCCTGGAGCTTGCCTCGAAGGTAGCGTGTGCTCTCCCACAGGCGTGTACGCCGCTCGGGTTCCTGCTCCAGGATGTCAAGCGCTTCCATGGTCGCGGCGCACTGCGCGGGCGGGGCGGGCTGCGTGTAGATGAAGTGCCGCGAGCGCGCGCGCATGAGCCGCCCGACGTCGCGGGAGCAGGTCAGGTAGCCGCCCATGCCCCCGAGCGCCTTGGTGAAGCTCCCGGTCACGATGTCCGCCTCCCCCTCGAGGCCCCTCTCTTCCAGGACGCCGCGCCCGTTCGGGCCGTAGACGCCGACGCCGTGCGACTCGTCGACGAGGAGGGCGGCGTCGTACTCGTCCGCCAGGCGAAGGAGGTCCTGGACGGGCCCCAGGTCCCCATTCCGCGGGAACACGGCGTCGGAGAGGACCAGGCGCCGCCCCTGGGGGGCCTTGCGAAGGCCTTCCTCCAGGGCCGTCATGTCGCGGTGGGGGAAGACGAACACGGTCCCGCCGGCCAGGTGGGCCGCCTCGGAGCTGCTCACGTGCGAGTGGGCGTCCACGGCGACCCAGGTCCGCTCGTCGGCCACGGCGGCGAGGGCGCCGAGGTTCGCGAGGTAGGCGCTGTTGTAGAGGACGGCGTCCTCGGAC
>CAZYRM010000548.1:0-2410 GCA_964649705.1 uncultured Planctomycetia bacterium
GCCCGGCAGCTCTGGGCCGACGCGGCGAAGGACCCCGCGCGCAAGGACGCCCTCGCGATCCAGGCCAGGGAGGCCTTCGCGCGGGCCGAAGAGGGGCTGCGGGCCTGCCTGGAGCGCTCGCGGAAGGGGAGCGCCGAGCCCGAGGCCGCCGCCGGCCGCGTTCGGGCGGCGAACGACGCCTCCTTCGTGCTGGCATCGATCCTCATGCACGAGGCCGTGAACCGGCACGCCGAGGCCGTGCCGCTCCTCGACGAGGTGGAGCGCGCGAACGCCGATCGCCCGGAGGTCCTCGGCAAGGCGAAGGCGTTCCGCGTGGACGCCCTCGTCCGGATCGCCGGGACCGACCCGTCGGGCCTCGCGAAGGCCGAGGAGGCCCTCGACGAACTGATCGCCAGCCTGCCGGACTCCCCCCGCGTCGAGGCCGCCCTCCAGCTCGTCGGCGCGGCGCTGGACCGCGCGGCGGCCGCTGCCGATCCCGCGACGAGGCCCGCGCTCGCCCGCAGGGCCGCCGACCGGCTGCGCGCCTGGGTCGAGCGCGCCATGCACGACGGCCGCAAGGTCAGGTCCACCGACGCCCTCGTCGTGGTCGACCGGCTCCTTGCCCAGGGGACCGAAGAGGACCTCGGGGGTGCGCTCGCGATTGCCAGGGTCTGGGAGCGGTTCGAGGGGATCCCCCCCGAGGGCGAGGACGTCTTCCTCACCCGCGTCGCGCGCGCCCAGGTGCGGCTGGGGAGGCACGCCGAGGCGAAGGAGGCCCTGGAGCGCCTCCACGAGGCGCGGCCGGGCGACTTCGAGGTGCTCTACGACCTGGCCGAGGCGTATCTGGGGCTAGGCCGGGGCGGCGAAACCTCGTATAGTGACCGCGCCCTGGAGCTCCTGACCGATCTGGTCTCCAGGTCGGAGGTCGACTCGGAGCCGTACTGGCGCGGCTGGTGGAGGCTCCTGGAGACGCTCTTCGAGACGGGGCGGTATGCCGCGGCGGACGCGCAGATGCTGTCCCTCGAGATGCGCAACCCCAAGTTCGACGGCGGGCGTTTCGGGCTCGCGGAGAAGTTCAGGGAGTTGAAGGTCCGGATCGGCGAGAAGGTGAAGAGGTAGCGGAGGCCAAGCCATGAGGAACGTCATCGTCCTGTCGATTGCACTCGCGTGCGCGGGGATCGCCCTCGGCGAGGAGGTCCTGAAGGAGGACCACGTGCCGGTGGAGAACGGCGAGAAGGTCGTCGAGATCATCGGGGAGACGTTCGCCGAGATCGAGTGCAAGATCGGCCCGGGCGCGACGAGCGTCATCAAGCGGGAGGACGTCACCGGGGAGATCAACTACGAGGGAGACGACGACCTCACGAAGGTCCGTCGGGCCCTCAACGGCGACCCGGCCGAGTGCGCCAAGCAGGCCAAGGCCCTCGCGGAGAAGGCCGCCCAGGGCCGGACGAGGAAGATCTTCAAGCAGCACGCGCTTTGGTACTGGGCCGTTTCCCTCCACAATGGCGGGGACCTGAAGGGCGCCGCGGCGAAGTACGCCGAACTGATGCAGGAGTTTCCGAAGACGCAATACCTGTACAGCGCCTCAGAGAAGGCCGTGGAGTGCTACCTGCTGGGCGGGGACGCCGCCGGGGCGAAGGCGTTCATCGGGCAGCTCCAGAAGGTGAACGTCGATGACGGGGGGAAGTTCGCCGTCCTGCGCGATTACCTCTCGGCCAGCGTGGACGAAAAGGGCAACCCCTCCGGCGCGAAGGGGATGTACGCGAAGGTCGAGGGCGCGGCCGCGCGGTTCCCGGACGTCCAGACGAAGGCGAAGGTCGGCGGGGCCCGCTGCATGCTCGCAGGGAAGGACTTCGCCGGGTCGGAGAAGAAGTTCCGCGAGGTCGCCGACTCGGGCGTCGGGGGCCTCGTGCGCCTGGCCGCATGGAACGGCGTGGGCGACGTCAACCTTGCGAAGGCGGAGGAGGAGAAGAACCCCGCGAACAAGATGCCGCTCGTCAAGGCGGCGCTCATGGCGTACCTCCGGTCCGCGATCCAGTACGACCCCGGCGAGGGGGAGTCCTACGAGGAGAAGGCGAAGGGGATGGCGAAGGCCGGCCACTGCTTCGAGATGTACGCGGACAGCTTCAGCGACGCGACCCAGAAGGCCGAGTACAAGAACCGCGCGCGGGGCCTCTACGGCGACTGCGTCGGGCAGTTCGGCTCCGGCGGCGGCTGGGGCGCCTGGGCCGCCAAGCGCATGGGTCGCTGACGGGAGACGGCTGAATGAGCTCGACACGAGCGAGGACCCTGGCCCTCCCGCTTCTGGTCCTCCTCGCCGTCTCCACGCTCGCGTGGGCGGCGGACGCGAAGTCGCTGCCCAGGGAGAAGACCCTTTGGGACCTCCTCCTCGCGGGCGGCTTCGTCGGCTGGCTCATCATGGGCTTGAGCG
>CAZYRM010000549.1:0-2397 GCA_964649705.1 uncultured Planctomycetia bacterium
CAGATCCTGATCCTCGACGAGCCGGCCTCGGGGCTCGACCCCAGGGCGAGGATCGAGCTCAGGATCCTCCTCAAGGAGCTGAGGGACATGGGGAAGACGATCCTGATCTCGAGCCACATCCTGACCGAGCTGGCCGACATGTGCAACGCGGTGGCGATCATCGAGCGCGGGAAGCTCGTCGCGAGCGGGGACGTGGCCGACATCGTGCGCCGCGCGACGCCGTTCACGACGATGGTGCTGCGCGTCCGGGGCGAGGCCGAGCGCGCGAAGGAGGTCCTCGGGCGGTTCCCGTTCGTCCATCGCGTGGAAGCGAAGGAGCAGTCGCTGACTTTTCAGTACCAGGGCGAGCAGGACATCCCCGCGGTCGTGAAGCACCTGGCGCTCGCCGACGTGCCCATCGTGGGGCTGGAGGAGCAGAAGGCGGACCTCGAGGACGTCTTCATGAAGATCACGAAGGGGGAGGTCGCTTAGGCCATGGGACAGGCGCTGGCGAGGGCGTCGCGCTGGGTGGCGACGCCGATCCTCGTCAAGGAGCTGCGGGCGACGTTTCGCGGGTGGCGCTTCTTCGCCGCCCACTCCGTGATCCTGTCGGTGTTCGCCCTCATCCTCCTCATCACGCTCGTCGTCTGGATGACCGAGATAGACCCGAATCCGTCCACGATCGGGCGGGTGGTCTTCGCGATGTTCATCGTCTTCCAGGCCGTCCTGGTGGCCCTGGTCCTTCCGGCCTTCGGGTGCACATCCGTGGTCGGGGAAAAGGAACGGAAGAGCTTCGACCTCCTGCTGACCACGACGCTCTCTCCGGCGGAAATCGTCTGGGGGAAGTTCACGGCGACGATGGCCTACTCCGCCCTCTTCCTGATCTCCACGCTGCCCCTGGTCACGGTCGCATTCCTGTTCGGGGGCATCTCCCTGTTCGATCTCGGGGCGGCCTACCTCTACCTCTTCGCCTGCTCGGTCCTGCTCAACCTCTACGCCGTCTTCATCTCGACGACGGTGCAGACGAGCCAGCGGGCCGTCGTCGCCTGCTACCTCTTCCTGGCCCCGCTGGTCGTCGGCCTCGGAGGCTGGGCCGTCGGGCTCACCCTGCGCTATATCGAGCGCCTTTTCAACGGGCGCGCCGGGGAGCTCACCGTCGAGTTCGAGGACGCGCTCGATGTCGTCCTGCGGGCGGGGCTGCCCGGGTTCGGGTATCTCGCGCTCCTGGGCTTCTTCTTTCTCTCGGCGACGAACCGCCTCAAGTCGCCGACCGCGAACCACTCGACGTCCTTCCGCATCTACTACCTCATCCTCGTCGCCGGCCTGGCGACCATGTCGATCTGGGTTCTCGAGCATGGGATGAGGGAGGCCTCCTTCTCGGACCGAAGGAGCGCCTGCCTGGTCTACCTGTGCGTCGCGGGCGCGCTCGGCGTGTTCTCGATGGTCTTCTCCGCCGAGGATCCGGTCCTGCCCCTTCGCCTGCGCTCTCAGGTCGCCCGGATGACCGGAGCGTGGAGGCTCCTGAGGCCGTTCATGCCCGGGTCGGTCAACGGGGCCGTGTATTGCGTGCTGGTCAATGGACTCGTGTTGGGGGCCAGCGTGACGCCGCTCTGGCTGGGGGTGTTGGGGCCGGAGTCGTTCGGGAGCTACACCCCGCAGCCCCCCCTTGGGGAGCCGACCATGGCTTCGCAGGCGCTCGCGATCCCCTTCACGGCGGCGTGCATCCTCTCCTTCCTCGTCTTCCTTGCCGGCGCGGGTGTCCTCTTCTCGACCCTGTTCAAGAAGTCGTCGACGGCGAAGGGGATCCTCGGCGTCCTCCTTCTGGGGTCGCTCCTCGTGCCGCTCATCGGCTGGCTCGTCGTCGAGCTGGGGCGGGAACCGGACTCGCAGCGCTTCTACGGGATGGCGATCCTCAACCTGCCGCTCGCCGTGACCTCCCTCTGGGACGGCATGGGGCAGGGTGGGATCTTCGACTGGCAGTTCCAGGCCCTCGGGCGCGACGTCCCGTACGCGGCGGTCTTCTGCGGCATCCACGTCGCGCTCGGCGCCGGGCTGTACCTCCTGGGGCTCCTTCGTCGACGCCGTCTGACGCGGCTGGCGGAGGTCGGACCCTCTGTGCTCGCGACTCCGGGGATCGGCACATGATCGAGACACACGCGCTCGCCAAGCGCTACGGCCCGATGCGCGCCCTCGACGGCCTCGACCTGAAGGTCGAGAAGGGGGACATCTTCGGGTTCATCGGCCCGAACGGGGCGGGGAAGACGACGACGATCCGCATCCTGGCGACGCTGCTGAAGGCGACCTCGGGGGACGCGACCGTGTGCGGGTTCTCGGTCCGGCGGCACCCGAAGGACATCCGCCGCTCGATCGGGTACATGCCGGACACGTTCGGCGTGTACGAGGAGATGCGGGTCGACG
>CAZYRM010000550.1:0-2395 GCA_964649705.1 uncultured Planctomycetia bacterium
CCCCTGCCAGTCCGCATACATCGGGCGGCAGGTGACGTCGCTGTCGCGGTCCGTCGACCGCGTCTGGTAGACCGAGGAGGGCGCGCCCATGAACTCGAGCCAGTACCGCGCCGACTCCTTCCAGCGGGGCTTGCCGCTCGTGTTGCCATTCCGTGCGAGCGACCCCATCCCGCCGCCGAATCGGACCGCGTCCGCGATCACGACCCCGCTCCCCGCGCTCTTGTTGGAGAGCTCCACGTTCCCGGAGGTCCCCGCCTCGAACCAGTACTCGCCGAGCCAGAGCCAGCGCGACCCGTCGATCTTCTGGTTCATCCGGACCTCGGTCGCCCCGCCCGCGTGGTTCACACGGTACGTCGCATCCGCGACCCGGTTCGAGGCCGCCACGTACCAGACGTAGACCGAGTACCAGCCGGCCTTCGTGAACGTCGGGCGCCAGCGCGCCACGGAAGTCTCGGTCGCGGAGGTCGCGACGTAGCGGTAGAGCCCGTCGCCGTATCCGGTCCCCGCGTTCGTCGTCGTCGCGAAGCCGCCCGAGTCCGTGTACTCGCCCGAGGCGTTGTCGACGATCCGCTCCTGCGTCTGCTTGCTGCGCTCACGGCAGACGAAGGCCGTCGCGCCGGCATTGTGAAGGTACTTCGCGACGTAGTCGGAGATGATCTCGCAGGTGTGGATGTCCTCGATCAGCCCGAACGTCGTCCCTCGCTGGGTCGTCCAGCCCCAGGTTTCGTCGTAGTAGAACCCGTGGCCCGGGCTGAGGTAGACGCGCTTTCCCGAAAGTGCGCCCTGGGGCTGCGGTTGCGCGTATCGCGCGTCTTCCGCCGAGACGAAGCCCGCGAGGAGGAGGGCGAGGACCAGCGACGTCGACCGACTCGTCACGAGCTACCTGGATGCAATGTCGAGACCAGCGATGGATACACGTGTGAGTGCGGAACCCACACATTCGCATCGGGTTGGATTGAAGGTCCCCACCCCCCTGTTTCCTGTCCGTGCGCCGGTTTCCCGGGGTAACGGGGGGATTTCGAGACGTAACACCCGCACCGTTGTAATCCTGGTCTACCGGCGTGATGGCGCTTCTACATTATATAGGGGTGGTCGCCCCTACTTGGGCTGCGGCTGGTTCGGGTCGGTCGGCGGGGGCCCCTGGGTCGGGTCGTTGGGGCCTCCCATCGGCGGGCCGTCCGGCTGGCCAGGGACCGGCTCCACGGGGGGCGGCCCGGGGTAGAAGTTGTTGTCGGCGGGCGGACCGTCCGGGACGGACGCATCGATGTCCCGCGGGTCGGGACCAGGGTAGTAGGTGGTGTCGACGGGCGGGCCGTCCCTGTTCCCCTGCTCGAAGACCGGTGGACCGGCCTCGGGGGCGGTGTCGGGATTGGCGTGGGGATTCGATGTCGGCGCGGCCAGGTCGGTCGGCTGGGGTGCGGTCGGATTCTGCGGTCCGGGATTCATGCCCGTCACGCCCGGGGGGAGCGGCAGGGACGTCGAGTTCCTCGGGTCGCCCTTCGCCGTGACGAGCTTCTTGTCGTCACCCCCGCGCTGGACGCGGTTCGGCTCCTTTGCGAGGAACATCCAGAAGGCCCCCGCGCAGAGGACGAACACCGTCCCGATGACGAGGAGGGGCCCGGCCTTCTCGAATACGCCCTTTTCCATCGAATCGCTCCGATCGGACTTACAGGAGAGTATGACCCCGCGCCCAGGCGCCGTCAAGGCGCGTCATTCCACTACGATCTCGGACGTCGTCGCGCCGCCCTTCTCCTGCACGCACGTGATCCGGTGTGGGCCGCGCGGGAAGGCGTGGAGGATCTCCTGGTGGGGGGCCGTGGTCCCCACGGGGGCGCCGTCCACGTACCAGAGAAGCCGACCCGAGCCGATCGTCGACGACGCGCGGAGGGCGACCCTGGCCGCGCCGTCGGAGGGCAGGTACCGGCTGCCCGAGGCGGGGGAGAGGATCCTCGGCGGGACGGAGGGGTCCGACGGGGCGTGGACCTCGCACGGGAGGCGGGGCGTCCCCTCCAGCTCGAGCACCCGGCGCGTCCGCGGACAGAGGCCCGGGCGGGGCGCCTGGCCGCTCGTCGAGCACGCCTCGCGCTCCACGACGCCCGCCGGCCGTTCGTACCAGGCGCCCTCGCGCTCGACGGAGGCGTAGATCCCCGCCGCGCACGGCGCCGCGGCCGCGCCGCGCAGCGAGGTCGACGCGCGCCCGTCGGGGTGGCCGAACCAGACGCCGACCGTGAATCGCGGTCCGTACGCGAAGGCCCAGGCGTCCCGCTGGCCGCTCGAGGTCCCCGTCTTGAGGGCGAACGGCCGCGCCACGTCCGCGTAGAACCCCTGAGCCTCGATCGCCCTCGCGTCGCGGAGGACGTCCGCGAGGAGCCAGCAGGCGCCCTCGTCGAGGACC
>CAZYRM010000551.1:0-2385 GCA_964649705.1 uncultured Planctomycetia bacterium
GCGGACCACCTCGCCTTCATCGGCGAGCGCCTCACGGGGTTCGACCGCGTCGAGGTGAGCTCCGAGGTCAAGCCCCAGCCGCGCTGGGACCGCCCGCGCTCGGTCCGCGCGTCGTACCCGATCGCGCCGGGGGAGGACACGAAGGGAAAGACGTACGTCCAGGTCTCCTGGATGCTCGAGTCGATGGCGAAGACGGAGCAGGTCATACTCTTCGAGATCCTCAAGGAGGCCCTCCTCGGCACGGCCGCCTCTCCGCTGCGGAAAGCCCTCGTCGACTCCGGCCTGGGCCAGGACCTCTCGCCCCTGTCGGGCCACGACACCGACTTCCTGCAAACGCTGTTCACGGCCGGGCTGCGCGGGAGCGAGCCCGAACGCGCCGAGCAGGTGGAGCGCGTCGTCCTCGAGACGCTCGAGCGCCTGTCGCGCGAGGGGCTCGACGCAGGCCTCGTCGAGGCCGCCTTCCACCAGATCGAGTTCAAGGGGAAGGAGGTCGTCCCGCCGTTCCCCGTGATGCTCCTCATCCGCGCCGCGGGCCCGGCGAACTACGGCGCCGATCCGAAGTCGGGGCTGGAGTTCGGCCGCATCGTCGCCGGCCTCCGCGCCCGGTACGCTCACGACGCGGGGCTCTTCTCGCGGCTGATCCGCGAGTGGTTCCTCGACAACCCGCACCGCCTCCTGAGCGTGGTCGCCCCCAGCGACACGCTGGCGCAGGAGAAGGAGGAGAAGCTCAAGGCGAAGCTCGCGGCGCGCAAGCAGCAGATGTCCGCCGACGAGCTCGGGCGGGTCCGCGCCGAGGCGAAGGCCCTCAGGCTGGCCCAGGGAACGCCCGACCCGCCCGAGGCGCTCGCGACGCTCCCTCGCCTGAAGCTCTCCGACGTCCCGCGTCGGGTCCGCACGATTCCGACGGAGCGGCGCGAGACGCGCGGCGTGACGGTCCTCGAGCACCCGGTCTTCTCGAACGGAGTCGCCTACGTCCACCTGGCGTTTGACCTGTCGGACCTGGACCACGAGACGGCCTCCTGGGCGCCCCTCCTCGGGGACGCGACGACGGGCCTCGGGGCCGCGGGACTCGACTATGCCGCGATGGCGACGCGGATCGCCCGCTCGACGGGCGGGATCGGGTGCGACCTGATCACTGGCAAGTCGGTGCGCGACGGCCGGACCTTCCAGCGGCTGGTGATCCACGGACGCGCCCTGAAGTCGAACCTGAGCGAGCTGGTCTCCGTCCTGCGCGACCTTCTGACGGCATCGGACACGAGGGACCGCCGGCGCGTGCGCGACATCGTCCACGAGGCGCGCAACGACCGCTTCGCGAGCGTGATTCCGCAGGGGAACCTGTTCGCGCTCTTCCGCGCGGCCGCCTCGTTCGACCTGGCGCGGTACCGCCAGGAGCAGTGGCTCGGATCGTCCCAGGTGCGCTTCCTGAGCGGTCTGGCGAAGGAGTCCGACGCGGACGCGACGCGGGTCGCCGAGGCGATCGCCTCGCTCCAGCGCCGCGTGTTCACGCGCGGAAGGCTCCTCGCCGGCGTCGCGGGCGACCCCGACCTCGTCCACGCGCTTCGCGCCCCCCTCGACTCGCTCGTCGAGGGGCTTCCGGAGGGCGCCGTGGGCAAACCCGTGGAGGGGATGCCCGATGTCCCGCCCTCGGTCGGCGTGGCGATCAGCGCGCGGGTGAACTACGTCGGCCGGGCGCTGCGCGTGCCGGACCTGCTCGCCAAGGGGGCCCCCGCGATCGAGCTGCTGGCCGCCGTGCTCAACTCCGACTACCTGTACAAGAAGCTCCGCGTGCAGGGCGGGGCGTACGGCGGTCACGCGGTCTACCGGCACTACGACGGCGTGCTCGGCTTCATGAGCTACCGCGACCCGCACCTCGTGGAGACGCTCGACGTCTACCGCGGCGTGGCGGACTTCGTCCGCAGCGGCGAGATCACGACGGACCTTCTGGACCGCGCTCGGATCGGGGCGATCGGCAACCTCGACCGGATCCTCTCGCCGAAGGAGCAGGGGCTCCTCGGAATGCGCCTGCAGCTTCTGGAGGTCAGCGACGAGGACCGCCTGCGTTTCCGCAACGGCCTGTTCGAGGTCACGACCGAGCGGATCCGGGACGAGGCGCTCCCGTCGATCGAGGCCGGCTTCGAGCGGGCCGGGTCGTCCGTCCTCGCGCCGAAGACGGCGATCGAGGAGGCGAACACGCGGATCCCGCAGCGCTTCGCGATCACCGGTCTCGAGTAGTCCGACAACGTCTCTTCTTGGGCATCGGTGGCGGTGGCGTGCTCGTAATCGGGCTCGAAATCGTTCTCGGTCTCGTTCTCGAAACGCTGGCGTCGAGGACGAGGCCGAGAACGAGCACGAGAACGATTTCGAGCCCGATTACGAGCACGCCAC
>CAZYRM010000552.1:0-2377 GCA_964649705.1 uncultured Planctomycetia bacterium
AGGTCAGGAGCGCGTCTCGCCAACAAGTCCCAAGACTCAATGACCAACTCTCACGGAAGGTCGAAGGTGAAAGGCTGAAGGACTGCCTGGTTCGAGACTTGCTGCTTTGCGCTTCCTTGAGAGGTGGTCATTGAGCCTTGAGACTTATCGAGCGGGGCGCATCATTCGTCTCGGTCACGTCGTGTTACCCATAGCCGAGGGAGATTGAACCACGCCCCAAACTCCCTGGTGCGGCGGTCGTATCCCTACTACAATGACGGGTCTCCCGTGACCCCGATGCGTGCTCCCATGACCACCCTACGTCCCTCAACCCGATTCGCCGCCCTCGCGGCCCTCGCCGTCCTCGTCGGCTGCCTCGGCCCGAAGGGCGCCCGCGAGCAGGCCGACACCGTCACCGACCGCATCGTCGAACAGGCCCAGCAGGAGGCCCTCGGCCGCACCGAGCCCCTCTCCGTCCGCCAGCCCGAGGAGACCCTCCGCCGCCGCCTCCTCCTCGATCAGGCCCTCCCCACCTCCTTCCCCGCCTCCGTCGGCTCCCGCGCCATGTCCCCCATCGACGAGTTCCCCGACACCACCTACTTCCAGGCCGACGACGCCCAGGTCCTCCCTCCCTGGCACGGACGCACCAGCGAGGACCGCCTGCGCGTCTCCCTCGCCGAGGCCGTCCAGGTCGCCGCCCGCAACAGCCGAGCCTTCCAGCTCCAGAAGGAGCAGGTCTACCTCGCCGCCCTCGACCTCGACCTCGAACGCGACGCCTTCCGAGGCACCTGGACCAGCGTCCTCCGCAATGAGGCCGTCGCCGACCTCACCTCCGAGCCCGCCGAGGGCACCCTCGACGACAGCGCCGAGCTCCGCATCGTCAAGAAGTTCCAGAACGGCATGGAGATCGCCGCCGGGATCGGGATCAACCTCGTCCGCCTCCTCACCGGCGACGGCGCCGCCTCCCTCGGCCGCTTCGCCGATGCCTCCGTCACCATCCCCCTCCTCCGCGGCGCAGGCAGCTTCGTCGTCGCCGAGCCCCTCCGCCAGTCCGAGCGGAACGTGATCTACTCCATCTACACCTTCGAGCGCTTCAAGCAGACCTTCGCCGTCGACGTCTCGCGAGCCTACCTCTCCGCCCTCGAGCAGCTCGACGCCGCCCGCAACACCGAGGAGAGCTACCGTCGCCTGATCGCCTCCACGCGCCGCGCCCGACGCCTCGCCGACGCCGGGCGCCTCCCCGAGATCCAGGTCGATCAGGCCCTCCAGGACGAGCTCCGCGCCCGCGACCGCTGGATCGCCACCCTCCAGCAGCACGCCCGCCGCGTGGACGAGTTCCGCCTCCTCCTCGGACTGCCCCCCGACGCGGCCGTCGAGCCCGACCCCGACGACCTCGGGCGCATGGTCTCCGACGCCGAGGGGATGCGCCGCCCGCCGAAGCAGCCCGGCGAGGAGGACGAGGCCGTCGCCCCCGCCGACGCCCCCGTCGAGGTCCCTCCCCCCGACCGCACGAATCGCGGACCCCTCGAGCTCGACGAGCCCGCCGCGATCCGCCTGGCCCTCGACCGACGCCTCGACCTCCGCGTCGGCGTCGCCCGCATCGACGACGCCCAGCGCAAGGTCGCCGTCGCCGCCGACGACCTCCTCCCCGACCTCACCCTCCTCGGGCAGAGCTCCGTCGGCGCACGGCTCTCGCCCAGCCAGGCCGGCTCGCCCAACAGCACCTACGACCCCGAGCACGGACTCTACACCGGGGTCCTCCAGATCGACCCGGCCTTCGAGCGGACCGCCGAGCGCAACGAGTACCGCACGCGGCTCATCGACCTCGAGAAGGCCGTGCGCGACGCCCAGGAGCTCGAGGACCAGGTGAAGTCGCAGGTGCGGGAAACGCTCCGCACCCTCCTGTCCGCGCGGGAGAGCGTCCGCACGCAGGAGCGCTCGCTCGAGCTGGCCAGGCGCCGCGTCGAGAGCACCGACCTCTTCCTGCAGGCTGGCCGCGCGGAGGTCCGCGACGTGCTGGAGGCGCAGGAGAGCCTGGTCTCCGCGCAGAACGCCCTGACGGCCGCCGTCGTGAGGTACCGGCTCGCGGAGCTCGAGATGCAGAGGGACCTGGGCGCGCTGGAGGTGACCGCGGACGGCCTCTGGAAGGAATTCGACCCGTCGGAGGTGGGAAAGTGATCCAAAGGGCCCTCTCGGGATGGGGTCTCGTCGCCGTGTTCGCGGTCGTCGTGATCGCCCTCGGCGCGTGGGCGCTCGGCAGCCGCCTCCGGGGCAGCGCCTCCGACGGCGAGGCGCCCGCGACGTTCCGCGCGGTCCGCGGCCCCCTCTCCATCCAGGTCGTCGAGACCGGCAGCATCCAGCCGCGCGAGCAGCTCATCCTCAAGAACGAGGTCGAGGG
>CAZYRM010000553.1:0-2375 GCA_964649705.1 uncultured Planctomycetia bacterium
TCGCGTGGCTCTCCGACCGAGACGGCGAGTACCGCCTCCTCGTCCGCGATCAGCTCGGACGCGCGGATCCGAAGGCGTACGACCTCGGGAGCGGAGGCTTCTTCCTCGAGCCCTCGTGGAGCCCCGACGGGAAGCACGTCCTCTTCCAGGACAAGGGAAACCGCCTCGCGTACGTGACGCTCGAGTCGGGCCAGGTCACCGAGGTCGCGCGCTGCCTCGGGACGCTCGGCGTGTTCGGCTTCGCCGCCGCGTGGTCGCCCGACAGCAAGTGGATCGCGTTCCTTCGGCGAGACGCGGAGACCGCCTACGACCGGGTCTGCATCTACGACCTGGAGGGGGTCCGCACCTGCGTCCTCACCCACGCGCTCTGCTCGGCGGGGTTCCCCGCCTTCAGCCGCGACGGGAAGCACCTCTTCTTCACGGCGAGCGTCGAGAGCGGCCCGCGCCGGTTCGGCCTCGACATGAGCGCCAGCGCGGCGCGACCGTCGAAGTCGCGCATGTTCGTCGTGGTGCTGCGGAAGGACGGAAAGAACCCCCTCGAGCCGAAGAGCGACGAGGCCATCGACGACAAGAAGGACGCCGCGAAGAAGAAGGACGACGATGAGAAGAAGGAAGATGAGAAGAAGGATGAGGACAAGCCCGAGGACAAACCCGAGGACGAGCCGGACGACAAGAAGGAGGCGAAGTCCGAGGAAAAGAAGCCTGAGGGCCCCTCGGTCGACCTCGAGGGCATCGAGCAGCGGATCCTCGGGCTCCCGGTCGGCGCGGGCCAGTACTCGGGGCTGGAGTGCTCGAAGTCCGCGCTCCTCTACATCGAGTCGGGGGAGGGGGACGCCGGCACGGAGCTGAAGAGCTTCTCGTTCGACGACCGCAAGCCGAAGTCCGTCGCGAAGGAGGTCTCGCTCTTCCGCGTCTCGGCGGACGGCAAGTCGCTGCTGTTCCGATCCAAGGAGGAGTGGTCGATCATGGCGGCCGATGGGAAGGACAAGAAGGTCCTCGCCGTCGGGGGCGTCAAGGTGCGCGTCGACCCAGCGCAGGAGTGGCCGCAGATCCTGCGGGAAGTGTGGCGGATCCAGCGGGACTACTTCTACGACCCCGGCATGCACGGGGTCGACTGGAAGGCTATGTGGGAGCGGTGGAGCGCCTTCCTCCCCCACGTCCGGCACCGATCGGACCTGAACGTCGTCATCGGGGAGATGATGGGGGAGCTCTGCTGCGGCCACGAGTACGTCGACGGAGGGGCGATGCCGGAGGGTCCGAAGGGGGCCTCCGTGGGGCTCCTGGGGGCCGACGTCGAGGTCGCCGACGGGCGGTACCGCATCTCGCGCATCTACCGCGGCCAGAACTGGGACGCGGAGCTGCGATCGCCGCTCACCGAGCCGGGCGTGGACGCCCGCGAGGGTGACCACATCGTGTCGGTCAACGGCGTGCCGCTCGCGCCGCCGACGAACTACTACGCCGCCTTCGCGGAGCTCGCCGACAAGCAGGTGGAGCTGGTCCTCTCGTCGAAGGCCGACGGATCCGAGCCGCGCACGATGAAAGTCGTCCCCCTGTCCAAGGACGGGCCTCTGAGGCAACAGGCGTGGATCGAGGCGAACCGCGCGCGCGTGACGGAGATGTCGGGCGGGCGCCTCGCGTACGTGTATATGCCGGACACGGGAGGGGAGGGGCTGGAGTCGTTCACGCGCGACTGGTTCAGCCAGGTGGACCGCCAGGGGGTGATCCTGGACGAGCGGTACAACCGCGGCGGCAAGGTGGCGGACTACGTGATCGACGTCCTGTCGCGCGACGTGATGTGCTACTGGTTCAACCGCGAGGGGTGGCTCGCCAGGACGCCGTTCGGGACGATCCAGGGGCCCAAGGTGATGGTGGTGAACGAGCGCGCGGGCTCGGGCGGCGACGCGATGCCGTGGATGTTCCAGCATGAGAAGCTCGGGCCGCTCGTCGGCACGCGGACGTGGGGCGGGCTGGTGGGCATCTCCGGCTACCCGGCGCTGATGGATGGGGGGAGCGTGACGTCGGCCTGCTTCGGCATCGTGGACCCCGAGGGGAGCTGGGTGGTGGAGAACGTCGGCGTGACGCCCGACTACGAGGTCGTCGAGTGGCCCGAGGAGGTGATCGCCGGCCGCGACCCCCAGCTCGAGAAGGCGGTCCAGGTGGCGCTGGAGATGCTGGAGGAGAACCCGCCCCCGAAACGTCCGGGGTGGAAGCCGCCCACGCCGCGATAGCGGGCACGGTCCCCGCGGGATCCGCGCGCCATCGACGCTCGTTGACGATCCACGAATGCGCACGAATCCACACGAATGGTGTGCCGATCGGGTGGGATCGAGGGGACACCGGCGGCCGCGCGCCCGAGGAGAAGGGGCCGCCGCCCC
>CAZYRM010000554.1:0-2373 GCA_964649705.1 uncultured Planctomycetia bacterium
AGCCCCGAAGGGGCGGCATGAATCAGCCCAGGCCGCGAGCCCAGCCCCGAAGGGGCGGCATGAATCAGCCCAGGCCGAAGGCCTGGGAGAACACGCACCGAGAGCGAAATCGGAGCCCCGAAGGGGCGACATACATCCGCGGTGCATGTCGCCCCTCCGGGGTAGGGGCCAAGCCAGCGCCGTAGGACTACGCGACCAGGCCCAGGCGGCGCTTGTAGTCCGTCCGTCCCTTCAGCACGCGGCGCAGCCGCAGCCGCCACGGGAGGTACCAGAGACGGAACTCCGAGGCCGTCTTCCGGAACTCGCTCGATGCGCCGCGGGTCCGCCCAATCGCCCCCTCCTGGCTCTGGTCCTTCGCCCCGAGCGCCTCGACCCGCGCGAGCAGGTCGGCGACCTCCTCCTTCGTGTAGCCGTAGGGGGCGAGCGCCTTCAGGATCTCGATGTCGCCGAGGGCGGCCGTGAGGAACTTCCGCGCCCGCGGCACGAAGCGCGGCAGGCTCTTCTCCTCCGCCGAGGCCGCCTCCTCCCGTCCGGTAGCGGGCGCCGTCGGCGGCTGCGCGGCCGTGGGCGTCCCGGCGGCCGCGACGATGGACTTCTTGTCGTGACGGCGACGCGGACGGAGCGCGAGCTTCACGAACGCCCCGGGCTGCCCCTCGACCGCCCTCTCCGCCGTCTGACGCAACGAGACGAACTCGGAGCGGACCTCCACGAACTCCGCGTTCAGGGCCTGCGTCAGCCCGACCTGGTCTCCTTCGATCGTGTCGCGCCGCAGCTGCGCCGACATCGCCCGCTTCACCATCTCCATCCCGTGCGTAGCCAGGTCCACAGGGAACTTCTTGGTCTTGAGGTACGTGATGATCTCCGAGTCGTTCTGAAGCGTGTTCAGCAACGACTCCCCCGCGTATAGAGTGTCGATGAGCGCCATGACTCATCCTCCGACAGGATGCCTCCCGAGCGCACGCGGGCCCCGTGCCCGCACGCCTCGGATGGGAAGTAGTTGAGCCATCCGCATGCCAGGGACCGAGCCCACGCCTGGGATTCCGATGGCGCCAAGCCAGGGCGCGCGGCGGAAAGCACTTGCGGCGTGACTCGGCGGCAACCAAGGCACTGCCCACGATCCTACGGAGCGCGGGAGTTACCGGTATCCGGCAATGCACCCGGCAGCAGTACCGGGAACCGGTAGCCGAGGCCCGCTCCGGCAGGAACGGAGCGCGCGCAGAGTCGCCGATCCATCCTGGAGAAGCGATCCGACGCCTTGCAGCCCTGGCCGATCGGTCGGGAAGTTCGTCCATTCGCCGTGCACGGTCGGCCGATCGTCCGGGAGTCTCGTCAAGTCGCCCGGGCGGACGGACCGATCGCGCGGGATTGTGATCCAGTCGCCCCGCACGGACGGCAGGTCGTCCGGGAGGTTTGTCGAGTCGCCCGGGACGGTTGGCCGATCGCTCGGGAGTCGAATCCAGTCGCCCCGCAAGGCCACGTGTTCGACCGGGAGGGTGACCAGGTCGCCGCGCACGACGGCCAGGACGCACGGGAGATCCATCCAGCCGCCCTGCGAGGCCGTCGGATGGCTCGGCAGCCTGTGCGGATCGTGCTGCACGACGATCGCGTCGGCACCGCGTCATGCCGACACGCCCTGGGAGGGCGCGGTGTCGACGCAGTCGGGCCGGTAGGCTACGTGTTCCGCTCGGGGAGGAGCCCGTGCTTCTTGCAGAGGTCGTAGACGGTGCTCGTCGGCTTGTCGAGGATCCGTGCCGCCTCCGAGACATTTCCGCCGCTCCGCTCGAGAACGTGACGGAGCAGGTCACGGACGACGTCATCGAACCTGAGGCTGGGCCACGAATGGGGGGAGGGTGCCGCGACCTCCGAGCCTTCCTCGTCATGGGCGACAAGCCGCTCGCGCACGGAGTCCGCGGTGATGATGGACCCCGTGCAGAGGAGGACTGATCGGGCGGTGTCGCGCAACTCCCGCAGGTTCCCCGGCCAGGGGTATTGTCTCAGGAGCTCGACCACGTCCTTTCCGTAGCCGGGGGCCTTTCGGTTCTGCTCCTGGGCCGCCCCGCGGACGAAGGCGTCCCACAAGTCAGCGATGTCCTCCTGACGGTGGCGGAGGGGCGGCAGGGACACCCGCACCTGCGCCAACCGGTTGAAGAGGTCGGCGCGGAAGAGGTCGGGGTGCTGGCTGATCCAGCGGATAGTCTTGTTGGTGGCGGTGATGATCCGCACGTCGACGCGGAGGTCGCTCCCACCCGCGGGTGTGATGACGCCGTCTTGGGTGACACGCAGGAGCTTCTTCTGGATCTCGGTAGAGACCTCGGTGACCTCGTCGATGAAGAGCGTCCCTTTGTGCGCTTCCTTGAACGCGCCGACCTTCTT
>CAZYRM010000555.1:0-2355 GCA_964649705.1 uncultured Planctomycetia bacterium
GACGGGCCGGACCCGGAGCGCGCGATGGAGGAGGTGCGCCGCCAGGTGGAGCGGCACATGGAGGAGCTGAAGAAGCACGCGCAGGAGCAGATGGAGCAGCTCGAGCGCGAGAAGGCCGAGGTGATGAAGAACTTCGAGCGCCGCGGCAACGAGATCCGCGAGCGCGTCGAGCAGGAGCGCCGCCGCATCCAGGAGGAGGCGCAGGGCCGCGGGCGCGAGATGCAGGAGCAGATGCAGCAGCGCGGGCGCGAAATGCAGGAGCAGATGCAGCAGCGCGGACGCGAGATGCAGGACCGCAGGCGCGAGGAGGCCGAGCGCGGCCGCGATGGCGGAGACCGCAGGCCGCCTGAGGGGCGCGAGCCTGGCCCGGAGGGACGCGACCGCGGACCCGATGCGCGACGGCCGGGACGGGACGAGGATCGCCCCGAGCCGCCGAGGCCGCCCGAGCCCCCGCGTCCGCCGCGCGGACCGGAAGCGCGCGACGGAGTCGACCGGCCGGGCCGTCCCGATGGCGAGCGCGGACCGGGCGGGCCGGAGGGAGTGATGCAGGACCTCCGCCGCCAGGTCGAGGAGCTGCGCGGCCGCGTCGAGCGCCTGACGCACATGGTGGAGAGGCTCCTGGGCGATCGCCAGGGCGGCCGCGAGGGAGCGAGGGGCGAGGATCGCCGTCCGGCCCCCGAGGGACGTCGTCCGGACGCGAAGGAGGGCGAGCGCCGTCCGCCGAAGGCGGAGGGCCGCGGACCCCAGAAGGACAAGCAGCCGCCCAAGAAGCCGAAGCAGCCCAGGCGGCCGAAGAACGCCGAGAACGACTGGATCGCATAGAATCGACCCGACTCACCAGGGCCGCCGGTCTCCCACGCGGGGCCGGCGGCCCTGTCGTTCCAGACGGGCTTGCCCCGGAACCGCGCTCCGCCTACACTGGCGGGCCATGACCGCCGCCGACGTCATCCGCATCCTGGACCTCCGCCCCCACCCCCAGGGCTGGTCGCCCGGGGAGAGGCCGTGATCGCCGTCGCCACGCTCCTCGCCCTCGCGCTCGCGCAGACGCCGGAGGAGCTCGTGCGCCAGCTCGGCCACGAGGAGGCCTCGCGGCGCGAGGAGGCCGCCACGGCCATCGAGGCTCTCGGCGACAAGGCCCTCCCCGCCCTCGAGCAGGGCGCGAAGAGCGAGGACCCCGAGGTCCGCGAGCGGGCGAAGGAGCTTCTCCGCAGCGCGAGGCAGCTCCGCGAATTCGGGGTCCGCCTCGATGCCGACCGCCTGGCCGCGACGCGTCAGGCGATCGGAGACCGCGTCTGGAACGCGGGGCAGGACCCGTGGCAGGAATCGGCGTACCTCGAGATCATCCACCTGCTCCGCCCGGAAGGCGCCGATACGGCCGACATCCCGTACCTGCTGTCCATCCTGTTGGACCCGGGCGAGGGCGGAGATCCCGTGGGAGGCCTGGCGAGGGCCGAGTACCTCCGGGTACGCGCGCTGCAGGCGATCCGCGACTTCCCCATCGTCGACGAGAACGAGAAAAGGCTGATCCGGATCCTGGAGGACGTCCTCCCCAGCACCACGGACGCACCCGACGAGGCGCAGGCCCGTTATCCAGTCGCCGTGTACGCCGAGGTCTGTCAGATCACGCAGGGGGTCATCCGCGACGCGGTCCGCAATCGCGTCGACGGGGCGCTCGGGGCCTTCAGCCGCAGCCCGCAAGTGGCCGTCCGGACGGGCTGCGCGGGGATGCTCGGTCATTGGACGGGGCCTGCGTCCACGACGATCCTCGCGGAGCTCCTCGCCGACCCCGAGTCCGACGTCCAGCTCGGGGCCGCGCGGGCCACCGCCTCCTACGACGATCCGTCGCTGTTGCCGGCCCTTCGCAGGGTCATCAGCGACTCGCCCTCGCTGGAGGCCAGGCTATGGGCCGGGGCGACCGTGGCACGACTGGGCCAGATCGATGGCCTGACCGAGTTGTTCGGGGCCCTCCAACGTGCCGACCGCGACCAGCAGGCCATCGCGCTCGACCACATCCAGTCGCTGGTCGATCGTCTCCGCGTGCCCTTCGGCCCGGACCGGACCGCGGCGCAATCCTGGCTGGAGTGGTGGAAGACGAATCAGGACAAGGTCCGTTGGGACGCCGATCTCGAGATGTTCGTGACCCCGTGAGAGAATCGACGATGCGAAGTCTGCTCGTGGTCCTGGTCGCCGCGACGTCCGTCCTCGGCGAGGTGTCCTTCTACGAGCCCGGCCTGACGGCGGGAGTCGCCGTCGCGGAGATCGACTCGCCGACCGGGATCGACATGGCCTCCGACGGGACCCTCTACGTCGGCCACGGGATGAGGTCCAGCTTCCTGCGCGCGCGCATCCACCGCG
>CAZYRM010000556.1:0-2354 GCA_964649705.1 uncultured Planctomycetia bacterium
GAAGGAGTCGGCTGCGTGGCCGAAGGAGTCGGCTGCGTGGCCGATGGAGTCGGCTGCGTGGTCGAAGGAGTCGGCTGCGTGGCCGATGGAGTCGGCTGCGTGGTCGAAGGAGTCGGCTGCGTGGCCGAAGGAGTCGGCTGCGTGGCCGAAGGAGTCGGCTGCGTGGCCGATGGAGTCGGCTCCGTGGTCGAAGGAGTCGTCTGCGCGGGCTGCGGGGTCGGCTGTGCGACCCGCGAGGTCGTCTGCGGAGGGGGCGGCACCTGCGCCTGAGGTGCCGCCGGCCTCGGCGGCGTCATCTGCATCCGCCGCACGATCTCCAACGCCTCCTCGCGCGCCTCGAGCGCGATCGCCTTGGACACGCGCACCGACAAGAGCGCCTCGCGGACCGCCTCCTGCCGCTCCGGCGGCAGCTTGGCGATCTCGTCCGCCACCGTCTCGACGTTCTCGGCCGTCAACCTCGCCGCAATCCGCTCCGCCTCTCCCTGGGCTTCCGTGGCGAGCGTCGGCTGCGCGGAGACCTCCTCGACGGCCGAAAGGGCCGCGTCGATCGCCTTGAGCGTCGGTTCCGCCTCTATGCGAGTCTGCGTCGCCTCCTCGATGCGGTCCAGAAGTGCCACCGGCGTCGGGCCCTTCGCCGCCCGCAGGGCCTCCCGCGTCGTGGGGTCCTCCAGCTCCTCGTTGACCCTCACCGCGAGCGCCTCGATCTCCGCCAGGTCCTCTGCCGGGATCGTCGCGGGCGGGAGCGCCGAGATGACCTCTTCGATCCCCGGCTGCACGGAGGGGTCGACGAGACCCGCAATCTGCGACACCAGCTCGTGCGGGGGAGGGAACCCCGCCGCGACGAGCGAGGCCACCACGGCACGCGCGGCCTCCGGCGCTGACGACTGGGAGGCCGCCCGTTCGACGAGCTGCACCGTCGCCGGGTTGGGCGTCGCGCCGTACGCGCGGAGGGCCTCCGCGGCGGGGTGGGGCGGGGGCGCGGGCCTCGCGACGTCTGCCGTCGGCGGGGCCTCCGCCGTCGTCGCCCGCACCGTCGAGACCACCCGGAGCCTGAGCTCCGGCGACGCCGTCTCCACCCTGAGGACGAGCGTGTCTCCCTCGGCGACGGGGGTCTCGACCCTGGCCGCGAACCGCGAGCCCTTCAGGTCGATCACGACCTCGTCGCCCGCGCGGACCTCGCGGACCGCGGCCCGGACGACCTCCCCCTCGGTGAATGCAGGGGGAGCCTCCGTCGGGACCTCGGGGCGGAGCTCGATTTTCGAAATCGGCTGGTCCGGCACAGGCACCTCACGGAGACCCCAATCGGGGGCCTCGTCCATTCTATCGGCAATCCCTGTGCGGATCTTGAGCTAGGAGGGCAGGTTTCGCATCACGGCGGCTTCGACGTCCTCCAGCCGTGCGGGGGCCTCGACGACCCGGTTGGCGAGTCGCGGTACGATCCCAGGCAGCTCCCCCGCGTGGTAGCGTCGTTTGAACCCCGTGAACTTCAGGCCGTGGGCCGTGGAGATGACCACGATCCGCTCCCTCGGCCCGACCTCCTTCGCCGCGACCCGCTTGAAGAGGGCCGCCAGGGCCACGGCCGTGTGCGGGCACGCGAACAGCCCCGTCCGGTCCGCACGCGCCGCGGCGTCAGCCAGCTCCTCCTCCGTGGCGACCTCGACGACTCCATTCAGCTCCTGGACCATCCGGATCGCCTTCGGCGCGTTCACGGGGTCGCCGATTTGGATCGCGCTCGCGGCCGTGGGAGCGGCCTTCTCGGCATGGAACTCCTTCCACCCCGACTTGTACGCCTTGTAGAGCGGCGACGCATTCGCCGCCTGGGCGATGAGGAGCCTCGGCAGCTTCTGCGTCAGGCCGAGCGCCCTCATCATGAGGAACCCCTTCGAGAGGGCGGTCAGGTTTCCCAGGTTCCCGCTCGGCACGACGACCCAGTCGGGCACCTCCCAGTCGAACTGCTGCGTCACCTCGATGCCGATCGTCTTCTGCCCCTCGATGCGCAGCGGGTTCATGCTGTTCGCGAGGTAGATTTGGTTCCGCTCGCACACCTGCGCGACGAGCTTCATGCAGCCGTCGAAGTCGGTGTCGAGCGCGAGCGTGAGCGCGCCGTGCGCGATCGGCTGGACGAGCTGCTCGTCCGTGATCTTCCCCTTCGGCAGGAACACGACGGTCGGGATCCCCGCCACGGCGCCGTACGCCGCCAGCGCCGCCGAGGTGTCCCCCGTCGAGGCGCACGCGATGGCGCGGATGTCCTTCCCGCGGGAGCGCATCTCCTTGACCATCGAGACGAGCACGGTCATCCCGACGTCCTTGAAGCTCCCCGTGTGCGAGATGCCGCACTGCTTGACCCAGAGGTC
>CAZYRM010000557.1:0-2337 GCA_964649705.1 uncultured Planctomycetia bacterium
GGCCCCTCCAAGCAGCAACGTTGGATCGGCCGGAATGCACCGCCGGCCGGTCCTCTGTCCTCGGAATCCCTACACGATTCGCACGGCGGTCCTGGGGAACGGCGCGGGACGGTCGGGGGGGCTCTGCGTCACGATGCGAACGACCATTCGCGTGCTCCCCTCGGCCTGCGTCGTGTACTCGGGTCGGTCCATCCGGCCCTCGACCGGGCCGGGTTGAATGCGTTTCATACTGCCGCCCCTTCGGAATCCGTCGTCTTCACGACCTCACGGACCCCGCACCCTGAAGTTGGCGGCGAATCCTATTTCCGGCCCGGAGGTGGCGCAAGAAAATCCCCCCGGCCAGGACCCGGTTTAAACCTGTCCTTTCCGGCTCGGGAGTGCCTCTCAAAAAAACTCCCGGGGAACCGGCCTCTGAGCCGGTGCGGAGGCCCTCCAGAAAGTGCCTCTCATTTCTGCGAAAAAATCCGGAACGAAACGTGAACGAGAGCGCCGTGCGCGAGTTCTCCCCTGTTGACACCCCCAGGGGCGGGGCATAGAATCCCCGCCGCTCGGCATTCGGGGCGTGGCGCAGCCTGGCTAGCGCGCTTGAATGGGGTTCAAGAGGTCCCGGGTTCAAATCCCGGCGCCCCGATTTCCTTCCGCCGACGCGGCCTCCCCTTCCCGCAGCGCGAGGTAGCGCTGCTTGAGCCCCTCCAGCTCCGCGCGCAGCTCCTCCCGCTCCTCCCGCAGGCGCGCGACCGTCGCGGGGCGAAGGAACGAGAGCCACCCGAGCCTCACGCGGCCCCAGAACGCGGCCATCTTCCGGAAGAAGGCCAGGGCCCACAGCCCAACGAAGGGGAGCGTCCCGACGTACATCGCCGCCGCGAGCGTGCTCGTCCAGCGCCAGACGAGGTACCCCTGGACCGCGTAGGCCAGGAGGAAGAGCGGGGCGCCGAAGTAGACCTTGTAGGGCGCGACGTCCTCGGGCCCTCGCGCCAGACGGTTCGCGATCCGCCCGGCGGCCTCGTACGGGACCCAGTGGTTGACCAGGCCGTAGAGGGCAAGAGGAAGCGCGATCACGCCGTAGACCAGACTCAAGAGCAGCCATGCGGCGAAGCCGAGGCGCCCTCGCTCGTCGCGAAGGGCCTCGTCCCGCAGACGGACGCGCTGGAGCCGCTTCCAGTAGCGGTCGACGCGCATCCAGAAACCCGCCATCGCGTCGGGCTCCTTCTCCGAGAGCCTCTCGGCGGCGTCGGCGATGGACTTCGAGAGGACCACGGTGTCGCCGGCCGCCTGCCAGGAGGGATCGAGCGTGGATCTGAGCTCGTCGCGGAAGGCCTCCTCGACCTTGCGGACGTTCTCGGAGAGGTCGAGGCGATCCATGTGGATCATGAGCTGCCGCAGGCGCTCCTCGATCTCGGCGGTGAGGGCGCGGAAGGTCTCCTCGGGGGCGGAGGCGTACCGCTCGGTGTATGGCGCGACGTCGATGGGGGCTCCGACGCGGATGGAGAGCGTGCTGCGGAAGCGGGCGCGGTTGGGGAAGGTGAGCCCGATGGGGACAATCTTGACGCCGAGCCTGTTGCCGTTCGCCTGCTCGGCCTCGAGGGCGATGCGGGCGGCCCCGGTCTTGAGGGGCTTGAGCTGGAGGTCGTCGTGGGAAAGCCCTTCGGGGAAGAGCGCGAGGGCCTGTCCGGCGGCGAGGGCCTGGTAGCAGGCCTCGAAGGCCTGCTCGTTCTTGTCCATCTGCGCGGGGTCGTCCTGCTTCCGGTAGACGGGGATGACGCCCATTCCGCGGAGGAACCAGCCCGCAAATCGCTTCTTGAAGAGGCCGCTCTTGGCGAGGAAGTGCAGGGGACGCTTCGTGACCTGGGCGACGCCCAGCGGATCCATCAGCGTGTTCGGGTGGTTGGCGGCGAAGATGACGGGGCCCGTCTCGGGGGGCGGCGCCTCGCACCGAACGGAGACCTCGCGGTAGAACACGCGCAGGACGGCGCTGCCCAGCCCCCTCAGGAGCGCATAGAACCTGGGTTCCCTGGCGGCGGCGTCAGCCATCGGTCAGCGGACCCGCAGGGTGAATTCCGGGTATCCGAGGCGATTGGGTTCTGCGACGATGCGGAAGGAGTGGCCGAACACGCGCGAAGCGAGCCAGCCACTGGTCTTGGGCGTGGGCAGGTAGGCACTGCGTCCGCGGACCAGGATGTCGAACTTGGGCCGCTCCCCGCGGGCGTCGACGAGCCAGAACTCCGAGATACCCGCGCGCCAGTAGAGGCGGGGAAGGACCACGGTGTTTTTCCGGACGGAACTGGGGCTCACGACCTCCAGGACCATGTCCGGACTCCCCTCCATCTCGATCGGCCC
>CAZYRM010000558.1:0-2334 GCA_964649705.1 uncultured Planctomycetia bacterium
GGGGGACCAGCGGAGGGGGTGGAAGACGTCGCCGGAGTCGACGAGGTCCTTGACCCAGGGGCAGCGCTCGGAGGCGCGTTGGACGGGGGTGAGGAGGTTGACGAGGGCCTGCTTGTTCTTCGCGCCGGCGTACTCCTGCAGCGCCTTGCCGAGGGGCAGGTACTGGACGCGATGGTGGTCGAGGAGGCGTGGGGCATAGGTGGCGAGGAAGGCGAAGGGGCACTCGGGGTCGCGCTTGTTCTCGGCGAGGTGGAAGGAGACGCGGCCGACTCGGTGCCAGAGGGGGTTCCTCTCGCGGAGCCACTCGGAAAGGCCGCCCTGCGTCCTGCGGATGTCCTCGCGGCAGTGCGTGTCGAGCTCGGTCCAGAGCCGTTCGGCGGTCTCGGCGCGGAGGTACTCTCCGCCGCGCATGGGAGGCGCGGAGTCGACGAGCGCGGCGAGGTCGTCGCTGGGCGGCGGGAGGGGTGACTTCAGATCCTCTGCGGGCTCGGGGACATGGCAAAGGGCGGTGAGGTATCGCTCGCCGAAGCGTCTCCACCAAGCGAGCGCGGGGGGCAGCGGCGCGTCGCCGCGGAGCGTGACGAGGGCAAGAAGGCCGTCGGCGGAGCCCTGCTCGAAGGCCTTCTGGATGGGCGCGAGAGGGCCGGCTGTTCCGGGGGGCTGGGACGGACTGGCCTCCTCGACGAGCAGGAGGTGTCCTGAGGGTGTGAGGGTCAGATCCACGCGCGGGAGGATATCAGACGTCGCGTGCGAGGTCCGGACTTTTCGGATGCTATCGCGAGAGGGTCCGTGGGCCCTTTCGGGGCTTCCTGATTCTCCTGCCGCCGTGTCGAGGCCTTTCGAGGAACGGCAGATTTGTATAGATGTCTGGCGGAATGACCGCTAATCTGCTGGCGATGTTTACACGACGACTCGAACTGCCCCGTCACTCGTTCCTGCTCTTCGGCCCTCGCGGGACCGGAAAGACGACCTGGCTGAGGCAAGTGCTTCCGGACGCGTTGTGGTTCGATCTCCTGCGGACACAGACCCTCCTGTCCCTCGGCCGCCAGCCCGAGTCTTTCCGTCAGCAGGTCGAAGCCCGTCCATCGGGGACCTGGGTCGTCGTGGACGAGGTCCAGCGTCTGCCGAGCCTGCTGAACGAGGTCCATGCCCTCATCGCCGAGCACGGAAGGGCCTATCACTTCGCCCTCAGCGGTTCCAGCGCCCGAAAGCTGAAGCGGCTCGACGTGGACCTTCTGGCCGGTCGCGCAATCAACCGTCAGTGCTTCCCTCTTACGGCGGCCGAGTTGACCTACGACTACGATCTCGACCGTGTCCTGCGCCTGGGGTTGCTGCCGCAGATCCACAGTGAAACCGAGTACGCCCTCGAAGCGCTTGAGGCGTACGTGGGCAACTACATCCGCGAGGAGATCCAGCAGGAGGCCCTCGTCCGCAACTTGCAGTCGTTCGCTCGGTTCCTGGAGATCGCGGCCCTCATGAACGGCCAGATCGCGAATGTCGCCGGGATGGCCCGCGACGCGGCGGTCGCGAGGCCAACGGTGCAGGGGTACTTCGGGACGCTGGTGGATACGCTGATCGGGTTCTGGCTGCCTGCCTGGCGCAAGCGGGCGAAGGTGAAGGAGGTGGCCAGCCCGAAGTTCTACCTGTTCGATCCGGGCGTGGCGCGAGCGCTGGCCGGACGGGTGCGGGAGCCGCTGGACGGAACCGAGCGCGGCTTCCTGCTGGAGACCTGGGTGCTCCACGAACTGCGCGCCGCGATGGCCTTTCGGAACCTTGGCGGGCAGCTATGGTATTGGCGCACGCCGTCTGGCAGCGAAGTGGACTTCGTCTGGACGCGCGGCAATCGCGCGATCGGCATCGAGGTCAAGGCCTCGACGACCTGGCGTGGCGAATACGGAGCCGCGATCAGGTCTCTGATCGCCGACGGCGTCCTGACGGGGGGGCACGGAGTCTACCTGGGCGCCGCCGAACTCAAGGACGGCCTCGTGCGCATCTGGCCGCTGAAGCGATTCCTGAAGGAACTGACGGAAGGAAACGTGCTGGGCTGATCGGTGGCGACGCAGGGCAGGTCCGCTTGCCGAGGAGGGACGCTGGGAGGACGAGGATCGCTGGGGTGGCCTTGCGCGGCCCGCCAGAACGATGCCAGGATCCCCGCTGGTCTTTGAGAGAGACGAGCATGGCCTTGAAATTGGAGTCCGCCGCGCCCCCGCTCGTCTTCAGCCCTGACGGCGTCGTGAGGGTCTCGGGGACGCGAGGTACCCTCGACACCGTCGTGTACGCGTTTCGGACCGGCGCGGCCGCCGAGGAGATCGTCCTCAAGTACCCATCGCTCGA
>CAZYRM010000559.1:0-2333 GCA_964649705.1 uncultured Planctomycetia bacterium
AGAACACGGTGGCGTTCCTGGTCGAGCCGGTGCAGGGCGAGGCGGGGATCCTGATCCCGCCGGCGGGGTACCTGAAGGAGTGCCGCCAGGTCTGCACGGAGAACAACGTCCTCTTCGTGGCGGACGAGATCCAGACGGGCTTCGGCCGCACGGGCCGGATGTTCGCGTGCGAGCACGAGGGCGTGCGCCCCGACATGGTCATCGTCGGGAAGGCCCTCGGCGGCGGCGTGATCCCGATCTCCGCGGCGATCGCCGACCAGAAGGTGATGCAGGTGCTGAACCCCGGCGACCACGGGAGCACGTTCGGGGGCAACCCGCTCGCCTGCGCGGTGGCGATCGCGAGCCTCCGCGTCCTCCTCGACGAGAACCTGGCTCAGCGCTCCGCGGAGCTGGGCAAGTACTTCATGGACGGTCTCGTGAAGATCCAGAGCCGCCACGTGAAGGAGATCCGCGGCAAGGGCCTCTTCATCGGCGTGGAGATCAAGAAGGAGAGCGGCACGGCACGGCCCTACTGCGAGTCGCTCATGAAGGAGGGCGTCCTGGCCAAGGAGACACACTCCCAGGTGATCCGCTTCGCGCCCCCGCTCGTCATCCAGCAGTCCGAGATCGACTGGGCCCTCGATCGCGTCCGCAAGGTCCTCACGGCGTAGCCTGCCCAAGTTCTCCAAGTTCGAGGCGGCCCTCGATGAGGATCGCGGGTGCCACGGGTCCGCGCTTGACCCTGCCTGGACCGCATGGTAGTTACAGAGTAGTTACGTTCTGCAGGGCTGCGCGATGAGAGTGAACATCGTCCGAATCGGCAACTCCCGCGGCGTGCGGATCCCCCGCGCTGTGCTGAGGTCATGCCGACTCGAGGGCGAGGTGGAGCTGGAGACCCGCGGTCGCGCCATCATCCTCCGTCCTGTTCGCCGTGCGCGCGCGGGATGGGACGAGGCGTTTCGGCGGATGGCCGAGGCCTGTGACGACGCCATCATCGACGCGGGGCGCTGGCCGAGCACGCGCTGGGACCGCGAGGAGTGGACGTGGTAGTCGAGCGGTTCGACGTCTTCTGGGTCCGCCTGGACCCGACCGAAGGCCGCGAGATGCGGAAGACGCGCCCCTGCGTCGTCGTGTCGCCCGACGAGATGAACCGGAATGTCGACACCGTGCTCGTTGCCCCAGTCACGACCACGATGAAACACTACCCCACCCGCGTGCCTGTCCACGTCGCGGGCAAGCAGGGAGAGGCGGCCCTTGACCAGCTCAGGGCGGTCGACAAGGCACGACTCGGCAGGCGGCTGGGCAGGCTCGACGCCCTCGCCGGGCGGCGTCTCCTTGCAGTCCTTGGTGAGATGTTCGCACCCTAACCCGAATCAGTCGGCGTATTCCGCTCTGGACTCCTGTGGTTGGACCGGGGTTTCAAACCTCGGTAGGCTTGAGCCGTATCTACAGGTGAACGCTCGGGCTGCCTGAAAGGCTCGGTAAAGGCGTGACGTCGATTCGGACAGTCAAGTTCGTCGCCGCGGCGCTCTTCATGGTCGGCGCGCTCGCATTCCTGTACTGGCGCGGTCCGGACCTCAGGCGGAGAAACTACGCGCCGCCCAATCCACCGGCGCCGAAGAAGGTCCTCCCCATCGACCAGAAGATCGAGGCCGTCGGCGTCGTCGACCTGGACGGGAAGCCCGTCGCGACCCGGGACCTCGTCGCGGGGGCCGCGGGGAAGCCGCTCGTCGTCGCCTTCTGGTCCATCACCTGACCCGTCTGCCTGCGCAGCGAGGCGCGCCTCGTCGAGGCCGCCAAGGGGTGGACCCAGAAGGGCGTGAAGGTCGTCCTGGTCGACTCCATCGCCAAGGAGACCGCGCAGGCGATTCGCGCGTACCTCGAGAAGACGAAGCTCCCCTTCCCCGCCTACCGCGACGAGGCGCGAGCCCTCGCGGATCGCCTCGCCGTCCCCGTCACGCCCTACTACTATCTGATCGACAAGGACTCCGTCGTCCGCTACGCTGGCTCCTTCGAATCGGGGACGCCGGGGCAGAAGAACCACGCCCCGCACCTCGCGAACGCCGTCGAGGACGTCCTCGCGGGGCGGCCCGTCCGCGTGAAATCAAGCACCCAGGTCGGTTGAGGCATCGGAGGCTAGGGGCCGTCGGCCCCTCTTGGAAAGGAACACGCATGCTGCGCGCCGCCACGCTCGCCCTCATGTTCGCGGGGACGCTCCTCGCGGAGAATACCCCTCAGGTCCAGATCGACCAGGAGGTCGCCTCGTTCAGCGTGAGCGACCTGGACGGCAACGCCGTCGAGCTGTCCGAGCTCTACCAGGAGGGGGACAAGGCCCTCGTCGTCGTCTTCTGGTC
>CAZYRM010000560.1:0-440 GCA_964649705.1 uncultured Planctomycetia bacterium
ACGAGCACGAGAACGATTTCGAGCCCGATTACGAGCACGCCACCGCCACCGAGGCAGCCTTTCCCGTCCAGCTCATGGGTCGACCGTACGGGTTCACGCTTCCGGGTGAAGAGATCGTATACTGAGGTCGTGTCTGCGATAGGCGGCCACTCTCCAGGGGGACTGGAGGCGAACACCATGCTGCGAAAGGTACTTTTGATCCTGCCCTTATTTGGCGTGCTGCTGGTCGGCTGCGGCAAGGACCAGGTGACCTCGAACCAGTCTGCGCCGACACCCGCTGTGTCCGCTCAGTCCAAGGCGCCGATGGACAAACCAGCCAAAGCGGACGCCTGCTGAAGCAAGTAGCGCGGCGCGGGGGGGAGGGGGGCGCCCCCCGCAAAAGCACCACCGCCCCGGCGCGATACCCCCCCCGGGGGCCCGCCCCAACGCCAAAGGGCGGG
>CAZYRM010000560.1:450-2316 GCA_964649705.1 uncultured Planctomycetia bacterium
GAGTCCGTCGGACTCGCGACGAAAACAACAGGGGCCCCGGGCGGTCTCCCGCCGCGGGGCCCCGCCGCATCGTCATCGTGTCGGCGCGAAGAGCTCGCTCTTGAGTCGCACTCTGCCGCCTATCGCGCTCTCGGGTCGATCCCCACGATTCAACGCCGCTGTCACGGCCTGCCGCCCGAGTCCTCAAGCGCCGAGTCCTACGGCGTTCCTCTCGTCAGACCCGAAGGGGCGCCCCTTCGGGGCTGGTCTTCCGTCGTGGGATCAGCGGGGGGAGATCGGGGAGCAGGGCCCGGTTCGGTGGCGGCGCGCTCAATCGCGACTACCAGCCGCGGAAGCCGGGGGCGACGAGGTCCGCGACGCATCGGGGCCCACCAACGTGTCAATCCTCTCGCAGGGCCTGCAGGACCGATTGAGCGTCCACGACAGTCATCCCCTCGGCGGTCTTCGGTCCCCTCGCGGCGCGTGGGACGAACAGGGCGCGGACGATCTCGCACATGGCCCCCGCAATCGGTGGGACCCCCTTCGCCAGGAGCCTTGCGGCGACTCGGCGCAGGTCCGACGCCGACAGCGGCGTCGGGGACCACTTCACCTCTCCCAGAAGAAGCCGTTTTCGGTCAACGGATAGGGAGACCACGTCCCACTCGGGTCCGCCGCCATGCCAGTACCGCTGGGACGGCTGCCACGGGCCGAGTCCGGCCAGCGGCGAGTCGGTCATTCCCAGACGAGCCACGGCGGACCGGCAGAGCTCCTCCCAGGCCTCCGCGAAGAGCCTCCCCCTCTCCCGCTTCCAGACGGCGAGACGGACCATTCGGGGGGCCTGCGCGAGGAGTGCCCGATGCGGAGCAACCGTCTGGAACCACATCCGACAGAAGGGATCGGCGATCCGATAGAGCGCTCGCTTCGCGCCCTTCTCGGGGTCGCCATGGGGACGATCGCGGCAGACGAGGCCCAGCTCGATCAGCCTTCCGATGGGTCTGGCCAGCGACGTGGCGGGCTGTCCCAGGCGACCCGCGATCTCGCTGAGTCGGTGGGCGCCCATCCCGATCACGTCCAGGATCGGGCGAAGGACGAGCGCCGGCGGCAGCTCCTCCTGGAGGAGCCGATCCGGCTCGGTGTGCAGCGGTCCCAGGGGATCCAGGACGCACCGGTCCACCGCGGCGTCCAGCTCCGCTCCCGCCGTCTCGGCGAGCTCCCAGTAACGCGGCACGCCTCCCCACGCCGAATAGGCCTGGACGCACTCGACGGGGTCGGTGAGGCCCAGCCCCTCCCCGAGATAGCCGGGCATCAGCGGGTCGATCGGCATGGCCTCGATCGCACGACCATACAGCGGGGCCGAGGGGGAGAGCGTCAACCCCTGCATCATGCGCTGGCTGGAGCCGGCGAGGGCGACCACCAGGCCAGCGGCCCTGGCCTCGTGGTCCAGCCACCGCTGCAGGACGCTCGGGAGCTCGGGGCTTGGGCCCGCCAGGTAGGGAAACTCGTCCAGGATCAGCGGGCCTCGCCATCCGGTGGCCGCGGCCTCCTGCGCGACCCGTCTCAGGAGGGCCGCCCAATCCGGGTAGCGGGCCTCCTGGATCCCGCCGAACCTCGTAGAGACCGCCTCCGCGAAGTAGCGCCTCTGCACCTCGGGCGTGGACTGATCCGCGATCGTGTAGAGTCCATCGTGGAGGCGGTTCCACTCGAGGAGAATACGCGTCTTGCCCATGCGCCGCCGTCCCCAGAGCACCGCCAGTCCTCCGCCTGGACGGGCGGCGAGAGCGGAGAGCCTACGCAGCTCCCGAGTCCGATCGATGAACCGCATGTCATGATTATGCGCTCGACCATAATGTCATGGAACATAATCTTGTGCTGCCGACCCACCGAAGC
>CAZYRM010000561.1:0-2313 GCA_964649705.1 uncultured Planctomycetia bacterium
GGGTTCTGGGAAGAGGCGGGGCTCGGCGGGGGGCTCCCGACGTCGTTCACGCGGGCCTTCGACGACGAGGTGGAGCGCTCGCGCGACTTCCTCGAGGTACCGCCCACGGAGGCCGCGGCGACGGAGGAGCGCACCGTGCTCTTCCTTCACGAGGGGCTGCCGCCCGTCAGCGTGCTGGGACTGGCGCTGGAGCGCGTAGGGTACCGGTGCGTCCCGATCACCGACCCGGAGCGGGCCGCGCGGTTCCCCGAGGGGGCGGTGCAGGCGGGCGTGGTGCGGGCGTCGACGTCCGAGCGGCTGGAGGCGATGGTCCAGGGCTGGCGGCAGACGGCGGCGCTGCGCGCGGCGCCGGTGCTTGGCGTGCTGCCGCAGGGGCAGCGCCCGCCGGCGGGGCTGCCGGACGGGGTCACGTGCCTCGTGGAGCCCTACGACCGCGGAGAGCTGGTCCGCGCGCTGCCGTAGGGCCCCTCCTGGCTGACAGAACGCTAGATCGTCTTCTTCAGCAGGTAGAAGTCGAGCCGCTCGACGTCCTTCATGGCGTTGCGGGCATCGACCTCGGCCTCGGTCTTCGGCGGGGGAACGATCCCCTTCTCGCCGGGCTTCCAGTTCACAGGGCAGGCCACGCCCTTCGTGTCGGCTGTCTGCAGGCCGTCGATCAGGCGCACGAGCTCGTCCACGTTGCGGCCGACGTTGAGCGGGTAGTACACCATCGCGCGGATGGTGCGCTTCGCGTCGATCACGAACACCGCGCGCACGGTGGCCGTGGTGCTCTGGCCCGGGTGGATCATCCCGTACTTCGCGGCGACGGCCATGTTGACGTCGGCGACGAGCGGAAAGTTGATCTTCACGTCGAAGATCCTCTGGAGGTTCTCCCTCCACGCCAGGTGGGAGTGGATGGAGTCGACGGAGACGCCGAGGAGCTTGACGTTGCGGCGGTCGAACTCGGCCTGGCGCTTGGCGAGCTCGGTGATCTCGGTGGAGCAGACGGGGGTGAAGTCCGCGGGGTGGGAGAAGAGCATGACCCACTTGTCCGCGTTCCACCGGGACAGGGTCAGCTCGCCCTGCGTGGTGTTGGCCGTGAAGTCCGGCGCGGCGTCGCCGATCCGGGGGATGGTCCCCACGGACACGGTGGACGCGGCTTGGGTCGCCTGGCCGGGCTGGGTCGTCTCGGGTGTGCAGCCGCTCATGGTGGTCTCCTTGGACTGGAATCCGCTCCCTGAGGACGGGTGGCGCTCGCCCCCTCTTGCCCGTGGGGAGGGGCACTAGGGTACGGGGAGCCGCCCCCCCCGTCAAGCCCGGTCCACGGGCCGCGCGCGGGCCGCCGCGTCTTTGCCACCGGCGCGGTCACGCAGATTTGGTACCATTCCCAGGCACGACAACCGGTCCCGATGGAGGTCGAGCATGCGGTTCCTCGCCATCGCAACGTCCCTGACGCTCCTGGCCGCCGTCGCCTCGCCCGAGGACGGGCGAAGCGAAGGCGGCTCGACCGGGGCGCCGGAGATCACGCCTGCTGTCGAGCAGGCCATCCAGAAGGGCCTGGACTACCTTGCGAAGGCCCAGTCGACGAACGGCTCGTGGAAGTCCTCCGCGCCGGTGGCGACGACCAGCATGTGCTGCCTGGCGCTGATGGCCTCCGGCAGCACGGTCTCGCGCGGGCCGTTCGCGGAGCACGTCCGGCTGGGGATCGAGTACCTGGTGAAGCGCACGTCGAACTCCGGCTTTGTGGCCGACGGCGCGGGCGGGGGCGCCTCGGGGATGCACGGGCACGGCTTCGCCGCGATGGTCTTCGCGGAGAGCCTCGGGACCATCGACGACGGGGACCTGTACGCGCGGGTCGAGGAGGCCCTGAGGAAGGCCGTCCGGCGGATCGAGGCGTCGCAGAACCGCTACGGCGGCTGGAACGCCTCGCCGGACCCCAACGCGACGGACGACGGGTCGGGCGCGGTGGCGATCATGCAGATCATGGCGCTCCGGTCGGCGAGAAGCGACGGCATCACGATCCGTCACCAGGTGATCGAGCGAGCGAAGAAGTACGTCCTCGAGATGACGACGGAGGACGGGTGGTACCAGTACAACTGGGGATCCAGGGGCGGAAACCGCTCCTGCGGGCTGACTGGGCCCGGCATCTACATGCTGGGCGCGCTCGGGGAGTTCGACTCGACCAAGTACGAGCGCGGCATCAAGAACATCATGACGCACTCGCCCTTCCTGTCCAAGAACCAGTCGGCGGGGGACCAGGGGTGGCAGAGCTGGTACTACTACGCGCTCTTCTACTGCTCGCTGGCGATCTTCCAGCACGGCGGGGAGGAGTGG
>CAZYRM010000562.1:0-2293 GCA_964649705.1 uncultured Planctomycetia bacterium
TGACGCCGCCGACGCGAGGCATCTTGCGCGGAGAGAACTCGACGCGCTCCTGCGGGGCCGATAGGACGGTCTCACGGGCCCGCCGGGCGGCTTCCTCTCCCGCCCAAATCCCTACCCTGATCGGCGCGCACCAGCCCTTCTTGTCGATCACCTCGGGGTGCCGCTGAATCACCTCCCGCGCGACCTCGACGCCGTCCTCTCGCCACCGGGGATCGCTGAACATCTCGGCGAAGAGCGCCTCCATCGCCTTCCAGCGCGCCTCAGGGTCGCGCAGGACGAAGACGCCGAGGATCGCAGTCGCGACCCCGTCCGCCGTTCCGCGTCGGTAGAGACGACCGGACGTGTTCACGTCGTCCGCTCCCCCGTCGACGCCGTGCTTCACCGGGTGCTCGAGGATGTAGCCCAACGACTGGAGCGCCTGCTCGGGACTCGGCCTTCTGCGGCTCCAGAACCGTCTTTCTACGAAGTGCCCCTGGGAGCTGTGGATGGCGTTGCCGTAGCGGGCGACGTAGCTGAGCACGTTTCTGAGGAACCAACTGATGCCGCGCTTCCGCCTTCGGTCGATTCCCGTGTGGTCCTGGCTCAGGATCATGTGGATGTGATTCCCGATGAACGTGAACGCGAGGACCTCGACACCACACTTCGGAGCCCACTTCGCGATCTGCCTGCGAGTCTCCGTCTTCATCGCGTCCTTCTGCAGGAAAGGAACGCGGAGCACGCAGCGCGAGGTGATGAGCACCGGCTCGTCCTTGACGTAATCGCGCGGAGCAGAGGCCATCGTCGACTCCACCTGTCCTCGACTTGATGCGCACCGTGCGTGCCAGCGCGGACGAGTCGGGAGGTCTCGGGCGATCTTCGCAAGCTCGGCTCATCGTGACCGTTCCGCTGCCGTCACAGCGCGCGCGGATCGTGCGGTCCGGGACGCTGCTGGAATCGACGACGGTCGCCCGGGGCAATGTTGGGAAACCCAGCAGTGGGTGGTGAGGAGCCGGGCGGCCCGTCGCGCCGTCCTACTCGTACACGTCGCTGCGGTGTCCGATCTTCACGACGAGGACGAAGAGGATCCTGTCGTGGATCTCGTAGAGAACGCGATAGTCGCCGACACGGATGCGCCAGCGGTTCACATATCCCTTGAGCTTCTTGACGCCCGGCGGGCGCGGGTTCTCTCCGAGGGCCACGAGGGCGCGGACAATGCGCCGTTGGACGTCCTGGGGCAGCTTTCCGAGTTCCGCGCGTGCGGACGGCTTCAACTCGACGGTGTACGCCATCGGCTAGAGTCCGAGCTCCTCGCGGACCTTGGCGAGGGGGATGGAGCCGGGCTCGCGGAGGGCCTTGTCCGCCTCCGCATTGTCGAAGCGGTCTTCGAAGAGCTCGCGGAGAGTAGCGATCTCCTTGAGCGCCTTGCGGATCGTCTTGTCCTTGGGCTTGGCGCGGAGGACGGCGGACAGCACGTCTTCGAAGGCATAGACAAGCCTCAGGGCCTCGCGCATGGAGATGACGGGAGCCTTGGGCTCAAGGACGGCGACGTCGCCTTCGGCGTGCTTGCGTCTGGGCATGTGTCCTCCGTTCCACCCGCTCCGGACCTTCCGCAGTGAGCCGGCCTGCCCCCTCTCGGCTGACGCCGAGAACGTGGGCGAGCCGGATGATCGCGGCCGCGATCGACACGTACATTATATGAGCCCGCGCCCATGACGATAGTCCCATCTCGGTGCGGCCCGAGTCCCCCGACGGGCTCCGTCGCCGCTGGCAGGCAGTCCACGAACCTGATATCATCCGTCCGACATCATGAATCGACACCTTCGGCATGTGCTCGTGGCCCTGCTGGGCGTCCTCCTCCTGTCCAGCGGGGGATACTACGCCTTCCGAAGCTCCCTTCCCGGTCCGCGCCGACTCCCCATGGAGCCCTCCGTCCAGGAACGCCCCGACCTCTCCGCCCGCTTCCAGCGCATCCGCGCCGCCCTCGCCAGCCACGACGAGGCCTCGCGCGCCGGCGTCCTCCTCGAAATCACCCGCTTCCAGGACGCCGCCGTCGCCCCCCTCCAGGAGGAGGCCGAGCGCGTCGTCCAACAGGCCGGCGACGGCCCCTTCCTCGCATCCCTCATCGAGGCCCTCGCGCGCATCAGCACCGCGCGCGCCCAGGCCGCCCTCCTCGCCGTCGTCCACGACGCCGCCCGACGCGGCATCCCCCCCGCCACCTGGCTCTCTGCCCTCGATGCCCTCCCCGAACGCAGCCGCCCCCTCGCCCTCCAGGCCCTCCTCACCGCCCTCCGCGCCGCCACGGACGAGGCCTCCG
>CAZYRM010000563.1:0-2293 GCA_964649705.1 uncultured Planctomycetia bacterium
CGGCTCGACGTGGATGTCGCTCGACTCGCAGCGGACGGCCTCCTCGACGATCATCGAGACGAGCTTGCTGACGCCCTTCTGATCGTCGGTCTCGTCCTCGACGATCGCGGACATCGCCTGCGTCGCGGTCGCGGCGACGTCGGCCGCCTTCTTCTTCATCGCGCCCATGACGACGTCGTCGGCCGGGTAGTACCGGTCGATCGCGTCGAGGATGTCCTTCTGGCCGGCGATCATGACCTCGACGTTGCAGTACGTGAGCAGCTCGATCTCCTGGATCGCGCCGATGTTCGTCGGGTCCGCGATCGCGACGACGACCTTTCGCGCCTCGCGGTGGTGGAAGACCGGGATCGCCTTCCACTGGAGGGCGTTCGTGCGCGTGAAGAGCTTCAGCACGTCCTGGTCGAGGTTGTACTGCTCCAGGTTGATCCACGGGACCTGCATCTGCTCCCCGAGGACCTCCAGGAACTGCTCCTGGGGGACGTACCCCTTCTCCACGAGGATCTCGCCGATCCGCTTCTTCCCGTCCTGCTGCGTCTCGAGGGCCTCCTTGACCTGCTCGGCCTTCACCAGGCCCTTGTCGACCATCATCTCGCCGAGCTTCTGGCGCGGCTCGGTCGCCCCGGGGAGGCCGGCGTCCTCGGTCTCGCGGAAGAAGATCCGGGCGAGGCCGACCTTGATCACGTCGCCGTGGCGAAGCTTCTGCTCCTTCACCGGGTTCCCGTTGACGCTCACGCCGTTCTTGGAGTCGAGGTCGACGATGGACCATCCGTCGTCCCCCTTGCGCACCTCGGCGTGCTTGCGGGAGGACTCGTGGTTCTTGAGGAAGACCCCGTTCTCCTCGGAGCGCCCGATCGTGCACGGATCGCTTCCGAGGGGGACGGTACGGGAGAAGCCGGCCTCGACGACGTACAGGAATGGCATGGGGACCTCTCGTCCGACGTGCGGCCGGGATTATAGCAGCGGGCGGCGGCGTCGACAACGACGCAGGAGGGCCTCCCCGAAGGCGATCCCGGCGAGGCCGAGTACGCCGCCGGCGAGGAAGTCGACGACGTAGTGGTACCGGAGGTAGACGGTCGCGAGCGCGGTCCCGACGGCGATCGGGGCCACGACCCAGCGTAGCGACAGCCGGAAGCGGAAGTTCGCCCAGATGGCCGCGACGGCGACGGCCGTGTGGCCGCTCGGGTAGCTGTCGCGCATCTTCCCCTCGAGGACGTCGAACACGGACTTCAGATTCACGGCGACGGTCGCGGAGGAGCCCGTCCCCTGGGCGCCGACGCGATCGAGGTAGTATCCCATCCCGATCGCCGGGCACAGGATGTACCCGACGTAGCAGACGAGCCATCCGATCAGCATGGCGAGGAGCGCCGGACGGAACTCGTCCAGTCCGCGGCGATAGAGGGGGACGAGGGTGAGAAAGGGGAGCAGCGCGTAGCAGCTCCAGCAGAGGCACAGGACGTCCGTCAACGGGTCCCAGGACGGCAGGGACCGCACGAGCGCGTCGCCGCCGATCGCGGCGTCGAGCCGGAGGAGGACCCAGTCCATGTCGGCGGGGCGCACGGCGGGGATGATGACGAGGAGCTGTTTGTAGAAGGTCGGCACGAGGAGGACGAGGTACCAGTGGCGGCAGGCGCGCCAGATGCGGCTGCGGGCCTCCGAGGCGCGCGCGACGAGGAGAAGGACGAGGACGAGGCTGGCACCGTGCGTGACGAGGAGCAGCCAGGCCGGGAGGGACATCCGGGCGTCGAGCTCCGGCAGATGGGTCGCGACGAGCCCGAGGAGGAGGGCCAAGTACGCGAGCGTGATCGCGTCGATGGGGTCGATCTGACGGCGGATCCGGTCGATCATCCGTTGCCGAGGGCCGCCTCGATGGAGGCGACCCGGCGGCGGAGCGTCGTGTCTTCCTCGAGGCGCCGCTCCAGCAGCGCCGCCCCGCGATGGGCCGTGGTCCGCGTCCTCCCTCCCACCTGCCGCGCGATGGCGGCGAGGCCGAGCCCGGTCCTGCGGCGCGCGAGGAGCAGGCAGACCTGTCGCGCCTCGGCGGCACGGCGGCTCCCGTCCGCGATCTCCGCCGCGGCGAGGCCGTACTCGGCCGCGACGGCCTCGAGCACGTCCTCAATCGTCGTCGCGGGCGCCGCCGCGGCCCCCGCCCCGACGAGGCGGGCCTCGACGACCGCGCCCCCGCGCGAGGAGATGGCCCGCTTGAGCGCCGGCAGCTCCGCGAGAGGGGCCTCGGAGGCAACGACGAGCCAGGGCTGGCCGAGGAGGTCGGCGAGGTCGACCCTTCCACGCGCCC
>CAZYRM010000564.1:0-2282 GCA_964649705.1 uncultured Planctomycetia bacterium
TCGACAAGTTCTCCCCCGCGAACGGCTGGGACGAGAAGCGCTACGCCGACCTCGTCGGGCGCGACCCGGCGACCCTCACCGACGACGAGCGCGAGTTCGTCGCGATCCACGACGAGCTCGTCAAGGACCGCGCGGACAAGGGGGAGGAGGACCGCGCCGGGCTCCTCGAGGAGTTCCCCCCCGGCTCCGAGTGGAACGAGGACACCTACGAGCGCCTGAAGACGCAGTTCGTCCGGATCAAGGTCCCTCCGACCGCGCGCGAGCAGAAGTTCCTCGACAACTTCGACGAGTGGCAGCTCGCCCTCAAGGAGAGCGAGGAGAAGTCCGAGGAGGAGGAGGAGCTGAAGAAGGAGCTCAAGAAGGAGCTCGACAAGGAGCGGGAGGGCTCGGAACCAGAGAAGTGATTCGCACCGACCTCCCACAAGACCCCGTGCCGGCCGACGGCGACCCTGGAGCGCCGCTCACGTACCACGGCTTCCTGCTGGACGACTTCCAGGTCCAGGCGATCCACTCCCTCGACCAGGGCCACTCCGTCCTCGTCGGCGCGCCCACGGGCGCCGGAAAGACGCTCATCGCCGAATACGCCCTCGACCGCTGCATGCGCGAGGGGAGGCGGGTCATCTACACCGCCCCGGTGAAGGCCCTCTCGAACCAGAAGTTCCGCGACTTCTCGGGGGTATACGGAGACCGCATCGGCGTCCTCACCGGCGACGTCTCGATCCACCCCGAGGCGCAGGCGCTCATCATGACGACGGAGATCCTGCGCAACACGATCTTCGAGAACCCGCGGAGGCTCGGGGAGGTCGACTACGTCATCTTCGACGAGGTCCACTACATCGACGACGAGGAGCGCGGGACGGTCTGGGAGGAGTCGATCATCTTCGCGCCGGAGCACATCCGCTTCGTGTGCCTCTCGGCGACGGTCCCGAACCTGCGCCAGTTCGCGGCGTGGATCCGGCACATCCGGAAGGTTCCGATCGACGTGATCGAGGAGCTGCGCCGGCCGGTGCCCCTGGCGCACCACCTCTACCTGCAGGGGTTCGGGATCGGATCGCTCGCGGACCTGAAAAAGATGGACGAGAAGCTCCGTCGCACGCGCGGGGCGGGCTGGGAGGACTGGAGGCGGATCACGGGCGGCCGCGAGAAGGACCTCCTCGACCGCGAGGGGCAGCGGCTGTGGAGGCGGAAGCTCCTCGACCACATCCAGGCGAACCGCCAGCTCCCGGCCCTCTACTTCGTCTTCTCGCGCCGGGAGTGCGAGGAGCGGGCGGAGGACAACGTCTTCCGGAACCTCCTGACGCAGGAGGAACGGGAGCGGGCCGACGACATGCTCGCCGACATGGGCGAACGGTACGGCCTCGTCGGGGAGCCGGCCTTCGAGAAGCTCCACCGCCTGCTCATGCGTGGGATCGGGTACCACCACGCGGGGCTCCTCCCGACGGTAAAGGAGGTCGTGGAGCGGATGTTCACGGCGAACCTGGTGAAGCTGATCTTCGCGACGGAGACGTTCGCGCTGGGGATCAACATGCCGGCGCGGACGGTGATCTTCGACTCGCTGCACAAGTTCGACGGCGTGAGGCGGTCGTACCTGAAGACGCGCGAGTACCAGCAGATGGCGGGGCGCGCGGGGCGGCGCGGGATGGACGAGTTCGGGCACGTGTACGCGAGCGTCGAGTGGCCCTTCGTACACTACGACCAGGTGGAGCGGATCCTGACGGGGCCGGTGGAGGAGGTCGACTCGCAGTTCAACCTGTCGTACTCCACGCTGCTCTCGCTCTACGTCAGGCTGGGGAAGAACCTGTTCGAGGCGTGCGAGAAGAGCTTCGCGAACTTCCGCTCGGAGCATCCCAGGGGGGGAAGGCAGCGCACCCACGGCGGGGGGTCGTTCCGGGGCATGGTGGACCAGGTGCGGCGAAGGCTGAACTTCCTCAGGCACCTCGGGTACATCGAGGGGGACGGCCTGTCGGAGAAGGGGGAGTTCGCGAGGCGGATCAACGGATACGAGATCGTGGTGACGGAGTTCCTGTTCGAGGGGCTGCTGGATCAGCTCTCGGCGGAGCAGATGAACGTCGTCTTCAACGCGATCGTCTTCGAGGCGAAGAAGAAGGTCTGGTACGAGAAGATCGAGCGGAGGCGGTTGGGGGCAGTGCGGGACCGCGCGGTGCGGATGGTGCACGACCTGCGCTTCCAGGAGAAGACGCACGGGATCGCGGAGTCGACGAAGGAGCTGGACTTCCTGTTCGCGGCGGGGGTGGACGCCTGGAGCCGCGGGTGCGAGTGGG
>CAZYRM010000565.1:0-2257 GCA_964649705.1 uncultured Planctomycetia bacterium
ACGTGGATGCCCCACTCCTTCCCCTCGTCGGCGAGCGCCCGCGAGAGGCCGTGGATCGCGAACTTCGAGGCGCTGTACGTCCCCGTCCCCTCCCAGGCGTCGGTCCCCGCGACGCTGGAGATGTTCACGATCGTGCCGCCGTTGGCGAGGAGCCGCATCTGCCGGAACGCCTCCCGGCAGCCGAAGAACGTGCCGTAGAGGTTCGTGCGGATGACCGAGTCGAACTCCGCGGTCGTCGTCTCGACGACCGGCTTCCAGATCCCGACCCCGGCGTTGTTCACGAAGACGTCGAGCCGCTGGTAGCGCGAGATCGTCGTCGCGATGAAGCGGGCGACGCTCGACTCCTCCTTCACGTCGAGAGGGAGGGCATACGCCTTGCCGCCGCGGGACTCGATCTTCTTCGCCAGGTCCTCGCAGAGCCCCTGCCGCCGCGCGCCGAGGACGACCGTGGCCCCCTCCGAGGCGAACTTCTCCGCGATCCCGCGGCCGATCCCGCTCGAGGCCCCCGTGATGGCCGCGACCTTCCCCTCCAGCCGTCCCACGTCACTTCTCCGGAAGAATGAGCTCGATCCTCATGCCCGCGGGTCCGACGAAGACGACGCGGTCCGCCTCGGCGTCGATCTTCTCCGTCTTCAGCCCCTTTGCCTTGATCCACTCCGCCAGCTCCTGGATGTTGTTCGTGTCGCACTCGAACGCGAGCCGCTCGAACGAGAGCCCCTTCGCATGGGGGCTGGTCTCGGAGGCCCCCGGCGACTCCAGCTCGACCGAGAAGTTGCCGGAGCCGAGGACGGCGCGCTGGATGATCACGTTGCGCGCCTTCGCCTCCGTCGGGGCGGTGAGTCCCTTCAGGTGCACCGTGCTCGTGTCGCGCTTCCCCTCGATGTACCGGCACTCGAGCCCCAGGAAGTCGACGAAGAACGGCACGAGGCGGTCGATCTCGGGGACCGTCAGGACCAGGTGAGAGAATCCCGTCGCTTTCGGCATGTCTAGCTCCCCATCCGTCCGCTGCGGATGAACAGGTGTCCGGCGGAACAGTGGATCGCCCACCCCATCCCCGTCCCCAGCTCCGCGGGCGCGTCGCTCGCCTCCGAGCGGAGTTCGGACCCCGGCCGCTCGCCGCAGACGGGGCAGACGAACGAGCGGACGCACTCCGGCGGCAGCCCCATCGGGAAGTCAGGGAAGTCGGCCTCCGTGATGGCGACCTCGGGCCCCTTCGCGGAGGCGCAGAGCTCGGCGAGGTTCCCCACGCCGCCCGCGCAGTTCCAGACGCCGCCGTGGAACGACTTCGTCGCGATCCGCTCGCGGACCCGCGCGATCAGGGCCGCGAGGAGCGGGCGCGCTGCGACTCGAAGCTCGTACGTGCGATCCACGGGAGCGGCGCCGGTGAAGCGGACCTCGAGGTCGCCCTCGCGCATCCTGAGGCGCTTCTCGGCGGCATCGAGCCGCAGCAGCTTCGCCTTGTCCTCGAGGGCCTCGGCCGTCCCGCGGGCCCACAGGGCCACGCGTCCCGACAGGTCCCGCAGCCGCTCGCGGACTCCCACGGCGTCATTCCTTCTTCGTCAGGTCCAGACGGACGACCGGGGTGGTCTCGTGATCGATGTGGATGACGAACCCCTCGGACTGGAAGAGGGAGAGGGGCCCCTGCCACACCTCGTCGTCCTCGTGCTTCCCCTTCTTCGGATACCCCTCGATGAGGGGGGCGTGGAGCTGTTTCAGGTGCTCGACGGCGCGATGGAGGAGCATCCGCGAGAGGCCCTTCTTGCGGTAGTCCTTTGCGACGCAGAAGCAGGTGACGCTCCAGACGTCCTCCCAGGCGGTCCGCTCGTACGTCTTGTTCTTCGACAGCTTGGTGAAGTACGAGCGGTGCCCGTACTGGCACCAGGCGACGGGGGTCTTTTCGTCGTAGAGGAGGATCCCGTGCGTCCGCCCCTCCTTGAGGAGCTCGAGCTTCCGCTCGCGGCGCTGCGCGGGGGCCCGCTTCATCCACTCCTCGTCGGTCCCGCCGAACTCCCAGTACATGCAGAAGCAGCCGCCGAACTCCGGGCGCTCGAAGAAGGAGACGAAGTCCTCCCACGTCGACTCGTCAAGGTCACGTGCGGTGAATTCGGGCTTGTCGCTCACGGTCACATCAGGAGTCGGGCGGGGCGTTCGAGCGCCTCGGCCAGGGCCTGGAGGAACTGGGCGCCGAGGGCGCCGTCGACCACGCGGTGGTCGCAGGAGAGGGTGACGCGCATCCGCTGCGCGACGACGACCTGGT
>CAZYRM010000566.1:0-2257 GCA_964649705.1 uncultured Planctomycetia bacterium
CCGCACATGTCCCCGTACAGCGTGCAGTATCCGACCGCCAGCTCCGACTTGTTCCCCGTCGAGAGTACCAGCATCGAGAACTTGTTCGAGAGCGCCATCAGGACCGCGCCCCGGATCCTCGCCTGGAGGTTCTCCTCGGTCACGTCCGGCTCCCGCCCGCTGAACGGCTCGACGAGCGTCCTCAGGAACGCGGCGAACGGCTCCTCGATCGGCACGGTCATGAAGCGGATTCCCAGGTTCCGCGCCTGGGCCTCCGCGTCCGTCTTCGAGTGCTCGCTCGAGTACCGGGACGGCATCGACACCCCCAGCACGTTCGCCGCCCCGAGCGCGTCCACCGCGATGCACGCCGTCAGCGCGCTGTCGATTCCCCCCGAGAGCCCGATCACGGCCCCCGTGAATCCGCACTTCCCGAGGTAGTCCCTCGTCCCCAGCACGAGCGCCCGGTAGACCGACTCGAGCTCCCCCGACGGCTCGGCCCTCACCTCCCCGAGGTTTGCGGCGAGGTCGACCTGCACGGCGTCCTCCTCGAACGCCGCGGCCCGCGCGATCACCGCCCCGTCCGTCCCGATTGCCAGGCTCCCCCCGTCGAAGACCAGCTCGTCGTTTCCCCCGACCTGGTTCACGTACAGGACCGGCCTCCCGTGGCGGCGCGCGGCGTTCGCGAGCATTTCCCGCCTGAGCCTCTCCTTCCCGACGTGGTAGGGGGACGCGGAGACGTTCACGAGCACCTCCGCCCCGAGGTCCACCTGAGCCTGCACCGGGTCGAAGGCGTACCGCCTCCTCCTCCAGAACGTCTTGTCGTTCCAGATGTCCTCGCAGATCGAGACGCCGATCTTCCTTCCGCAGGCCTGCACGATGCGCGTCTCGTGAGACGGCTCGAAGTAGCGGTCCTCGTCGAAGACGTCGTACGTCGGCAGCAGGGACTTCCGAAACGTCTGCATCACCCGCCGGTCCGCGAGGAACGCCGCCGCGTTGTAGAGGGGCCTCCCCTCCAGCGGGTTCGGCTCCGCGAAGCCGACCACCGCGGCGATCCCCTCGCACGCCGCCGCCGCCTCCTGGAGCGCCTTGAGGTTCGCCTCGATCAGCGCGGGCCTGAGCAGAAGGTCGCGCGGCGGATAGCCGATGAGCGTCAGCTCGGGAAAGACAGCCACGTCCGTCCCGCGCGCGCGCTCCCGGGCGAGAGCATCGAGCACGCGGCGGACGTTCCCCGCCACGTCGCCTATGGTCGGATTGAGCTGGACCAGCGCGAACTTCACTCGGAGCCCTCGTCCACGTCCCAGGCCGTCTCCATCGACTCCCGCGCCGCATCGCGTACGCCCTCGTCCGCGTCGTCCTGCATCTCCTCGAGCCGGTCGAGCACCTTCTCGCCGCCGTACCCGCCGAGCGCCTCCGCGGCCGCCAGGCGCACGCGGGCGTCCTTGTGCCGGCTCGCGGCGAGGACCGCGTCCCGCGCGTCCCCGATCCGCCCGAGGCCCGCCGCGCGGATCGCCACAAGGCGCATCTCGATGTCCTCGTCCTCCACGTGGCGCAGGATCTGCCGCGCGTACTCGGCGCAGCCCGACAGGCCCATCGCGAAAACGGCGCTCCGTCGCGCGGACGGGTCGGCCATCGCGTACCACTCGAACAGCAGCGCCGCCACGTCGGCGCGCGTCCCCGCGTATCCCAGCGACTCCAGGGCGAAGCGACGCACGTCCACCGGAGTCCCCTCGTCCTGTGCGGCCGCGAGGAGGAACTCCCGGACCTTCCAGTACACCTTGGGGTCGATGTCGAGCTCCGCCGAGAGCGCCTCGATCGGCGTGTCCTCGATGTCGTCGATGATCCCCTCCTGGATCACCCTCCCGAGCGCGACGAGGGCCGCCCGCGCGACCCGGGGGTCCGGGTCGCTCCGGACCAACACGAGGGCGCGGTCCAGGACCCGCGGCAGGTAGTAGTACTCCCACACCGCCTCGACCGCCGCCACGCGGACCTCGGCGTCCTCGTGCTCCATGCGCTCGAGGAGCAGCCGCTCCGCCTCCTCGTCCTTCGCATCGATGTCGGCGCGGAGGGCCTCGATCTCGGCCAGGATGGCGTCCCGATCAACCGGATCCATGGTCATCCTCTCGCCGGCCGCGCCACGGCGAACATCTGCTTCCCGAACAGGGGATGCAGGAAGGTGAGCTTGAGGTACAGGCTCAAGAGGGCGGGGGAGGCGAGGCGGTTCCCCTTCGTAGTGTACGGGAGGAAGCGCGGCTTCATCAACTCCACCTCGAACCCCGAG
>CAZYRM010000567.1:0-2256 GCA_964649705.1 uncultured Planctomycetia bacterium
ACGAGCACGAGAACGATTTCGAGCCCGATTACGAGCACGCCACCGCCACCGATTCGGGACGGGCGTGAATGGGGCAATGTCGCGGTCCGCTACCTGCTGCGCTTACGCGGAGCGGCGCGCTTGGACGCCGGCTTGCGCGCACGGTGCGGACAGGAGCCACGGTCGTCGATCTTCGTGTCCCGCCCCTCGTCGCGACGGATGAGCTGATCGAGCGTCGTCCTCCGCACGTCCTCGAGCTTCAGGCCCAGGTTCAACACGACGTGCGCCGCGACGCCCTCCTCCTCGCTCACCAGGCCCAGGAGGACGTGCGCGCTCGAGACGCTCGCGAAGCCCAGCCGCTTCGCCTCTTCCGCCGCCCGGTCGATGCACTTCTTCGCCCGCGGCGTGAAGGGGAGCTGCTTCGCCCTCGTCTTCCCGAACCCCGCGGGCACGACCTTGTCCACCTCCTCCCGCACCCGCTCCGGAGGCACGCCGAGCGCGCGGAAGACCCGCGTCCCGATGCTCGACTCCTCCGTGAGCAGCGCGAGCAGGATGTGCTCCGTCGCGACGTACTCGTGTCCCGATTTCCGCGCCACGTCGGCCGCGATCGCCATCAGCCTGTCCGGCATCAGTGGATCCTCACGGACGCCCTTACGGGCGTCACTCCTCGCGCGCCCTTACGGGCGCGACTCCAGGACGGACGAGACGTCATTCTCCCCATTCCGCGTCCAACGCCAACCGGAATCCGATGTGGCTGTCCTTCAGCGTCTTCTCCGCGTCGATCCGTCCCGCCGACCGCGCGTACATCGCGTCCCACCCCCACGACCCCCCCTTGACCACGTGCACCTTGGCGTCCGAGGCGTAGACCGTCGACGTCCACTCCGAGATGTTCCCCCCCAGATCCCTCACGCCGAACGGAGACTCGTCCTCCGTCACCGTCCCGATCTCCAGCGGATACACTCGCTTGTCCTCCGCCGACAGCCTCGTCCGCGCGAAGCCCGCCGAGAAGTGGTTCCCCCACGGATACCACCTCCCGTCCGCCCCCCGCGCGGCGACCTCCCACTCCTCGTCCGTCGGCAGCCTGTACTTCCGCCCGTCCTGCTTGGACCTCCACTCCACGTACCCCTGCACCTCCTCCCAGCTCCACTCGCCCGCCGGGAGCCGCCCGAACGCGTACGACCGAGGCTCCTTCGACATCGGCCTCTTCCACGGCCCGAGCCGGCGCTCCACTGTGCGCCTGGACATGTCCTTCGACGCCAGGTACTCATCGCAGCGGACCGTCGTCTCCTCCTCGATCGCAATCAGGAACCCCTTCGCCACCCGCCTCGGCGCCGTCAGCCCCGCCGCCGCGTCCTCGTCCTGCGGGTAGGCGTACTCGCCGCGTGGGATGTACGCGAATCCGTCCGGGATGCTCTTCGGCGCGTCCACCGAGACCCTCCGCTCCTCGAACGGCGCCACCACCACGGGGACGCGGAAGGGCGAGACGCCGCGACGTCGGAACACCACGAGGTACGAGCCCTCCGGCAGCGTGAACGGTCCGCACGGCGTCGTCCCGACCCGCTGCACCAGCCGCATGCGCCCCGTCCGGGGGCTCCACGGCACCGCGACCAGCCTCGTGTCCTCCCCCTCCTCGTACCGGTAGAGGAAGGCCTCGACGCCGGGCGGCACGGTCTCGATCGCCAGTCTTCCCTCCCTGCGGAATCGCGCCTCGTACCGCTCGCGGTACGCCCCAGCACTCGCCGTCGACTGCACGAGCTTCTCGTACACGCCGGCCTCCTCCGACCTCCCCGACCGCTTCGCCTCCTCGTACAGCGAGAAGTAGGCATCCGCCAGGGCCGCCCGCGTCGTCCCGTTCGACGGGTCGATCGTCAGGGCCTGCGAGAGCGTCCCAGCCCCGTCCCTGAGCGCCCTGACCAGCTCCGCCAGCGTCCGCTCCGCGCGGCGTCTGGCGATCTCGTCCTCCGCCGGCCCCGCCGACCCCACGTGCGCCGCCAGCGCCCTTCGCGCCGCGGCGACCTGAGTCTCCCCGTCGACGCGAAGCCGGTCCGCCGACTCCCGCGCGACGCTGCGCTGGTGCCACGCCAGGAGAACCGGGTTGAGGATTGCCAGGACGCCCACGAGGATGAGCGCGCTCTTCAGGCGGTTCCGCCTCACCCAACGGACCGCCCGCCCGATCGGCGTGACGGGCCTCGCGAGCACCGGGCGATCCGCGAGCCACCGATCGAGGTCCTCCGCGAGCGCGAGCGCCGTCGGATAGCGCGACGCGGGGTGCTTCTC
>CAZYRM010000568.1:0-2249 GCA_964649705.1 uncultured Planctomycetia bacterium
GTCTCGAGCGCGGAACGGGAGTCCCTCGTCGCCGAGGCGCATGAGACGGCGCCGCGCGAGGAGGTCCCGTCGCCCGCGGAGCCCAATCCCCCGAGCGGAATGGGGGAAAGGAGGCTGTCCCTCAAGTACAACTCGGTCGTTCTCGGCCTCATGTCCGTGGTGGGACTCGTGTTCGTGTCCTTCGCCATGGGGGTGAGGTGGGGGGAGGACCGGGCGACCCAGCGGAAGCCCGTGACGGTCCCGCAGGAAGAGTCGACGAAGCTCGCGAAGCACCTCGAGCCTCTCGGCGTGCCGCCGGAGCAGCCCGAGACGCCGATGGGCGAGGCCGTCTCCGACCCGGGGATGTCGGCGGCTGGGCCCCAGGCGCCGGAGCCGCGCCAGCCCGAACCTCAGCCCCAGCCGCCGGCGGGGAAGTACTGGGTCAGGCTGATCGACTTCAACGCGGACGAGGCGACCGCGGCCGGTCTCGTCTCGACGCACCTGAAGAAGCTGGCGAGAGAGGGGTTCGCGCAGGCCTGCGAGCGGATTCGCAAGGATGGGCGCGGCATCAGGGTCAGGTCGGTCTGCTTCGGGCCGCTTCAGACGAGAGCGCAGGCGCTGGAGATGCTCCCGAAGCTCCAGGCGGTGAACCAGAAGGCCTTCAAGCAGGCCGACGTGATTTGCGACGAGTAGGAGGAAGGCGATCGGGCCCCGGCCCCTGCGGGGGCGCCCCCGGGCTCGAGCGGTCCGGAAGTGCAGACGAGCCCGACATGCATCCCGTGCATCCTGAGCCAGGTGCTGGCGACCGCGCGGCGGGTGACCCCCGACGAGTGGCTGCACCGGCGCGTCCTCGTCGGGGCGATGGAGCTCCTGCAGAAGGGGGACTTCGACCGCAGCCCCGCTGAGGTGGTCCACGAGGTCCTCTCCGGCGCCCTCGCGGTGCTGGGGAACCCCGACCCGTGGGCGGAGGTGCGCGAGGCCTCGCAGAAGGCGGCCCTGGCGCTCGAGGCGAAGGCCCGCGAGGCGGTGCGCGCCGCGGCCGACCCGCTCCTCGCCGCGGCGAAGCTCTCAGCGGCCGCGAACGCCTGGGACGCCGCGGTCCTCGGCTCGCTCGATCCCGTCGCGCTGGTGGAGCGCGCGCTGGAGAGGCCGTTCGCGATCGACGAGTTCGAGGGGCTGAAGGAGGCGGTCGGGAGCGCGGGGAAGGTGATGGTCGTGCTCGACAACGCGGGCGAGGTCGTCTTCGACCGGATCCTGATCGAGCAGCTCGCGGGTCGAAAGGTCACCTGCGTCGCGAGGCGGTCGCCGGTGTACAACGACGTGACGCCGGCGTCGCTCGCGGGGTTCTTCGGGGCGGACGTCGAGGTGATCGACGCGGGCGTGGACGGGATGGGGCTGCCGCTCTCGCTCTGCTCGCGCGAGTTCAGGCAGCGGTATGCGGGGAGCGACCTGATCATCGCGAAGGGTCCCGCGAACTTCGAGACCTTGGAGGCGGCGGAGGGGAAGGCGTACTTCCTCTTCGCGGTGAAGTGCGCGCGGGTCGCCGAGCACCTGAGGTGCGCGATCGGCGACCTGGTCCTGACGAAGAACTGCCCGAAGGCGGTGACGCAGAAGGCGGTGAAGCAGGCCACGCGCGTTCGGCTGCGCAAGAGGCCGCCGGAGGCTTCGTAGGGTTTCCACAGAGGAGAGTCGGATGTCGATCCACAAGAGCCTGGCGCTCGGCTCGAAGCTGAAGCGCCATCGCAACGTGCTCACGCGCTCGGAGCGCCTGGAGCAGCTCCTGAAGGAGGGGAAGGTCACGGACGAGCGGTCCGTATTCGGCCTCCCGAAAGTCCGGAGCATCATGGCGAAGGCCAAGGCGAAGCCGAAGAAGGAAGAGGTGGCGGCGGTGGCCGGCGCTGCGGGAGCGGCCCCGGCGGCGGGAGCGGCCCCGGCGGCCGGAGCGGCCCCGGCGGGGGGAGCGAAGGGCGCGGCCCCTGCGGCGGGAGCGAAGGGAGCGGCCCCCGCTGCGGGCGCGAAGCCCGCGGCGAAGGAAAAGAAGTAGCCCGTGGAGCTGGTCAGCTTCGTCGTCTGCCAGTCGGCGAACCTTGGACCCGACGGGACCTTCAACATCCTCGGGGGCGGTCGGGATCGCCTGGCCGCCCCGTCGTTTCCGCTCATCGTCCCGCCCCTGACGCTCGTGTTGCGCGTCGAGGCCCACCCATCGGAGGTGGGGCCGCACCGGCTCGGGATCCGCCTCGTGGACGCGGACGGGCGGCTCCTCATGGCGC
>CAZYRM010000569.1:0-2244 GCA_964649705.1 uncultured Planctomycetia bacterium
GCGAGCTCCACGGCGCCGTCGACTGGCTGGAGGAGGAGAACTACTTCTTCCGCCTATCGAAGTACCGCGATCGGATCCTCGCCCACTTCAAGGCCAACCCCGGGTTCGTGGAGCCCACCAGCCGCTACAACGAGGTCCTGAACCGGATCAAGGGCGGCCTCGAGGACGTCTCCGTGTCCCGCTCGTCGTTCGACTGGGGCGTCCCGCTTCCAGGAGACGAGAAACACGTCATCTGGGTCTGGTTCGACGCGCTCATCAACTACATCAGCGGCGTGGGATTCCCCGACGACCCCGAGCGTTTCGCGAGGCACTGGCCCGCCGACGTCCACCTGGTCGGCAAGGACATCATCTGGTTCCACTCCGTGATCTGGCCCTGCATGCTGATCGCCGCCGGGATCGAGCCTCCGCGCAAGGTCTATGCGCACGGTTGGTGGACCGTGAACGGCGACAAGATCTCGAAGACGAAGGGGAACGTCGTCTACCCGCGCGACGTCACCGCGAAGTACGGCGTCGACCCGCTGCGGTACTTCATGCTGAGGGAGCTGCCGTTCGGGCTCGACGGCGACTTCTCGCTGACGGCCTTCACGCGGAGGTACAACTCCGACCTCGGGAACGACCTGGGCAACCTGGTCAACCGCGTGCTCGCCCTGGTCGAGAAGCACTTCGGCGGCGTCGTCCCCGAGCAGGGGGCGTACGAGCCCGTCGACGCCGCGCTGCGGGCGACCTTCGAGGCGGTCGTGCCCAGGTACGAGGAGACGCTCGGGCGCTACGAGTTCAGCCTGACGCTCGAGGAGATCTGGAAGGCCGTGCGCCACGCGAACGCCTACGTCGACCAGACGAAGCCCTGGACGCTCGCCAAGGACCCCGCGAACCGCGGGCGCCTGGGGACAGTGCTCGGCGCGCTGTGCGAGGGGCTCAGGGAGCTCTCGTGCCTGCTCGCGCCGTTCCTGCCGAACGTGAGCGAGGGGATCCGCAGGCAGATCGGCGCGGAGGGGCCCGTGCGTCTGCCCGGCGACCTGGCATGGGGAGGCCTCGCCGCGGGGACGCGCATCGCGAAGGGGGCGCCGCTGTTTCCCAGGGTGGACGCGCCGTGACGAACCCGATCTTCGAGAAGCTGATGGAGGTCGTCGAGAGCGACCGCAAGTTCGGTCTCGGCGCGTACCAGTTCGTCTTCGAGGGGCTGGAGTACACCCTCCGGAAGCTGCCCGTGCGCCGGCACATCTCGGGCGGCGAGCTCGTCGATGGGCTCCGCGAGCTGGCCCTCCAGCACTTCGGCATGCTCGCACAGACCGTCCTCCGCCAGTGGGGCGTGACCCGGACGGCCGACTTCGGCGAGATCGTCTTCCGCCTCGTCGACGCCGGCCTCATGGGGAAGACCGAGTCGGATTCCATGACGGACTTCACCGACGTGTTCGAATTCGGCGAGGCGTTCGGCCAGGGGGCCCTCGCCCTGCCGCTCTACGCGTCGGGAGGCGAAGAGCCCACGGGGGCGGTGTAGGCGCGCGATGCAGAAACGATCGAAGAACATCTGGATCCTGCTCCTCGTCTTCACGGTCCTCCTCTTCGTCGCCTACCGCGCGCGCGCCGTCCTCAACCCGTTCCTCCTCGCCTTCCTCCTCGCCTACATCCTCTATCCGCTCGTGGAGTGGCTGGAGCGGAAGCGGATCCACCGCACGTTCACGATCATGGCGTTGTACGTGGTCGGCCTGGGGGCCGTCGCGACGGTCCTCTTCGTCGGGCTGCCGCTCGTCGTCGATGAGGGCGTCAGCCTGTGGCGGTCCACGTTCCAGGGCGACGGATTCGTCGACGAGAACAAGGACGGCGTGTGGCAGAAGGGCGAGAAGGTCCGCCCCGACCTCGACCGCGACCGCAGGTGGGACCCGTCCTACCTCTCGCGCGCGGAGACCTGGACCAAGCGGAAAATCGAGGGGTGGAACGCCGCCCACCCCGACAAGCCGGTCGAGGCCTCGACGCTGCTCGAGAAGATGAACGTCCTGCTCAAGGAGAACACCGACTCCGCCGCCGAGACGGGCGCGCGCATCACGACGTGGGTCGCGGAGACCACCACGTCCGCGCTCTCCGCGGGGTGGGCCCTCCTCCAGTACGCGATCCTCGTCCCCCTCTACATGTTCTTCCTCCTGCGCGGCATGAACTCGATCCGCGAGGCGGCCTACGCCCACCTCCCCGGCCGCCAGCGCGAGCAGTTCGTCCACGTCCTGCACCGGATCCACCTCGCGATGTCGA
>CAZYRM010000570.1:0-2234 GCA_964649705.1 uncultured Planctomycetia bacterium
GTGGCGTTCAGTAGCGATGCAGGATCGGGCGGGCGAAGCCAACGGACTCGGGGCGGAGGCCGTATCCCTCTTTGCACATCCTGGCTCTCCTGGAGGGTCGCCCATGCGGCATGCGACGTGGATTGCCCTGGCCGTCTTGACCGTCCTCTCCCTTGGTACGACCGCGGGCGCCGAGGGCGCGAAGTGCCCCTACCTCACGGCGCACGAGGCGTCGCTCGACCCCACGGAGGCCGAGGTCGAGAAGGCCGAGGCCTTCCGCAAGCTTCGCGTGGAGTTCAACGGAATCCAGGGGGACCGCGTGCCGTCGTCGCTCTACGTCCCGACGAGCGGCTCCGCCCCCTACCCCGCCGTGCTCCTGCAGTACGGCAGCGGCGGGCACAAGGGAGTCGACTACATCGTCCGCCTCGGGCGCCAATTCGCGGAGCGCGGGTTCGTCGTGCTGACCATCGATTCGCCCGGCAAGGGGGAGCGCGACGGCGAGGGCGCCGAGATCCTCGACTGGATCACCAGCAACAAGGGGCGCGAGCAGTTCCTGCAGTATTGCGGAGACTACAGCCGCGCCGTGGACTACATGCTCACCCGAGATGACGTCGACGGAGAGCGGATCGCCTTCGTCGGGATCAGTTGGGGCGCGATCACCGGTGTGACCTACGCCGCGCACGACCCGCGCGTCAAGGCGGTCTGCTCCATCCTGGGCGGAGGCGGGTTCCTCGCGCTGACCGAGCTGCTCCGCGGCCGCGGCAAGGGCTCCATCGACCCCGTCCGCAACGTCGGCCTCATCGCGCCGAGGCCGCTGCTTCTCGTCAACGCGAAGAAGGACCAGATCATCCCCAGGGCGTTTTCCAAGGCCCTCCACCGCGCCGCGGGCGACCAGGCCGAGAAGGTCTGGCTCGACTGCGACCACCTCATGAACGGCGTCGACCCGGTCGAGGTGGGCAACCAGATGATCGACTTCATGCTCGAGAACCTCCCGAACGGCCCGCTGTAGTCCTTGCCGTGTGCGCTCACAACTGGTAACCTGATCCGCCCTCAGGTTCCCACGGCCGCAAGTCGAGGAGCGCACATGGGCCGCCCGGAAGCCGTCCACGAGACCGTCTCCACGCCCGAGGAAGGCCGACTCTACCTGCCCAGCGACGACCTCGCCGACTTCGACAGCGACATCGCCCGCCTCATCCATCAGGAGGCCCTCCGCCAGGAGGACCGCCTTATCCTGATCCCCTCCGAGTCGCTCTGCCCCCCGCCCGTGCGCGAGGCGCTGGCAAGCGTTTTCACGAACATCTACGCCGAGGGCTACCCCTCCCAGCGCATGTGCCGCGAGGATGAGGAGTACCTCCTCGACCAGCCCCGCTCCCTCTCCTACTACCGCCGCTACGGCGACCGCCGCTACTACAAGGGCACCGAGTACGTCGACCTCGTCGAGGCCCTCGCGCAGAAGCGCGCCGCCCGCCTCTTCGCCAACGACCGCGTCCCCGCCGAGCGGATCCTCGTCAACGTCCAGCCCCTCTCCGGCGCCGCGGCGAACAACGCCGTCTACGAGGCCTTCTGCGTCCCCGGCGACGTCGTCATGGGGATGGCCCTCAACCACGGAGGCCACCTGACGCACGGCTCCCCCGTCAACCGCAGCGGCAAGCGGTACAAGATCGTCCCCTACAAGGTCGACGTGAAGACCGGGAGGATCGACTACGACGAGGTCGAGCGCATCGCCCGCGAGTGCAAGCCCCGCATGATCGTCAGCGGCGCCTCGGCGTACCCGTGGGAGATCGACTGGAAGCGCCTCCGCGCGATCTGCGACACGTGCGGGTCGAAGCCGATCCTCCTCGCCGACATCAGCCACCCCGCCGGCCTGGTCGTCGCGGGCCTGTTCCCGAGCCCCGTCGGCTACGCGGACGTGACCACGCTGACCACGCACAAGACGATGTGCGGACCCCGCGGCGCGATCATCCTGACCACCCGCGAGGACTACGCGAAGAAGATCGACTTCGCCGTCTTCCCCGGCGAGCAGGGCGGCCCCCATATCAACCAGATCGCCGCGAAGGCCGTGGCGTTCAAGTACGCCGCGAGCGGCGAGTTCCGCGAGCTTCAGAAAAAGATCGTCGACAACACCAAGGCTCTCGCCGACGGCCTCGCGAGCCGCGGCCTGAAGCTCGCGTACGGCGGGACGGCCAGCCACCTCTGCCTGGTCGACCTCAAGGCGATCCCGCAGAAGAGCGAGGTGCCCCTCCGCGGGAGCATCG
>CAZYRM010000571.1:0-2230 GCA_964649705.1 uncultured Planctomycetia bacterium
CCAGGTTGATGTAGCAGGTCCGCCCGTCGGCCTGCGGGTTGACGATCGCGCCCTGCGGACGCGTGATGTCGCGGACGACCGCCTCCTTCTTCTGGATCTCCTCGAGCTGCTGGATCGTGCGGGAGATCTCCCCCATCAGGCGGTTGACGTCCTTCGTCATCTCCGCCTCTTTCGTCTTGTACTGGTCCTTCACCGCGTCCCGCTGCTGCTCCTTGCGGGTCTGCGCCTGGCTGTAGCTGTCGGAGATGTCCTGGTGGCGCTTCGTGAGCTGCTCCACGCCCTCGCGCTTGGTCGCCTCGTCCCCCTTCTGGAGGACCTCGATCTCCTTCGACTTCATCTCGAGGATGGCGTTCATCCTGTCCTGCGCCGACTTCGCCGAGGCCTGCACGGTGGCGAGTTGGTACTCGGCCTGGCGGAGGGTCCCCTCGAGGACGCCGACGTACGACTCGGAGATCGCCACGATCCTCTCCAGCGTCGTGGAGCCGTTGCGGCCCGCCTTGTCGCCCTGGAAGAGGTCGGCGATCGTCGTCGCGCTGTCGGGGAGCTGGGTCAGCCCCAGCCGGTCCTTCCGCTTCTCCAGGTGCATGATCCGGTGCTTCTGGAGCTCGTCGAAGACCGTGTCGAAGTCGTTCTCCGCGTTGAACGGCGTGCGCGGCCAGCCGGCCTTCGCGATCAGATCGTTCAACTGATCGTAGGCGGCCTTCTTCCGCGCCTCTTCCTGCTTGCTCCGCGCGGCAAGGCGGTCGATCTCCTGGGCGACCTGGTTCGCCTCGGCCTGGGCGAGGTATCCGAGGACCATCGCGACGATGCCCGCGGCGACGAGCATGATCACGAGGACGTTCGCGACGCCACGGTCTGAGCGACGCATGCAGCTTCCTCCTCCGGGGCCACTGGGGCCCCGCCGAATCCCAAGGTGTATCGGCAGGGGGGGCACCGGGTCTTCAGCCCTGAAACCGGTTTCGGCTTCCACTATATAGCTATCGACGCATCCGGCACAAATGCTCCTGCCTTGGAATCCGCTTGACTTGCCCCGGGCCCGGGGATACCTTCCAAGCCGTCAACGACGCCCGTCCCCCCTCCCAGACGCATAACGGTTCATAAACCCGTTTCCCCCCGTCCTCATTCTCTGGTGCGTCCCACGTCGCCCCGACCCTTTCACGTCGTCGGCCTCCTCGGAGGCGTCGCAAGCGGGAAGAGCACGGTCGCCGGGATGTTCAAAGAACTGGGTGCGGAGGTCATCGACGCCGACCGCCTTGGCCACGAGGCCCTCGACGACCCCAAGGTCCGACGGAGGGTGGTCGGGGCCTTCGGGGAGGGAGTCCTCGGAAGGGACGGGCGAATCGACCGCAAGTTGCTTGGCGCGTTCGCGTTCAGGACGGACAAGGAGCTCGGGCGGCTGGAGGGGATCGTCCATCCCTGGGTGCTCGATCGGGTCCGGGGGACGCTGGATCGCCTGGGAAGGCGGACCACGCCGCCCCGGCTGGTGATCCTCGACGTTGTCCTGCTCCTCGAATCGGGTGCGGACGGGTTGTGCGACAGGATCCTCTATATCAAGGCGCCACGGAGGGCCAGGGCGGAGCGTGCGGTGCGCGACCGGGCCTGGGACCCCGGCGAGGTGGCGCGGCGGGAGCGGTTCCAGCGGTCGCTGGCTTCCAAGCTCCGCGCCGCGGATGAGGTGATCGACAACGATGGCCCCCTTGGCGACACCTGCCGTCAGGTGCGCGCAATCTTTCAGCGCCTCGTCCGGACGTCCCGGCGAGGCAGGTCCCGCCGCCCCCGCCTCATGCGGGGAGCGAACCCACAGTAGGAGTTGAACCCATGCCGGGTCAGCGCCCCCCCCGCGAAGAGGCCTACGAGCCCCCCCGCCGCCCCGTCCGCGACGACGACGACTACGAGCCGCGCCGCGCCCCGAGAGACGACCAGGCCGACGAGCCCCGCCGCGGCCCTGCGCCGCGGGACGTCCGCGACGACCGCGGCCCCGACCCCCGCCGGCCCCCCCGCGACGACCGCGGGCCGGACCCCCGTCGCGACGAGGTGGGCCCCGACCCGCGCCGCGCCCCTCGCGACGAGCGCGGCCCCGACCCGCGCCGCGATGATGCGCCCATCGAGCCCAGACGCCCTGCCGCGCCCGCGCACGCCCGCGAGGAGCTCGACGAGGAGGCCCAGCCGCCGACCCAGTACGAGAAGTACGAGGCGGTCAAGCGCGAGGAGCTCCACCTCACGAAGCTCC
>CAZYRM010000572.1:0-2212 GCA_964649705.1 uncultured Planctomycetia bacterium
CCGTAGGTCGCCCTCCCCATCGGACGGGCGTCCGCCTCCGAGAACTGGATCGCCATCCCGTCCTCGCTGCCGAGGATGATCTTGTCCTGGCCCGTGGTCACCCTCACCCCGATCAGCCGGTCCCCCTCCTCCAGGCGGATCGCGATGATCCCGGCCTTCCGCGGGTTCCCGTACTCCTCGAGCGCAGTCTTCTTGATGAACCCCTTTTCCGTCGCCATCACGATGAAGCCGCCCTCGAACGAGCGCACCGGGATCGCCGCCGTGATCTTCACGGCGTTCTCGATCTCGAGGAGGTTCACGAGCGCCCTCCCCTTCGCCGTCCGAGAGAACTGGGGCACCTCGTACACCTTCTTCCAGTGCACGATCCCCCCGTCCGTGAAGAAGAGGATGTAGGCGTGCGTCGAGGCGACGAAGAGGCGCTCGATGAAGTCCCCCTCCTTCGTCTCCGCCCCGGTCACCCCCTTCCCGCCTCGGCGCTGCCTGCGGTACGAGGTCAGCGGGAGCCGCTTGATGTACCCCTCGTGCGAGATGGTCACCGCCATCTCCTCGTCGGGGATCAGGTCCTCCTGCGCGAACTCCTCCGCCGGACCGCCAATCTCCGTGCGGCGGTCGTCGCCGTACTGCTCCTTCATCTCGTAGAGGTCCTCGCGGATGATGTCCAGCACCAGCGCCTCGTCCGCCAGGATCGCCCTGTACCCCGCGATCTTGTCGCGGAGGTCCTCCAGCTCCTTCCTGAGCTTCTCCTGCTCCAGCCCCGTCAGCTTCTGGAGCTGCATCCTGAGGATCGCCTGGGCCTGCAGCACCGAGAGGTTGAACTTCGCGACGAGGGCCGCCTCCGCGATGTCGACGCTGCGCGAGGCCTTGATCGTCGCGATCACCTCGTCGATGTTCGCCAGGGCGATGAGGAGCCCCTCGAGGATGTGCGCCTCCGCCTCGGCCTTCTCGAGCAGGAACCTCGTGCGCCTCCGGATCACCTCCATGCGGTGGTCGCGGTACGCCTGCGCGAGCTGCCTGAGCGACAGGCACTGAGGCCGCCCGTGGACGAGGGCGATCATGTTGAGCGAGAACGTGTCCTGGAGCGCCGTGTTCCTCCAGAGCTGGTTGAGGACGATCGTCTCGTCCTCCCCCTTCTTCATCTCGACGACGATCCGCATCCCCTCCCGGTCGCTCTCGTCGCGGACGTCGGCCACGCCGACGACCTTCTCCTCCTTCACCAGGTCCGCGATCTTCTCGATGATCTTCGCCTTGTTCTGGTTGTAGGGGATCTCCGTGTAGACGATGAACTTCTTCCCGCTCTTCGACTCCTCGACGTGGTGCTTCGCGCGGACCGTGATCAGCCCGCGGCCCGACTCGTACGCCTCGCGGATCCCCGCCGTCCCGCAGATGATCCCCCCCGTCGGGAAATCGGGGCCCGGGACCACCTTGATCAGCTCGTCGACGGGGACCTCCGGGTCGTCCATCACCTTGATGATCAGGTCGCACACCTCCCGCAGGTTGTGCGGCGGGATCGAGGTCGCCATCCCGACCGCGATCCCCGTGGAGCCGTTCACGAGGAGGTTCGGGAACTTGCTCGGGAAGACCGTGGGCTCCTCGCGGGTCTCGTCGTAGTTCGGGACGTAGTCGACGGTGTTCTTCTCGAGGTCCTCGAGCATCATCGTCGCGAAGCGGGTCATGCGCGCCTCCGTGTAGCGCATGGCCGCGGGCGGGTCGCCGTCGACGGAGCCGAAGTTCCCCTGCGGGTTGACGAGCGGATACCGCATCGCGAAGTCCTGCGCCATGCGCACGAGCGTCGGGTAGACGACCGCCTCGCCGTGCGGGTGGTAGTTCCCGCTCGTGTCGCCGCAGATCTTCGCGCACTTCCTGTGCTTCGCCGTCGGGCCGAGGTTCAGGTCGTTCATCGCGACGAGGACGCGGCGCTGGGAGGGCTTCAGGCCGTCGCGGACGTCCGGCAGCGCCCGCGCGACGATGACGCTCATCGCGTAGTTCAGGTAGCTGTCCTTCATCTCCTCCTCGAGGAGGAGGTCGCGGATGATCCCCGTCGGCGGCGGCGTCTCAGGCTCGTCCGGGTATTTTTTCTTGGATTCGTTGGCCATCGTGGTCCTTCGTGCCTGCGGTTACGTGATCTTCCCCAGTTCGTCGCTCGCGAAGATGTGCCAGATCGTGTTGGGCGCGATGTTGAAGCACTCCTTGAGCGCCTGCTTCGCCTTGTCGA
>CAZYRM010000573.1:0-2210 GCA_964649705.1 uncultured Planctomycetia bacterium
GAGCGTCTCCGCGGCGAGCGTGAGCGACTTCCGGTCCTCGACGTTCCACGACGTGTTGTCCGTCAGCGCGTCGCGGAGCAGGAAGGCGAGGTCGTCGCGGTCGAGCCCCACGAGCGCGCGGAGCGTCTGCACGCGCACGATGGTCGAGGGGTCCTCGATCAGGTCCAGGAGCCGCTCGGAGACCTCCCGCTCCCTCTCGGGCTCACTTATGGCGCACCTCCCGAGGGCCCACGCGGCGTAGGCTCGCGGGACCTCGTGAGGGTCTCGCTCGACGACGCCGATCATCGGGTCGATCCCCTCCTCGATCATGAGTTCTCCAGTGGCCTCGCAGATCCCGCCGCGGATCTCGATGTTCGGGTCGGCGAGGTGGGGGAGGAGCGCGGCCCACGCCTCTACGTCTAAAAAGGGGCTCCCCGCCACGGTGAATACTGCCTCGTTGCGCGCGGCGAAGGGCTGGCCCCGATCGGCGAGGACGCCGAGCGCGACCTCGACCGCGCGCGGCGACCCCACGTCCGCGAGGGCGCAAAGGATCGCAGGCGCGAGGTCCGGCCTCTCCGCGAGCACCGCGATGAGCCCTTCGGTCGCTGCGGGGTCCCCGATCGCCCCGATGGCGACGATCGCGTCGATCGGCACGGGGCAGCGCGGGTCGGTGCAGTGGGGCTCGAAGGCGCGGGAGAGGAGCCACGGGAGGGCCTCGGCGCCCTTGGAGGCGGCGATCGCGCGGAACGCCGCCGTCACGACGCGTGCGTCGACGTCATTCGTGCCGTATCGGGCGAGCGGCGCGCCGGCGCGCGGGTCGGCGACGCGCGCCAGCCCCTCGACGGCCGCGACGCGCAGGTCGTTCACGGGGTCGTACGCGAACGCGAGGAGGTCCCAGAACGGGTCGACGCCGGGGGCGGGGTCGGGCGCGCGCCCCGCCTTCCTCTCCGCGGCCTCGACGTGGCCGAGGATCTGGAGGCAGCCGTTCCGTAGCGAGGAGTCCGGGTCCCAGATCTCCGCGAGGAGGAGCGGCTCGCAGGGCCGGCCGATCTCGACGAACTGGCGAGCGACGTACTCGATCATCCTCGGCCCCTGCGTCCGGATCATCTCCCAGACCTCGCGCGCCTCCGCGGCCTTCGGGTCGGCCTCGTCGAGCGTGAACCCCTTCCTCGCCTGCGTCACGCGCTTCAGCACGTGCGCGAGGAGCCCGGACGGGACCGCGCCGTAGAGGTCCTTCGCGATCCGCCCGTCGGGGAAGACCACGCGCGTCGCGCAATCGGACAGCCCATGCTGGAGGAGCTGCGACTTCGTGGGGGCCTCGACGCGGACGCAGACGAAGTTGCGCGCGGCCTCGACGACCTCGGGCGCCTCGTAGACGCCCTTCATCTCGCCGCACCGGGGACAGCCGACGCCGGGGTGGAAGTCGACGAGCATCGGGCGGTCCTCGCGCTGTGCTCGGGAGAGGCCGGCCTCGTAGTCCGCCTCCCACGCGATCGCCTTGTCCCACTCGAACCGCTCCGGGACCGGGTGGGCGATCGCGGCGAGGGCCTTCTCGTAGTCGAGTTCCCGGTACGTGGGGCTCTCCTGGTTGTGGCAGCGGAGGCAGGCGTCCTTGTCGGGCATGAGAAGCCCCTGCCGCCTCGACTCGTCCTTGTCGATCATGACCTCGCGCGGGGCGTACCGCTCGCCGGGCCCGTGGCACGACTCGCACGACACGCCGTCGGCGGCGCGCAGGCCGTAGACCTTCCGCTCCGCCGGCGCGTCCCATGCGGTGACGTGGCACTTGAGGCAGCGGGCGTCAGCGGAGGGGTCGTCGATGCCGAGCGGTTTCGCCACTCGCCTCGCGGCGTCGCCCCGCAGCGTTTCGAACGCGCGCGCGTGGGCGCTCCGCTTCCAGACCCCGTGCTGGTCGCCGATCGACGCGGTCGAGTGGCAGTCCCGGCAGCCTCGCGTCCCGAGGAACTTCGGCGGCGCGTCCTCGCCCATGGCGACCGAGGCCAGCAAGAACACGACGAGGGCAACTCTCATCCCCCTATTAATAGTGGTAGGGAGGTCTCCTCCGCAAGTCGCGTGTCGTTTCGGGCTCGCTGACGTGCTCGACCGGTCCCGGGACGATCCACGAATGGACACGAATCGACACGAATCATGAGTTGATCGTATGCGATCGAGGAAAGGCGCCCGAGGAGAGGGCGCCGCCCCAAGGGCGGCGGAGCGGCGGGGCGAGGCATGGG
>CAZYRM010000574.1:0-2188 GCA_964649705.1 uncultured Planctomycetia bacterium
TGGTATTTTTGTGTTGGTATTTGTTGGCTTGACGGGGTCCTGATGTGTAGGGGGGGGATAGGCCGGGCCGCCGCTGGGGAACCTCTGCCCGCTCCACGGCCGCCTTGACCGACGAAGGCCGACGCGCCTATCATCAGCCAGGATCCTGTCAGGCACAGTCCCGTGGGCTCTTCCGTACAGGATTCGTGGGGGAGCAATCGATGAGCCACACCCGCGCACTCCGCGTCACGCACCGACTCCAGGCTCTGTGGGTCCTGGCCTTCTGCCTGTACGGCCAGCCGGGCCTCCCGTGCACGGGGGAGGCGCGGAGCCTCGATTTCCTCGTACTGGAGAGCTCGCTGATCGTCGATGGCGAGATCACCTCGACCGCGCCCTTCGACTTCCCAGACTTGGGACCGTCGAGGAATGACGTGAGCCCGTGCGTCGCCGAAGTTCGCGTCATCGAGGTCCTGAAGGGGACCACCTCGGAGACCGTGCTCAAGGTGCGGAACGGGCCGGTGCACAGTTGATTCCCAACCGTCTTCTATCCGTTGGATAGAGAGCGCGTCCTCCTGCTGCTGTTCCCGTCCCAGACAGACGGACAGTGGATTGTCGAATGGGGCGGGTCCAAGCTGCCGCCGACCGACGCGCCGAGGGTGCGAGCGCGACTCGACCGAGCGCGGCAGATGTACGAGTCGGCGCGGGAGGACGTCGAGGCACGATCGTTCGACTCCTACAAGCGCGGCCGCGACTTGGACGCGAAGCTGTCCCGCCTGTGTCTGGGGTCTGCCGCCGAGCCGACGGCGGCGGAACTCGCCCAGGTCAAGAAGCTCGTCGAGGAGTATGACATCCAGGCAATCTCGGTAGCCCTGCTGACGGACATCGGGTCCGATGCGAAGCGGTCCTGGTCCGCGTCGCGCCTATGGCATGATGTCAAGTGGACCGAGTGGGACCGACGGCGGGCCGAGATCGTGCCGTTCGCCCGCCAGAGGATCCGCGAGATCCTCTCGGCGGCCAAAGTCGAGTCAGCCATCATCGATCGGTACCTGGCACACCTGCCTGAGCGGGCGGTTATGTCTTTCGTCTCCCCGCCCTTCGAGCGGCCCACGCAGGCGTACGAGCTGACGGGTGAGGACCTGACCACCGACTTCATCCTGAACAGCCGCCTCTACGACGTCGGCCAGATGGGATTGCAATACATCATGTCTTGGGAGCGGGCCGCGACCATGCAGCCGGATCGCCTGCTCCAGGTCATCCCGAGACTCTGGTCCTACGACGACGACCAGGTCCGCTGGATGGTTGCGAGGGCGATCGTCGAACTCCCCGGGGACAACTTCCTGAACCTCCTCGTCGAGCGCTGCGCGACGGGTGACGACATCTCGGTGAATGCGCTGGGGACAATCCACGACCGCACTCGAATCCCATCTCGGATCCTGGGGCTCCTGGACTGTGCACATGGCGAGGCCGAGGAGCGGCTCTGGGTGGCCATCACGGACTACGGCACGAAGGCGGAGTCCCAGCCATACCGCCCCAGCGCGGAGTTCTTCACCAAAGCGATCGTCGAGCGCGCCCGGGAGCGCCTGAAGCAACTCGAGGCGGATGCATCAGACGAAGCGGGTCGCACGGCCTCGGCGGTCCATGCGTACCTCGAGGCCGCCGGCCGCTGACTGCCCTTGACGCGAGCCAACCGCCCGTCCACGGCCGCCTTGACCGACGAAGGCCGACGCGCCTATCATCGATGTCGGGGTCGACGTTGCGCATGGGGGCGCCTGCTGTCCATGGAAGAAGACGAGCTGCGAAAGGTGCTTGAGGAGAACCGGCGGCTCAAGGCGCGCCTCGACGAGATCGAAGGGACGAAGGACATCGCCGACCCCCTACGTCCGGGCTCGGGGAAGGGGACCGCGACGGACGTCACCAAGATGGTCCGCCTCCTGGAGCAGCGCGACAAGCGGCTGGAGACCTACGCCGAAGAACTCGAGGCGAACCAGGTCCAGCTCCAGAAGAACGTCCTTGAGCTCAAGAAGCGGAACGAGAACCTCCAGGCCACCATCGCCTCCCTCCGCCTCGCCCAGGAGATCCTCGAGCATGACCCGACGCCGACGCTCGGCCTGAACAAGGAGGGGCGGGTCCTGCTCTTCAACCGGGCGGCCGAGACGATGTTCGGGCCGGCGGTCTACAAGGCGATCGCCAAGCCGGTCGCCGAGCTCTG
>CAZYRM010000575.1:0-2179 GCA_964649705.1 uncultured Planctomycetia bacterium
GGGACCCGTCCTGTAGCCTTCGGGTCCTATGCGGATCGCCAGCTTCCTCCCGGGCGCCACGGAGATCGCCTTCGCGCTCGGCTTCGGCGACGAGATCGTCGGCGTCACCCACGAGTGCGACTACCCCAGCGAGGCCCGCACGAAGCCCGTCCTCGTCCGGTCGCTCGTCCCCACCGGGACGCTCTCCCCCTCCGAGATTCACTCCGCCGTCGGCGAGAGGGTCTCGAAGCGCGAGCCGCTCTACGAGGTGGACCTCGACGCCCTCCGCGCCGCGCAGCCCGACCTCGTCCTCGCCCAGGAGCTCTGCGACGTCTGCGCGACGCCGTGGGCGACCGTGGTCGAGGCCGTGCGGCAGGTCAGCCCCGAGGCGAAGTTCCTCAACGTCTCCCCCAAACGGATCACGCAGGTCCTCGAGGACGTCTGCCGCGTCGCCGTGGCCGCAGGGTGCCCGATGGCGGGGGAGGTCCTGACGATGCGGCTCCGTAGCCGCATCAACGAGATCCGCGCCCGGTCACAGGGCTCGGGGAGCCTCCCGCGCGTCGTGTGCCTGGAGTGGACAGACCCGCTCATCGTCGCGGGGCACTGGGTCCCCGAGATGATCCGCCACATCGGCGCGATGGACCCCCTCGGCGAGGAGGGCAAGCCCGCCCGGCGCGTGACGTGGGACGAGGTCGTCCAGGCGAAGCCCGAGGTCCTCCTCGTCATGCCGTGCGGGTTCGATGCGGAGCACGCCCTCGCCCAGGTCCCGCGCCTCGTCGCGATGCCGGGCTGGGCCGACCTCCCGTGCGTCAAGCGCCCGCGCGTCTGGGCGGTCGACGCGAACGCCTACTTCAGCCGCCCCGGGCCGCGGCTCGTGGAGGGGATCGAGATCCTCGGGAAGATCCTCCACCCCGCCCGGGGGCCGTGGAACGTCATTGACGGGACCTACCGGCGCTGGGAAGGGTAACGGCGCCGCGGGGCGAGGCATGGGACAGACGGTCCTCATCCTGGGAGCGGGGTTCGGCGGCCTGCCGATCGCCCTCAAGCTCGCCGACGAGTTCCGCGGCCACCCGGACCCGCCGCGCATCGTCCTCGTCGACAAGGAGCCGTACCACCTCTTCAAGCCGATGCTCGCGGAGGTCGCCACGGGGTGCGCCTCGCCGCACCAGGTCTCCGAGCCGCTCGGCTTCGTGCTGCGCGGGCGCCGCATCGAGCTGATCCAGGGGCGCATCGTCGGGATCGACCTGGCCGCGCGCCGCGTCGAGGTGCGCCTCGCGGGCGGGCCGTGGGAGAGGACGCCGGACCAGCCGCAGCGGACGCTCGCGCTCGCCTACGACCGCCTCGTCCTGGCGCTCGGGAGCTCGGTGAACTTCTTCCGCATCGAAGGGGCGCGCGAAAACTGCCTGCCGCTGAACGACATCCGCGACGCGGAGCGGATCCGAGCGCAGATCATGGGCGCTTTCGCGATGGGGGCGCGGATCGAGGACCCCGTGCAGCGGAGGAAGCTCCTCTCGTTCGTCGTCATCGGCGGCGGGCCGACCGGCGTGGAGCTCGTCGCGGAGGTCCACGGCCTCGTCCACCACGCCCTCTGCCCGTCGTACCCGCTGGTGGACTACGCGCGGGAGGTCTCCGTCCACGTCGTCGAGGCCGGGCCCACGCTCATGCCCGGCACGACCCCGGTCGTGAGGGACAAGGTGATCCGGCGGCTCCTGGCGAAGGACATCACGATCACCGCGGGAAAGAAGGTCACGCGGGTCGGGCCCGATTTCGTGGAGCTGGACGGCGGCCGGGAGCGGATCGAGGCGGCGAACCTGTTCTGGAGCGCCGGGGTGTGCGGGAACCAGGCATACGACGCGCTCCCCCTGGCAAAGGGGCGCACGGGGCGCGTCGTGGTCGAGCCGACGCTCCTCGTGCCCGGGCACCCCGAGGTCATCGCGGTGGGGGACGGCGCGGAGTTCCTCTTCGAGGGGAGGCCGCTCCCGACGACGGCGCAGGTGGCGGTGCAGGAGGCGGCCGCGGCGGCGTGGAACCTGGCGCGGCTGATCCGGGGCGACGGGGAGCCGCGTCCGTTCCGCTACAGGCACATGGGGACCGCGGTGTCGCTGGGCGACGAGAAGGGCGTCTTCATGGCGGGCGCGCGGGTGACGCTGGAGGGGTTCCTCGGCTGGTTCGGCTGGAAGCTGATCTACCTCAAGCACCT
>CAZYRM010000576.1:0-2174 GCA_964649705.1 uncultured Planctomycetia bacterium
CGAGGTCGCCCGCCGCGACGTGCGTGCCTCCGTTGCGTGCGTTGTACGTGCGCCACGGGACGCGAAGCCACCGGAGGAAGGCGTAACCGTGATCGGCGTCGTCGAACAGGGCGATCCACCCGCCCCCTCCCCTGGGAGAGAGCCCCACGACGATTTCGTCGAGGCCATCTCCATCGATGTCGCCCGTCTGTGGCTCCGCGCCTGCCCCGGAGGCGCGGTAGGAGGACCATGGGACCTGCAGCCACCGCTCGACGGTCCAGGACGACTCGTCGCCCTGGAGCACGGCGAGGATGCCACCGCTCCCCTGTCCCAGGCCGACGACGATGCGCGGCGCGGGAGCGGAGAGCTCGTAGGTGACGACGAGGCGCGGGCGGAGGGAGGCGTCCTCGAGGTGGTCGCTGCTCCAGAAGACGTTGAAGACCTCGGGCCAGTTCGTCGTCGGGCGGAGCAGCAGGCCGTAGTTGGGATGGGTGCCGTCCATCCAGGCGTTGTACAGGTCCGTAACGTCGATCGAGTACCAGGCGTTGATCGCCGCCGGGGGAAGAGGCTCGGGGCGACACGGAACGGTCGCCGGGCGATCGGCCCACCACAGGCGGTCGGTCCAGCTCCACGGCTGCGTGATGCGATCGAGGAACATCCCGACCGGGGCGCCTCGACGGTCGTTGCGATAGAGCTCCAGCGAGGCAGTCATGGCGTGCGAGGGCAATCCCGTCAGGTCGAATTGGAGCAGGCTGTAGTAGTCGTCTCCCCACCCTCCGACCTGGAGCTGGTCGTCGTCGAGTCCCCCGCCCGGGCCCCCGCCGCCCGGCGCCCAGGAGTAGACGCTCGTCGTCCAGATGTCCTTCCCCCCAGCAAGCTGGCTCTGCCAGTCGCCGGGGCCGGGCTGCAGGACCCGGGTCGCGGTACCCGCCATGAGGGTCGATGCGGCGAGCAGGACGAACACGGCCAACTCGGATCGGCGGCACATCGAGGGACTCCTATCTCTGAAGCCCTACCGGCAACGACGACTTGCCCTGGGAAGGATGAACAGGAGGCAGATGCCGCCGGGTAGCACGATGGCCAGAAGGAGGAGCGCGATTCGCGCAACCCTGCTGATCCGCTGTGTGTCCTGCGCCATGGTGCGTCTCCTGTGGCTCATCCTCTGCAGACGGGATGTGCGATGGAGACCGGTTCCTTTCAGTCGTGCTGACCCACCCCGGATGGGGTCATCGGGCGTGCGATGCATGGACCGCGCGGAGCACGGAGATCCGCGCGCAACGACCGGTCGTCCTCGCGAGTCCTCGGTGGGCATGAAAGCTCCCACCTCTGGCCTGACATACCCTGGTGGAAGGCGAGGGTTGCGAGTCCATCGGGTCGAATGCGACAGGAGGATGCCATGGGCGGGATTCGTGCGTCTCTGGCCGTCATCGCGCTTGCGGGTCTCTCGTGCTGCGCGGGGTGCTCGTCCATCCTCCCGTGGTCCACACGGGGGGAAACGGAGGCCCAGGTGCTGCGAGCGCGTCTCGAGCTTGTGCAGGCGCTCCATGACCACGAGCGCGACGACCGGCGCGACGCGGAGGGTCTCCGTCGCGCCGCGAGCGAGCTTCGGAGGGAGATCGACTCCGGAGCCATCCGCGACCAGGAACTGCGGAAGGAGTGCGAGGCCACGCTGGGGGAGGTCGACCAGACGCTCGCCCAGCACGAGGCGGAACTCGAGGGGATGAGCAAGGCGGCGCGACGCGGGTCTGAGCGTCTGAAGCATCTGGATGACGAGCGTCCGTAGGCATTCAACGAGGAGGCAGCCATGGAAACCAACCGCAGGACAAGAATCCACGCGGCGCTGGCCATCGGGACGGGCCTGGTCCTCCTGGGCGCGGTTGCAGTCGGAGCCGTGGGTCCCAGACGGCTGATCCGGTCCTGTCTTTCGGCCTGGAACGGATGGGTCACCGAGTGGCGGAGTGGGAGCGACGGGCGCGCCTCTCGCGCTGCGCCGCCGGAGTTGTGCGACCGCGTGGACATCCTGACGAGGGAGCTCGATCGGTTGCGACAGGAAGTGCGCCCCGATGCGACGACGTTCTCGTCGTCGCGCTTGCAGGCCGAGCTCATGGAACTGAAGGCGGAGGTCACCCGACTGCGGCAGCTCGTCAACCGCCATGAGAAGGGGATTGAGGTCGTCGGCGAGACGCTGGACGAGA
>CAZYRM010000577.1:0-2159 GCA_964649705.1 uncultured Planctomycetia bacterium
ATCGAGCTGCGCCCGACGGTGGCCCGCCTGCAGCGGGACATCGAGGACAGCTTCATCGACGTCGACGTGACGGGCGGAAACGGCGCGGGCATCCTGGTGCGCATCGAAACGCCCGACATGCAGATCGAGCGCGCCCGGACGACCGTCACGATCCCCGACGGCGGGACGATCCTCGTCGGCGGGCTGACCGACATCTTCGACGACCAGTCGGAGTCGAACGTGCCGTTCCTCAAGGACATCCCGATCCTGAACTTCTTCTTCAGCCAGAAGCAGGAGGCGCAGCAGCGTCGGAGCCTCCTCGTCCTGGTCCGCGCGAAGATCACGATCGCGGAGGAAGAGGAGAGAAACGTTCGGTAGCTCGGAACTGGAACAGCAGAAAGGGGCGGCTCCGTGGGAGCCGCCCCTTGTCCGTTTAAGGCCGGCGACGAGTTGGTCGGAAGGCGGCTGCGAGCAACGCGGAGCCGAGTGGCAGAGTTCAAGCGCCCATATCAGATATCACATATCAGATACCTCATATCACATATCTTCCCCCACCCGACCCGAGTCCAGGCGATATTTGATATGTGATATCTGATATGTGATATCTGATATCCCCGCCCCTCCCCCCGAACTCGCCCGTCCTCGCCCCGTTCATCCCTCCATGGAATCCGTTGACCTCCTCCCGCCCCCAGTGCATCATCTCCCTCGCCAGGGGTGGCCCCATCTCGCCGGAGTGTTCTACCCCATGCGGCGCCTCGCCGCCTTCCTCCCCACCCTCCTGCTCTCCCTTCCTCTCCACGGCGAGGACGATCTGTCGTACGCCGAGACCCTCGCCGGGCAAGGGTACTTCGACCTCGCCCGCGAGGTCTGCGAGCGCATCCGCACCGACCCGACGGCCCCCGCGGAGCAGAAGGAGGCCCTCGATCTGGCCCTCGCGACGATCGTCCGCCGCGAGGCGGGAGCGTCCAGGGAGCCCGCCGAGGTCCGCGACGCCGCCCTCGACTCCGCCGCGAAGTCCGCCCGGCGCTTCCTGTCCGAGCACGCCGCCCACCCCCGCGTCCCAGACGCCCGCCTCCTCCTCGGCGAGATCGAGCGCGACCGGGGCCTCTTGTGGGCCGACGCCGCGCGCGCCCAGGCCGACCCCGCGCGCCGCCTCGATCAGGCCGCCCGCGCCGACGCCCGCTTCAAGTCCGCCGAGGAGCTCTTCCAGGGGCTTGCAAGCGACTTGAAGGCGGCCGGCGCCCCCAAGGAGAACGCCGCGTTCCTCCGCGCCTCCTACGACCTCCCGCTCGTCCGGTACGATCGCGCCAATGCGATGGGGCCCGGAAAGGCCCGCGACGACCTCCTCTCCGCCGCCGTACAGGGGATGGACGAGTTCCGATGGGCGTTCGACGGCTTCGCCGCCGCCTACGATCTTGCGATCACCGAGGGGCTCGCCGCCGCCGACCTCGGGCGCCTGGACAAGGCCGTGGAGGTCCTCGACGTCGCCATCGGCCTCAAGGACGCCGAGGCGATCGACGAGACGACTCGTCCTCTCATCTTCCGCGCGTACTGGGTCAAGGCCAGGGTCCTCGCCGCCGTCTCCGAAGCCGAGGCCGGGAAGAAGTGGTGGCCGATGGCCCTGGAGGCCTGCGACCAGGCCGAGGCCCTCGCCGCCTCCGCAAACGACCTCGTCCGCGACAAGGTCATCCCCGACGGGGCCTTCTTCCAGGACGGCGAGTCGTCCGGCTACCGCATGCGGGCCCTCGTCGAGAAGGCCCGAGCCCTCTCGAAGATGGGGGAGCAGGCCGCCGCCCTCGCCGCGGCCCAGAAGGCCGCCGCCTCGAAGGGGCCGTGGCAGGTGGAGGCCCGGGAGCTGCTCGCCGAGTTCGCGGGGACCGCGGGCGGCGACGTGCCCCTCCCGTCCCGCATCGTGCTCATCGAGGGGTGTCTCCGCCGGGAGGACTGGACGGGCGCCGTCGAGCAGGCCCGCCTCGCCCTCGCCGCATGCAAGGAGCCCCAGGACGCGCGGCGGCACGGCGTAACCGTCCGCCTCCGGATGGGGACCGCCCTGCAGCAGCTCGAGCGGTTCAAAGAGGCCGCCCAGGCCTTCGAGGAGGCCGGCCGCGTGCTCGAGGTGCTCGGCGACCCCTCCCCCGAGGAGAAGGAGCGCGCCGCCGAGTGCGCCTACCGCGCCGCGA
>CAZYRM010000578.1:0-2150 GCA_964649705.1 uncultured Planctomycetia bacterium
TCCCAGCGGATGTACGACGCCGCCACCGACCCGTGGTTCTACGCGGGGACCTACGTGGCGGGCCTCCCCCAGCCGGCCACCCGCCTCGAGGACGCCGACTGGCCCTCCTACCGCCGCGGCCCCCTCACCGTCGACGGACAGAACCGCGGCTACAGCGGGGTGCTCGCCGGAACGTACACGCAGCTCGGGGACACCTACGCCCTGAAGGTCTCCGACCTCGCCGGGCGAATCAACATCAACAGCAGGGAGACCGACCTCAACGGCCAGGAGACGATCCTCCCCCGCATCCTCAACGCCCTGGGCCGCGGCATCAACTCCCTGGACGGCAAGCCCGACCCGATCCGCGGGCGCGGCGCCGCCATCGTCAGCACGCGCAACTTCCAGTTCGGCGGCGCGTTCAAGGCGATGGACGACCTCCTCGCCATCTTCAGCGTCGCCGAGATGAACGTCCTTCGCGACTACATCTCCATCTACTCCTGGCGCGACGCCGGCGTGATCCCGCCCCGTCCCCAGAGCCCCGGGCAATGGCCTGTCGAGAACTACGACTTCGTGCCGCCCGCGAACTACCCGGGCCGCCACCCCGTGAACGTCAACACGGCGCCCCTCCCCGTCGTCTTTGCCTGCATCGCCGGCCTCTCCGCGCGCATCGTCCGCGGGAACTCGCTCGTCAACGTCCCGGCGATCGGCGACCCCCAGGCTGTCCTGGTCGCCCGCGCGATCGGGACCGCTCGGCAGACCACGCCGTTCAAGACCTGGGAGGGATTCGAGACCTGGGTCGACACCTCGCTCAACATGATCTCCCAGGACCAGCGCGGCGTCATCAACGCGAACGCGAACCCGAACACGCGCCTCAACAAGTTCGTCGCGGACGCCGTAGGCGCGGTCGGGAACACCCCCTTCGGCCGCACCGCCGACAAGACCGACCTCACGCTCCACACGACCGAGTTCTGCTTCTCGAGCTACGGCTGGTTCCAGATCGAGAGCCTCGGCCGCGTGCTCGACCAGAACAACCGCGCGGTCGCGACGGCGAAGCTGAGGACGGTCGTGAAGCTCTTCGACGTCCTACGCCACACGTCGCAGCGCGACTTCGTCACCGCCGCCCAGAGCACGGGGACGTGGAACGGGACCCGCTCCTTCCCCGAGAGCATGGAGGACCAGAGCTGGAACGTGAACGAGGCGAGCGTCGTCGACGGGCAGATCCAGATCCGCGAGGACGACGCCCTCGACGGGGATGAGATCTTCTTCATGGACAACGACGACACGATCGCCGCCAAGCTCCACCCGGACCAGGTCCACGAGCGCTGGTACGGGAACATCCACGACCAGAACCGCGTCGTGCGACGGCAGGACCTGTGCGAGAACGACCCCGCGGACTACGGGTATCCGAACGTCCCGAACCAGAACCCGAGGGCGCGGAGCGTGATGAACGCCAACCTCCCCGCGTCCAACCGGAACTCGACCTGGGGCAGCGACCTCTTCCCCGACGGGCACATGCTCAACCGCCGCCGCAACAAGGTCTGCCTCTACCCGGGCGTGGACTCCCACAACGGCAACGGCTTCGTCAACCCGCAGCAGTCCGCGTTCCAGTGGTGGCTGAAGCAGGACATGCGCGGAGGGACGCTCGACGGCTGGTACTGCCAGGCCGTGCCGGGCTCGCGCGAGCGCATCCCGAGCGGCCCCGGAGGCGGGCACGACATCTACGGCTACTTCTTCGCGAGGCCGTGGGTGAACGGCGGGCACTGCTCCTTCGTCACCTCGGGCGTCGTGCTGCCGGAGTGCCGCAAGGCGAACATCAACTACCCGTTCGGCAGCGACTACATCTGGCTCGACTACAACCCCTTCGGCTCGCTCCTGCCGCCGCCGGGGCAGTGGAACCAGATCCGCGTCGAGCTCGACAACTACACGATCATCCGCCTCTACCTGAACGGGAACCTGATCCGCACGTCGACGGCGTGGTTCACCTCCGTCACCTACAACGCGACGAACATCCTCGACATCACCGAGTTCGGCTACCTCTTCCTCCACAGCTACATGCCGAGCTTCGACTGGATCTACTGGGCGGACGGCCTGATCGACACGATCCGCATCTACAACTCGTTCGGCGGCGGTCTGAACCACCCCAGCCGCTACCCGGTCTCCCAGGGCGGCTC
>CAZYRM010000579.1:0-2137 GCA_964649705.1 uncultured Planctomycetia bacterium
CCGTCGGCGAACGTCGGGGTGTCGATCCCGATCTCGCGCTGCGTGATCTCCGCCACGTCGTCGTCGTGGAGGAACTCGATCGGGTCCTCCATCGTCACGATGTGGCACTTCCGCGTCATGTTGATCTGGTGGATCATCGCGGCGAGCGTGGTCGACTTCCCCTGCCCCGCGGGCCCCGTCACGAGGACGAGCCCCTGCTCCCTCGTGCAGAAGGTGTGCAGGACCGGCGGGAGGCCGAGGGACTCGATCGTCGGCACAGACGAGAGGTTGCGGAACACGACGCCGACCTGGCCGCGGTAGCGGAAGAGGTTGGTGCGGAAGCGCCCCAGCCCGGCGACGATGTAGGTCTGGTCGCTCGCGTACCTCGTCTCGAAACGCCGCTCCAGCTCCGGGTGGCGGAGGACCTGCTTGCTGAACCGCTCCATGTCTTCGTCGGTCACCTCGCGGAGCGGCTCGGGGTAGAGGTCGCCCGAGATGCGGAAGAGGGGCGGGCGGCCGATCTTGAGGTGGAGATCGGATCCCTTCTTCTTCACCAGCTCGCGGAGCATGGTGTCCAGATCGAGATCGCCGTTTGCACTCATGGGGAGAGGAGTGTAGATCCCGGGAGTCCCGCAATCAAGGCCTTAGCCGGGACGGACGCGGTACAGCACGACAAGCTCGCAGCCCCACTCGGGATGGACGGGGCCGAACGTCCTGACCCGTTCGAGGACGTCCCGCTCCAGAACGCGGAAGACCTCCGGACTGACCGTGTCGCTGTATCCGGGGAGGCGCCGCCCCTTCCAGTCGTAGGCGTAGGACCACTTCAACCGGTGGACCTCGGTCCAGTTGACGAGGATGTGCGTGATCCCCTCCTTGCGGAGGAGCTCTCGGGCCTGCGCCCCGTCCTTGGGGGCAATCGGGAAGATGTCCTCCCACGGGCAGGGGTCGAAGACGGTCGCCGCGATGAACTCGCGCTCCAGGTAGAACGTCCGCGCCTCGCCGAGGACGAGCACGCGCGAGTCCTTCGGCAGCTCCGCGTTCACGTAGTCCATGGGCTCGAAGGCCTCGGCATTGAGCTCATGCAGGAAATCCCACGGGTCGCGGCCGCGCAGCACGCGTTCCGCTGTCGTCTCGTCGCCGATGCGCTCCTGCGCGACCAGGTAGGGGACGCCGATGCCGGCCTGGAACCAGAGGACGACCGCCGCAGTGAAGCGGATCGCGTTCCGCAGGAACTCGTTCGAGAGGCTCGAGAGACCCGCGCCTCCCAGGACCGCAAGCCAGGGGACGGCGGGGTAGAAGAAGCGATCGATCCGGTGCGTCAGGTGCCACCACGCCGCCAGATGCGCCACGAAGAGGAGCAGGAGCGGGATGGCCGATCGTCGCCTGACCTGTTCCAGGGGCAGGACGAGGAGGAGGGGCGCGAGGAGGAGGAGGAGCGACACCCGCGGCGGCAGCCAGACGCTGTCCCCCTCCGGCGTCTCGTGATGGCCCGAGACCGCGGTCCGGAAATCGCGGACCGCCTGCTCGGTCGTCGGCCTGGGCGGGTGGTGCGCCTGCGTGAAGCGCGCCTCCTGCTCGTCCGACCAGCGCTCCGTACGGAAGACATCTCCGAGCAGCGGATACACGGGGTTCCGCGTCGCGGAGGCGTTCTTCACGAGCCAGGGTGAGACGACGACGGCCGCGGCGAGCATGAACGCGGCCCCCGCGAGGAAGCCGCGCCGCCCGAGGACGAAGAGCCCGACCGGAAGGGCGAGGAACACGGCCGCGGGGTACTTCGTCCCCATCGCGAGCCCGGCGAGCACGCCGGCGAGGGCCGCTCGACGGCCTCCCTCCCCGACCAGCGCCCGCACACAGAGGACCGAGAACAGGACCTGCTCCACCTCCACGTAGCAGACCCCCGAGAGGTTCCATGTGAGCGGATAGGCGTAGAACAGCGCCGCGGCCCACCCGGCCGCCCGAGGGCCGAAAAGGGCGCGCGCCAGGTCGGCCACCGCGAGCGCGCACAGGACGCCGACCGCGACGTTCAGCGCGGCCGCGGCCATCCCCCCCTTCATCGCCGAGCCGAAGAGCGCGAGCAGGCACAGGTAGAGCATCTCCGTGTTCTCGGGGAAGCTCGCGTAGACGTTCCACGGCAGGTGTTCGACCTCGCCGAGCCTGA
>CAZYRM010000580.1:0-2137 GCA_964649705.1 uncultured Planctomycetia bacterium
GCGCGGCCCTTCTCCTCGGGCGCAGCGGCCGCCGCGTAGTCAGACAACGATGTTCTGTACGATGGCACCTCCGTGCGTCCTCCGTGCCTCAGTGCCTCCGTGGTGAAAGAGCGCGGGTTACCCTTTCATCGCTACGCATTTTGCTGAAGACATGAACCGTGGATAGGACGATTACGGGCCCCATCGAGTACGCCCCGCTGCTCCCCGTCGCGGCGATCGCCGCGTGCGGGCTCGTGGCGGCGCTCCTCGTCGTGCGCGCCTACCTGCGCCCGGGCCGCCCGGTCGCCTGGACCTGGCGGGCCGGGATGCTCCTCCTGCGCCTGGCCGCGATTGGCGTCGTCCTCGGCTGCCTCCTCGGGCCGAGCCGCGTGGAGCGGACGATCCACGCCGACCGCGCGCCCGTGATCCTCCTCCTCGACGACTCCCGGAGCATGACGCTCGCCGACCAGCCCGGCGCGCCCACGCGGGCGAACCGCATGAATGCAGCCCTGGAGGACAGCCGCGGACGCCTCGAGGCCCTCGCCATGCGCTTCGACCTGCGCTTCTTCCGCGCCGGCGCCGCGGCCGTCGAGGGCCCCCTTGGGCCCGTGGCGTGCGACCAGCCGAAGACCGCCCTCGGCGACGCCCTCGAGGCCGCCCTCCGCGCCGCGCGGGGGCGCCGGAACGGCGCCGTCATCCTCCTGACCGACGGCGTCTCGAACGCGGGCCGAGAGCCCTCCCGCGTCCTCCCCCGCTTCCGCGCCGCCGGGCTGCCGATCTACGCCGTCGGCTTCGGCGAGGAGGCCGGTCCCGCCGGGCAGAAGGACCTCAAGGTCACCAACCTCCTCGCCCCGACCTCGGCCATCCTCCACGCGACCGTGCCCGTGATCGCCGAGTGCTCGCTCGCCGGCTACCAGGGGAAGAAGGTCCTTGCCCACTTCCGCGTCGACTCCCGCGAGGTTCTGACGAAGTGGATCTTCCTCCAGCGCGACCGGGAGAACGTCCGTCTCACGTTCCACCTCCCGTGTGAGATGCCCGGGCAGCGCAAGGTGACCGTCGCGTTCGATGTGGAGCCCGACGAGCTGGACTCGAAGAACAACGAGCTGTCGACGTTCGTCGACGTCGACTCGCAAAACCTCCCGATCCTCTACGCCGAGGGGACGCCCCGCTGGGAAGCGAAGTTCCTCCGCCGCACGCTGGAGTCGATCGAGGGGGTCAACCTCGACTACGTGAACGCGATGAGCGGCGACGCGACCCTCCTGTCGCAGAAGGACTTCTCGAAGTACCGCATCGTGATCCTCGGCGACCTCCCTGGGAAGCTCTTCCCGCGCGCCGACCAGGAGCGCCTGGCGAAGGCGGTCGCCGACGTGGGCGTGGGGCTCGTCATGACCGGCGGGATGGCGAACTTCGGGCCGGGCGGCTACGCGGACACGCCCGTGGGCCGCATCCTGCCCGTCCGGATGACCGCGCGCGACGGCTCGATCACGGAGTCGTTCTTCGCCTCGCCGACGCCCCAGGGCCTGCAGCACCCCGCGTGCCAGATCGCGGACGACCTGAACGCCTGCCAGGCGGCGTGGGCGGCCCTGTCGAAGCTCGACGGGGCGACGGGCGTGGCGGGCCTCCAGCCGGCGGCGACGATGCTGATGAAGACCTCGAACCACGACCCGCTCCTCGTCGAGCAGCCCGTCGGTAAGGGGCGCTCGATGGCCTTCCTCGCCGACACGACGTGGAAGTGGGCGATGGGCGACGAGAAGTCGCTCGCGGCGTACAAGCGGTTCTGGAAGCAGCTCGTCCTTTCGCTCGCGCAGAAGGACCTGAAGACGGGGCGGCGCCTCTGGGCGACGCTCGACCGCTACCTGTACGTCCCGGGCGAGACCGTGCGGATCCAGGTCTTCGCCCAGACCGAGGAGGGGAAGCCGCTCCGCGAGGCGGGCCTGACGGCGGCCGTCGTGTACCCGAACGGATCGCGCGCCCCGATCTCGCCGACGTTCTTCGGGGAGTGCCACCACGCGACGTTCGTGCCCGACGCCGGCGGCGAGTACCTGCTCGAGGTCGAAGCGACGGACGGGGCGACATCGCTGGGCAAGTGCCAGACGAAGTTCTTCGTGCGCGCGGCCGACTTCGAGATGGACTCCCCCGAGGCCGACCTCCCGTTCCT
>CAZYRM010000581.1:0-2129 GCA_964649705.1 uncultured Planctomycetia bacterium
CGCGCGGCGCAGTGGCTCATCGACCGCCGCCCCGCGGGGACGCATTGGGGCTCGACGAAGGCCACGGCGGCGGCGATCCGCGCCCTCTCCGCGTACGTGCAGGCGAAGGGCGTGACGTCGGCCGACTACGACCTCACGGTGACGCTCAACGAGCAGGCCGTGGGGACGTGGAAGGTGGTCCACGGGCAGATTCCCGAGGAGGCCCGTCGCATCGTGCTGCCGCTCGGGAATATCCGCGGCGGGCGAAACGTCGTCAGGCTGGAGAAGGCGGGGAGCGGAAAGCTCCTCTACACGCTTCGCGCGGAGTACTTCCGCTCGGGCGAGGACGTCCAGCCCGTCGGAAACCTGATCGGCGTCGCGCGCCGGTACGAGGCGTGGACGCGGCCAGGGACCGAGGCGCAGCAGACGATGTCGGGGTACGACGTCGTCAGGCCCGAGCGGAGGCCCAAGGTCGCGGACGTGGGCCTGCGCGAGGTCGTGACGGCCGACCGCATCCAGGTGAGGTTGACGATCGAGAGCCGCCAGGAGCTGTCGTACGTGATCGTCGAGGACCCGCTCCCCGCCGGGTGCGAGGCGCTCGAGGAGGGAATGACGGGGGCGTTCGACCACCAGGAGCGCCGCGACGAGAAGATGGCGTTCTTCTTCACGAAGCTCCCGGCGGGGAAGACGGAGGTCACCTACCTGGTGCAGGCGGTCTTCCCGGGCCGCTACCACACGATGCCGACGTGGGTCAGCCCGATGTACCGTCCGGAGATCTTCGGACGCGGGCCCGAGCACCGGCTGGCGATCCTCACCGAGCAGGAAGCCGCCGCGAAGCGGGGCCCGTCGACCGAGGAGCTGCCGGACGAGACGTACTCGGACGGAAAGAAGGCCTGGAAGGAGGGCCGCGCCGCGGATGCGAAGGCGGCATTCGGGAAGCTGCTCGACCGCGGGGACCTCAGGGACGAGATCGCCGAGGAGCTGCTCGGCGTGATCCTCTCGATCGCGATCGGCGAAAAGGACCATCCCGGCGCGATCCGTTCCTTCGAGGAGCTGATGGACCGCAACCCGAACACGCCGATCCGCCTCTCGGACCTGCGCGAGATCGCCGTCGGGTACGACGAGCAGGGGGAGGACGAGCGGGCCATCGGGCTCTACGACCGCGTGCTGGCGGGGGCGTACCAGTTCGAGCGGGGCGCGGTGGCCTCGCAGTGGGAGCTGGGGCGATTCCCGGACGCCCAGGCGAGGTGGGAGGCGCTCCTGGGACAGTATCCGGAGCGGAACTGGAACGTGGACGAGACGTACCAGCTCCTCCGCACGCGCGTCGACGCGGCGCAGCGAGGCGGGCTGGAGGAGAAGAAGCGGGCGCTGGCGGACCTGAGGCGGTTCCTGGCGTGGCACCCGTTCTCGGGGCTCTCGGACGACGTGGATTGGACTCTGCTCCAGCTCATCCAGCAGGTGGGCGCGGTGAAGGGCGGCCTCGCTCAGGGGGCGGCGGAGGGGCTGGCGGGCGAGGCGGAGCGGTTCCTCGCGCGGTACCCCGACTCGCCGTGGGCGGACGAGGCGGAGCACGCCCGTATGACGGGCGAGTTCGCGCTCGGGCGGTTCGACCGCGCGCTGGCGGCGGGAGAGGCGCTCCTGACGAAGCTCTACCCCGACGAGGCGGGGAACCGTCGGGAGAGCCCGTACCGCGACCCGGCTCACTACCTGATGGGCAAGGTCTTCCACGTGCAGGGGGACCTGGCGAAGGCCGTGGAGCACTACAAGCAGAGCACGGTGGGCGACGCGCGGGACTCGTTGCTCTTCCTGACGTCGAAGGGACTGACGCTGCCTGAGACCACGTACTTCGGCGAGAAGGACGGGCTGTCGCTGGCGGTATCGGCGAAGAACCTGCCGGAGGCGACGCTGAAGGTCTACAAGGTGGACCTGATGGTGCTGCTGGCGAGCCGGAAGGACCTGGCGAATGTGGCGCGGATCGACCTGACGGGGATCGCGCCGCTTTCGGAGTGGAAGGTGGCCCTGGGCGAGAACCAGTACCGGATGAGAGACCAGAAGGTGGACGTCCCGGTCGAGGGCAAGGGCGCGTTCCTGGTCGTCGCGAAGGGCGAGGAGCTGGACGCCTCGAGCGTGCTGATCCGGACGGAGATCGC
>CAZYRM010000582.1:0-2121 GCA_964649705.1 uncultured Planctomycetia bacterium
CCCCACGGCTCGGCCGCCCTTCGGGCGGCCCCTTCTCCTCTGGCGCGGCGGCCGCGGCGTTGTCAGAGCTCACTCGCGCCTGGATCGCGCCTCCGTGCGTCCTCCGTGCCTCCGTGCCTCCGTGGTGAAAGAGACGCTCGCGCGTCTGAAGCGCTCGACAAGGCGATCCCATCACGCGCCTCCCAGCCACTTCACGGCGGCGTCGTACACCTCGTCCGAGCGGATCAGCGTCATGCAGCGGTGATCGATGGGGCACTCGCGCAGGAGGCACGGCGAGCACTCGACGGGGTGGCGGACCACGGTGTGCCGGTCGCCGTAGGGGCGCGTCGTCACGGGGTCCGTGGGGCCGAAGACCGCGACGATCGGCGTGCCGACCGCGGCCGCGAGGTGCATCGGGCCCGTGTCGTTCGTGACGAGCACCGAGGCCCGCTCGAGCAGGGCGGCGAGCTGGAGGAGCGACGTCTCGCCCGCGAAGCTCGTCGCGGGCCCGGGCGCGATGCCGCGGGCGACCTCCGCCGCGAGGTCCGCCTCCGCCTTGCCGCCGATCACCGCGATCCGCGCCCCGCGCTCCTTCGACAGCCGCGACCCGACGGCGGCGTAGCGGTCCGGATACCAGCGCTTCGCGTTGCCATACGTCGCGCCGGGGTGCATCGCGACGAGCGGCCCGTGGCCGGCGAGCCGCCCGTCGAGCGTCTTCGCGGCCCATGCGCGGTCCTCGAACGTCGGGTCGATGCGCGGCGCGGTCGGCCTCGGCACGGACCCGAACGGCTCCAGGAGGCGGAGGAAGTACTCGACGCGGTGGCGCCTGAGGAGGTCGGTGTCGCGGCGGAGGGCCTTCGTGAGGAGCGGCGAGCGTCCCTCCTTCGCGAAGCCGACCCGCTCGGGGACGCCGCTTAGGTAGATGAGGAGCGCCGATCGGAACGACGCGGGGAAGAGGATCGCCGTGTCGAACGCCCCTTCCTTGATGCGACGGGTGAGCCGCATCATCCCCTTGAGCCCGCGGTCCCCCTCGAGGATCGTCTCGTCGACGAACGGCGCGCCGCGGTAGAGGTCGGCGAGGCTGTCCTTCGTGAGGACGGAGATGCGCGCGGAGGGGAAGAGCGCGCGGAGCCCCTTCAGCGCGGGGAGGGTCATCACCGCGTCGCCGAGCCAGTTCACCGCCTTGACGAGGATCCGTTCCGCCACGTTACGTCCTCGCTCCCCAGGTCCACGAGTGCCACCAGACGGTCCGCTCGCAGGCACGATGGGTCGGGCGGACACCGACGGCCGTCGCGGCCTCCTCATAGAGCCTGAGGAACCGCAGACGGTCGGTGCGCGACACGAGGCGCGCGAGCGACGGGGACTTGACCACGGACCGGTACAGCCTGGCGAGGTTCCCGATGCGTCGGCCGGGCGTCATCCCCAGCCCGCAGCGATCGAGGTCGAGGAGGACGACCTCGGAGCCGGCGGCGAGGATGTTCCCCGCGTGGAGGTCGGCGTGGTCGATGTCGGCCGCGTGGAGCTTCGCCACGGCCCGCGCCGCGCGGCCGATCCACTCCCGGCGCTCCTGCGCCCCGCATGCGGCGAGGGCCTCGGGCAGCGGCCTCGCGTCGGGGACCTCCAGCGTCGCCAGCTCGTGACGGACGAACGCGCCGGCTGAGGCCGAGACCGCCGCGACGGGCTCGGGGACCGGGACGCCGTGCCGTCGCGCGCGGAGGAGCGCAACCAACTCGCGCAGGGATCGGGTCGTGGAGAGGTGGAGGTCGCCGAGGAACCGCCCGATGAGCCCTCCGCGGTGATAGCGGCGGACGCGGATCGGAGGCGCCCCCTCGATCTCGACCCGCGGCGCCTGGCCCCTGACGCCGGGGGAGCTTCCAAGAAGCGTTCCCTGGCGCTCAAGGAGGGGGCGCAAGACCGGCGCGAGGTCCTGGCGGACGACGGCGACCGTCGATCCGAGGCGAAGTTCCACGTAGCCATCCGGGATCAGAGACATGCGTGATTGAGGAGAGAGGCGTCTCAGAAACCACGCCCCGAAGTCCGTGTCAAAGGATTTCCTTGCGCGCGCGTCCGCCGACCCATACAGTATCGGGTCTTTGATTTCGACGAGGGATCCATGGCGCACAAGAAGGCCGCCGGCATCGG
>CAZYRM010000583.1:0-2086 GCA_964649705.1 uncultured Planctomycetia bacterium
CTCCACGCCGTCTCCTACACCGGGGCCCGCCCGGCGATGGCCGATGTCGACCCCGACACGGGGCTGGTCACGAAGGAGACCGCGCGGCGGGCCATGACGCCGCGGACCCGCGCCGCCATCGTGCCCCACCTCCTCGGCCGCCTGGCCCCCGTGCGCGAGATCGCCTCCCTCGGTGTGCGCGTGGTCGAGGACTGCGCCATGGCATTCGGTACCCGGACGGGCGCCCGGCCGCTCGGCAGCCTCGGCGACGTCGCCATCCTCTCGTTCTACGCCACCAAGCTCCTCGCCACGGGCCAGGGCGGGATGCTGGTTTCCCGCGACGGGCGGCTCCTCGCGAGGGCCAGGGACCTCGTGCGGTACGACGAGCGCGAGACGTACAGGGTCAGGTTCAACTACCCGATGACAGACCTGGCGGCGGCGATCGGCCGCGTGCAGCTCCGCCGCCTCCCCCGCTTCCTCGCGCGACGGCGCGCCATCGCAAGGCGGTACGAGCGGGCCTTCTCCGGCCTGCGCGGGGCCTCCTTCGTCCCCCGCGGCCCGGCGGACGCCTGCTACCGCTTCGTCCTGTCCGTGCCCCGCGGACGAGCGTCCCTGTTCCGTGCCCTCAGGGCCAGGGGGATCGAGGCGAAGCCCCCGGTCTACCGCCCCCTCCACCGCTATCTCGGGCTCAGGCCCTCGCGGTTCCCCGGCGCGGAGGCGTGCGGGCGGGCGTTCGCCTCCCTGCCGATCTACCCTTCGCTCACGCAGAACGACCAGGACCGCGTCATCGCGGCCGTCCTCGATGCCTTCGGAGGGGTCCGATGAGACGCGCAGCGCTGTGGCTTGCCCTCTCCGCCGCGATCCTGGCCCAGGAGCCGGCCGACATCGTGACCCTCCTGCTCAAGGGAGGGGCGAGCGTGACAGGACGGGTCGTCCGCGTCGAGAAGGACGGCGTACTGCTCCGGTCCGAGCTCGGGGGCGAGTCCGTCGAACGGCTCTGGACCTGGGAGCAAGTCGACGACGCCGACCCGCTCAAGCCCCGCGCCCCCGCCGCCGCGGCGGACCTCGTCGCGGGCGTCGAGGTCGACGACGGCGTGGTCCGCGTCCGCGGCGTGGTCGTGTCCCGCTCGCTCGACCTCCTCATCGTCCAGGACCGGAATGGCAACCACCGGTTCGACCCCTCCCGTGTCCGCGTGACGGATGTCTGGCTCGCGGGGCGCGAGGTGCTCGACGAGGGCCCGGGCCGAGCGGCCCTCCCCGCTCCGGAGACCCTCAAGACGCCCTCGGACCACCGTCGGGCCGCCGCGGAGGCCGCCCGCGCGGGGCGCGACAAGGAGGCGAACGACCTGCTGCGCGTCGCGGAGGTCCTATCGGAGATCAGGAGACCCGATCAAGAGGTCTTCCGCAGCATCGCCCTGCTCCGCGTGGGGACTCCCGAGCGCTCCCAGGCCGTCTGGGGGCTGCGCAGGAGGGTCCTGGACCAGTCGTACGAGGATGCGATTGCGGACCTGGACCGGATGGAGGCCCAGGGAATGGACGCCGGCCCGGCGGCCGAGGATGTCCGCCGAGAGCTGTCGGCGCTCCAACGCCTGCCCGTGGAGGCGCGGATCGTCCTGTACCACGACGCGATGGCCTCGGAGGAGGTCTGGAGGCTGGCTCAGGACGGTTCGATCGGTTGGAAGACGGCGTCCGAACAGGTCCGTGATGAGCTCTCCGCCAGACTCTGCCGCCTTACGGCGGCCCGCTTCTCGATCGACGAGGAGACTGCGAGACGGACGTGGGAGGGCCGTCCGGAGGACAGGCGCCTGGCGGCCTCCTGGGGCACCGGGTCGTTCCTCGCGTCGGGCGAGGGGTCTTCGGCGGACTGCGAGGCCTGGTGGTCGTCGGCGCCGGCGGAAGACCGGTACGCGGCGCTCCGGGCGCTCGCGGCCGAGGTCTCGGGGCAGGTCCTGGAAGTCATCTCCAAGGACTGCGCCGGCTGCGGAGGGCGGGGAGAGAAGGGCGGACGGACCTGCGGACGCTGCATGGGCGGCCGCACGGAGCGGGTCGTACTCTACCGCTAGTGTCGCGTCAAGCGCCATTCTGTGGGTCGGATGGGTGCCCGCGT
>CAZYRM010000584.1:0-2070 GCA_964649705.1 uncultured Planctomycetia bacterium
TCGCCCCCCTGGCCCGGTCGAACGTGAAGGTCTCGAGCGTCGTCCCGAGCGAGAAGAGGAACATCGCGCCGCCGGCCTCGCTCCAATCACCCATGCAGGCCGCGCCGACGCAGGCGACGGTCATGAGGAAGTACATGTCGAACGAGAGGGCGCGCACGGCGTTCGAGAGCCCCCTCCAGGCGATCCGCGCGCCGGCGATGCCGAACGCAAGGGAGAAGAGGGCCGTCGAGAGCACGGCGGGCCCCGACAGGGCGTCGGCGAGGAAGCCACCCAGCATGGCCGCGCCGGAGAAGATAGTGGTCAAGGCCCCCTGGGTGGCGAGGAGCTGCGAGAGGAATCGCTCGCGCACCGCGTGCTCATGCCCCTCGTGGTCGTGATCCGTGCACCCCTCGTGATCCTCGACGGAGTACCCGAGGCGGCGGACGGAGCGCTCGATTTCGAACTCGGTGATCTTCGTGCCGTCGTACTCCACGAGCATCGTCGCGGTGGGGAAGGAGACGGAGACGGAGGCGATCCCGTCGCGGCGCTTCATCCCCTTCTCGATCGTGCGCGCGCATTCGGAGCAGTCCATCCCCTGGACGGAGAAGAGCCCGTGGCGGTAGTGCGAGGCGACCTCGAGGCCGAGCGCGGCGGCGCGCCGGGTGAGCTCTTCCGCGGGGACGACGACGTGGTCGAACGAGAGGCGGAGCTGCTCGTCCTCCTCTCGCGTCGAGACCTCCTGGACTCCGGGCAGGCCGCGGAGCCCACTGACGAGCCGCTCTCGGCAGCTCCGGCAGTCGTCGAACTCCGGCAGGAGGTGGGCGATGCTGAGCGACAGCTCGCTCGTCGGCATTCAGGCCTCCAATCGTCCCCCAGGATGCGACTCTATTGCCCGCCCTCCCTCAAGTCAAGCGGCGACGGACCTTGCGTCGGATGCCCGGATGGCGTACCCTCCCCGCCCCTTGGAGGAGAGGTGCGGCATGAGACAGGTGTGGATCCCGAAGATCGGTGGCCCTGAGGTGCTCGAGGTGAGGGAGGCGCCCGACCCGGAGCCCGGACCGGGGATGGTCCGCGTCCGCGTCTCGGCGGCGGGGGTGAACTTCGCGGACGTCATGGCGAGGATGGGGCTATACCCCGACGCACCGGCGTACCCGTGCGTCGTGGGGTACGAGGTGGCGGGGGTGGTGGAGAAGTGGGGCGCGGGCGTGAGCGGCCTCGCGGAGGGCCAGCGGGTCCTCGCGATGACGCGCTTCGGGGGGTACAGCGACGTCGTATGCGCCCCTCACCGCCAGGTCATTCCGATCCACGACGGGCTGTCGTTCGAAAAGGCGGCGGCGATCCCGGTCACCTACCTCACGGCGTGGATGATGCTGGTCCACCTGGGGAATGTGCGCAAGGGCGATCGCGTCCTGGTCCACGCCGTTGCGGGCGGGGTCGGGCATGCGGCGACGGACATCTGCCGCTGGCGCGGGGCCGAGGTAATTGGAACGGCGAGCGCGGGGAAGCACGACAGGCTCCGTCAGCTCGGCGTGGCGCACTGCATCGACTACACGACGCAGGACTTCGAGGCGGAGGTGAAGCGGATCACGAACGGCCGCGGCGTCGACATCGCGCTGGACGCGGTGGGGGGAAAGTCGTTCCGCAAGAGCTACCGGTGCCTCGCGTCCCTGGGGCGGCTGTTCTGCTTCGGCGCGTCGAGCATGTCGACGGGGACGAAGCGGAGCCTCCTCTCGGCGCTGTGGGGGGTGGTCACGATGCCTTGGTTCCTCCCGATCCCGCTGATGAACGAGAACCGCGGCGTGATCGGGACGAACATGGGGCACCTCTGGGACTGCGGGGAGCTCTTGAGGAGCATGTCGGACGAGATCGTCTCCCTCGTCCGCGCGGGGACGTTTGACCCGATCGTGGACAAGGTCTTCCCGTTCGATCGCGCCGGAGAGGCGCATGCCTACATTCAGGCCCGGAAGAACTTCGGGAAGGTCCTCCTCGCCCCGAAGTAGGCGCACGTCCTTGCGAACGCCATTCGGTGGCGGTGACGTGCTCGTAATCGGGCTCGAAATCGTTCTCGTGCTCATTCTCGGTCTCGTTCTC
>CAZYRM010000585.1:0-2067 GCA_964649705.1 uncultured Planctomycetia bacterium
GACGCGGCGCGCCAGAGGATCCGGGCGCGGGCGTGGGGGGAGACGCGGCGCCACGATTCGAATGTGGAGCTCGCGACGTCCATGGCGCGCTGGGCGAGTTCCTGGTTCGCCTTGGAGACAAGGCCGACGACCTCGTTCGGGTTGCTGGGATTGAGGCTCTTGATCTTGTCGGTGGTCCGGACGCGCTCGCCCCCGATGACGAGGTCGACCTCGCGCCCCAGCTCGGAGGAGACCTTCGCGAGGGCTTCCTTCATCGCGTTGACGTTCTCGTCTCGCGTGAAGTCGACCGTCGGCTCGTTCCGGAATTCGGTCAGCATGGCGGATCCTCCGTAGCGTGGTCGCGGAATCGTCCCCTGAAGGGGGCGCTATCCTACACGGCTGGAGGGGGGGAGCTCAAGGGCCGGGTGGGGCGAGCGTCGAGCCGACCCGAGCATCTAGCCTGTACGACGTCTACGGGGCCTGCGGTGCGGGATTGGCTCGATGCCCAGAACCTGACTGTAGTCGTAGAGGTCAAGCTCGCCTCGTGCGGTCACATAGACAAGGAAGATGGGCCAAGCGCGGATCTGTTCAGGATTCGCGACTCGGAGCACTCTACCGTCCGAGAGGCGGACTAGGAAGGGGCGGAATGGCTCCACGTGCCGCGCCTTCTGCACGTCCCGAATCAACCGACTCGACTTTCTCATGAGGCGTCACCGCTTTGCGCTTGGGAGAACGTAGCAAATCGAAACGACCTGATCCAGATCGACAATGTGCGCAGACGAATCCTCGAAGGAGACGGCGACCACGTCGTCTCCGAAAGTGAGGAAGTCGGGATGGCGGACATGCAAGGCCTGGCCATCCGCGAGGTGGAGGACGAACGGACGGACCGGAACGCACTTGGTGTACTTCAGAACTGCTGCCCTGTTCATGCATCTCCCCGATCAGGTTTGCGTAGCTTCCAGTGGCTGAAGCTGGTCCTCGATGATCTGTTCGACGTCCGCCTTCGTTACCCCTTTGTACCAGACCCCCTCGGGCAGGACGAAGACGTTCGGGCCGAAGCCGCAGAGATCGAGGCAGCCCGACCCCGCGACCCGTACGAGCCTCTTCAGGTTGTGGGCCTTGACGTAGTCCTTCAGCGCGCGGAGGATCTCCTCCGACCCGCGGGGCCCGCAGGCCGGCACCCCGGGCTCGCGCTCGTTCAGACAGACGAGCAGGACCTTCTTGTAGGGGATCGGGACCTTCTCCATGCCGGCGACACTACCAGCGTCGCCGGGCGAGGTCAATCCCGTCGCGGGAAGGGGCCCGCACTGGCGCCGCGCGAGCGGCAGCAGGGCCCATCCCCACTCGGGCGAGTCCGGTCGGAGCGGGACGCGGACCGCCTCTGCCCATACGGCCGCGCCCCGCCCCTCCTGTCCGGCAGCTTGTCGCTAGAACGGCTCCTTCTCGTCCGTGCCGACCGTGGCCGCTTCGTCCTCGGCCTCATCCTCGACACCTTCGGGAGGAGCCGGAGCGGGCCTGGCGCCGTCGCGGCCGTTCCCCGGGTCCCGCGACCCCCGTCCCTCCCCCAGGAACTGCAGGGCGTTCCCGCGGATCCGGTGCTTGCTCCGCTTCTCGTTCGTCTTCTTGTCGACCCACTGGTCGTACTCGAGGTTCCCGTGGACCAGCACGGGCTTGCCCTTCTTCAGGTACTGCGCCGCGACCTCCGCCGTGCGGTTCCAGAAGGTGACATCGATGAAGCAGACGTCCTCGTGCCTCTGTCCGTCCTTGCCCTTCCACACGCGGCTGACGGCCAGCCGAATCTCGCACAGCGCCGTCCCCGTGGCGAGGTAGCGGAGCTCGGGGTCCCTCGTGAGGTTCCCCGCCAGCACGACGGAATTGAACGCAACCATGGATCCGTCCTCATGTTCCGTGACACAGAAACCGTCCGGGGTCCCCGTGACCGCCGGTCCCATCCGCACCCCGTGTCGCGCGTATCCTTTCTTCAATTGATTCCGTTGATATAATAGTAGAAGGAGTGCTCTTCGTCAAGCGGAAAACCGGAATCTAGGAGAGGAGGGAGGGGAGCCAGCGATAGGCGAACTGCCGCCG
>CAZYRM010000586.1:0-2057 GCA_964649705.1 uncultured Planctomycetia bacterium
CGCACCGAGGCGAGCGTGCGGCGGTCGGCCCCCTCGAGGGCCTCGCGGACGCGCGAGGTCAGCTCGCGCAGCCCGCCGCCGCGCTCCACCTCCGCGAGGACCCGCTCCACCGCCGCGTCGGCCGTCCCCGCGAGGGCGCGGCGCGCCTGCTCGAGGAGGAGGCCCCGGACGGGGTCGCTCGCCGGCATCGCCTCGAGCGAGCGGACGAGCGACTCGATCCCCTCGCGAGGGATCCTCGAGAGAGCCGTCTGCACCGCGCGCGCCAGCGTGTCGCGGAGCGCCTCCGCGCCCCGGTCCACCACGGGACGCAGCAGTCCGACGAGGTTCCGCAGGAGCGCGTCCTCCGACGGGCCGCTCGTCGAAGGGGGAGGGGAGAGGAGGTCCGAAATCACGTGAGGCGGGATCGGCGTCCCGAGGAGCGCCTGCAGGTTCGGCTGCTGACCGGCGGCCCCCGCGGGGAGGTCGACGTCGAGCGACGAGAGCTCCCTGGTCAGGGACGTGGCCAGGTCCGTCACGGGGACCGGCGCCGGGGTCGGCTCGGGGATGCGGCGGAGGAGCGCGTCGAGCGCCGGTGCCCCCGCGCCGGCCGTTCGCGCGGCCGAGAGGCTCTGGGCCACGCGCTCGCCGAGCGTCGCGATCGAGGCCGCGTCGGAGCCCGGGGAGGCTGGGAGCGACACGCCCGCGAGCTCGGAGAGCCGCACGAGGCGGCCGAGGGAGGCCAGTCGCTGGACCCCCTCGGGGTTCCGCATCGCCAGCTCGCGGATCCCGCGGGGCTCCACGGGGAGCCCCTTCGCGACGAGCATCGTCGCGAGCGCGCGGACACCTTCGGCGAGGTGGGGCGGGACCAGCTCCGCCGCCCTCTGCACCGCGGCGACGCGGTCCGGGGTCGGGGGGATTCCCGCGTCGAGGAGCGTCTGGACGGAGAAGTTCCGGAGCCAACCGCTGGGGAGGCCGAGGTCGGGGACGACCGCCTCGATGCGCAGGGCGACCCGTGTCCCCGCGGAGACTTCGAGTCGGATGGTGCGATCGAAGAGGCGCAGGACGCTGTTTGTGCCATCCTCGGAAGGCTCGGCGTCGGCGACGATGACCTGCCCGGCGGCCGGAGGCGTCTTCGGGGGCTGCGGAGGGGCCTCCACGTCGTCGGTGACCACGCGCGCGAGGAGCGTGTCGCCGCCCAGCTCCTCGGGGAGGGGGATGGCGACGTATTTCGCGAGCGACGGGGGAGGCTGCTGCGGCGCGGTCTCGCTGGCGACCGGAGCCTTGGAGGGCTGCGGGGCCGCCTCTGGCACGTCCGCCGGCGCGATCTGCGCCGGGGCAGGGCGTGCGACCTCGACGCGGGGCGCCTCCCACGGCGCCAGATTCAGGCCCGGAGGCGCGGCCGGCGAGGGGTGGGGACGGGGCGTCTGCGGCGCCGGGGCATCCCTCGGGGGCTCCACGTCGATCTGCACAGGTGGAGCGGGGGTCTTTGAGCTCGGCGCGAGAGCGACCGGGGTCGGCGGCTGAGGCTCCGATGTCGGAGCGTGAGCCTCCAAGCTCGGCATGCGAGCCTGCGAACTCGGCGCATGAGCCTCGGATGCCGGCGCATGAGCATCCGATCTCGGCGCGCGAGCCTCGGATGTCGGCGCGTGAGCATCTGATCTCGGCGCGCGAGCCTCGGATGTCGGCGGCTGGGCATCCGAAGTCGGCGTGCGAACCTCTGAGCTCCGCGCTTGAGCCTCGGAGGTCGGCGCGGGAGCCACCGGGGTTGGCGCGGGAGCTTGCGAGGGTGGCGCGGAGACCTCCGATGTCGGCGCGGGAGCCTGCGCAAGTTGCGGTACCGCTTGCCCGGGTTGTGGAGTCGTCTGCACGGGTTGCGGAGTCGCCTGCGCGGGTTGCGGAGCCGGTTGCACGGGTTGCGGAGTCGCCTGCGCGGGTTGCGGAGCCGGTTGCGCGGGTTGCGGAGTCGTCTGCGCAGGCTGCGGAGTCGCCTGCGGAGACTGCGGAGTCGTCTGCGCAGGCTGCGGAGTCGTCTGCGGAGGCTGCGGAGTCGTCTGCGCGGGCTGCGGAGTCGTCTGCGC
>CAZYRM010000587.1:0-2047 GCA_964649705.1 uncultured Planctomycetia bacterium
CCTCCGACCAGGAGCCAGTCCACGGGGCGGAGGAACTGAGACCCCTGCTGGAGGAAGACCGGCGCGTCGGGCGACGACGCCAGCTTCACGTCGAACGCCTGGGGCGCCAGGTCGCCGTCCAGGCGCGCGCCGTACATCGCGCGGAGCGACAGGTCCGAGCGCCTCAGGGCGATCACCCACCAGGTGGGCTCCCTCGTGTACTTCGCCTGCTCGCTGTCTGCCGCGGGCTGTGCGTAGCTGTAGGGCGACTGCGCGCGGAGGATCGAGACGCGCTTCCACTCCCAGCGCTTCTTGTCCGCCGAAGGCTGCCAGTAGTCGATCCCGTTCGCGAACGAGTACCCGCCGTACCCCGAGAGGAGGTTCCAGGCAACCTCGGGGCCCCGGCCGTAGTACGAGTACCGGGTGCGGTAGCTGTAGTCCGTGCTGTCCTCGCCGGGCGTGACGAGGAAGACCAGCTCCTCGTCGCCGATCGCGCGCGCGTCCTGGACGCGCAGGAAGAAGTAGCCGTAGTTCGGGATCGTCACCTGCTTCTTGGGCTCCTTGGGCGGGCCCCCGGACGTGGCCCTTGCGATGTACCTGAGGTGCCAATAGACGCGCATCGTGTCGCCGCGGCGGAACCAGCTCGGACCCGGCATCTCGATCGGCTTGTCGAGGACCTCCTTGCCGCCCTTCAGCTCCTTCACGGCCTGCTCGACGAGCCCCTGGGCGAAGTGGTCGACCGCGCCGGTCCGGGTCACCGGCAGGTCGCGATCGCGGTTGGTCACGGAGGCGTAGGAGTAGCCGTGCGTGCCCGCCAGCAGGACCTCGCGCCCGTTCCGGCCGTGCAGGATCAGGCGCGCCTTCCCCTTCGACTTGATGAACCCGTTCTCGAACTCCGCCGAGACGAAGAACGGCGTCCCCGCCTTCCACGTCGTCGCGAGCCTGAGCTTGTGTCCGTCGAGGGAGGTCTCGTGCAGCGACTGGAGCGCGCCGTCCTTCGCCTCCGCGGTCTGCGCGAGAGGTCCCGTGACGATCGTCGGCTGCGCGCCCTTCCCCTCCGCCTCGGTGATCGACGTCGCCTTCCCCTCCGTGGCGTCCGCGGCAGGGAATCCGAGGAACAGGAAGTCGCAGACCCGGTACTCGGGGAAGACGGCGAGCGTCGGCTCCCCCTCCAGCTCGTAGACGACTTTCTCCGTGCTCACCGAGATCCGCTCGTTCGCGTAGTCGAGGGTGAAGCGGCTCGGGACGACCTTGCGGACCTGAAGCGTGCGCCTGTCTACGAGGAGGACGAAGCTCCAGTAGCCCGTGGACGACACGAGGACAGTATAGGAGGACTCCTTCACGTCGAGGACGAGGTAGAGGAGGTGGTAGGCGTCCTTGACGGTGGCGGTCGACGTGGGCGCCGTGGCGACCTCGCGCGTAACGCGGACGACCCACCAGTCGTCCTTCTCCCACCTCGGGATGTGGGAGGCCCACGGGTTTTCCTCGGCCGCGAGCGGCGCGAGGAGGAAGAGGGAGAGGGCCAGCAGGCGCACGGGGGTCCTCCTTGCTGGGTGCGGGATGCCGGCGAAAGCTACGCTTGCCCAGGGTGCCCGTCAAGCGGATTGCGGGAGAGGCCGCGTTCGCAAACCGCACTTGCGTCGCGGGCGCGCCAGGGCCTACACTGGGGGCCAGGGCAGGGAAACGGGCGGCGTCGAGAATCCACCGCCTTGTCCCAAGAACCAACGCCCCCCACGGCCCCATCCACCTCTTCCGCCGAGCTCGAGGTCCGCCTCCTCCGCCGCCTGACCTCGGTCGTCCTCGCCCCCCACGACTTCGAGGAGGGACTCCGCGTCGCGCTGGAGGTCCTCTGCGAGGAGACCGGCGCGGTCCTGGGGCAGGCGTGGCTCCCCTCCGCGGACGGGGGGCGCGTCGAGTGCAGTCGGGCGTGGCACGGGACGGCGCCCGATCACGAGGGGTTCCACACGTTCAGCCGCGGGATCCGCTGCGTCCACGGCCGCGGGCTCCCCGGGCGGGTCGCCAAGTCGGGGCGGCCGTCGTGGATCCGCGACGTCGTCCAGGACCCGGA
>CAZYRM010000588.1:0-2045 GCA_964649705.1 uncultured Planctomycetia bacterium
CGCGGCCGCCGGTGTTTCCCCGATCGCATCCGATCGACTCTCGATTCGTGCTGATTCGTGTGCATTCGTGGATCCTCCCCGGTGTGCCGCACGCTAGAATGCCGCACGTATGCGCTGGACGCTCCTCTTCCTCCTTCTCGCCCCCGCAGTGGCGGACACGATCCGTCTCGCCGACGGGCGCGTGATCGAGGGGACCGTGGAGAAAGAGGAGGCCGACCGCCTCAAGCTCCGCCTCGAGCACGGCTCGATCTGGGTCGAGCGGAAGGACGTCGTATCCATCGAGGTCTCCGCGCCGCCGAAGCAGGCGGACCCGCCTCCCCCCGCGCCCGCCGTGTCCGCCGAGCGCGCCGCGCTCCTCGACCTCCTCGGCAAGCTACGCGCCGGGGACCCCGCCGCGGCCTGGCGGGCCCTCGATCTGGGCGAGGGCGAGAAGGCCGAGCTGAGGACCCTCATCGGGGAGGACCGAGCCGCCCTCGTGAAGTTCGCCGGCGACGACCTCCGACGGCGCGTCCTCGAGGACGCCCGGAGGGCCGTCCGACAGACCCGCCTCCAGGTCCTCGTCATCGTCCAGGACGAGGCGCGCTATGGGAACCAGGGGTGCTCCGAGGAGGACCGCCACGTCGTCGAGGAGGGGATCACGACCATCGTCGCCCTCGAGACCGATCCGTACCGCTGGTGGTTCGAAAGGGACGAGGAGCGGGCCGCGCTGCGCGGCAGGTACGGAGAGGCCGTGGCCCTCGCGGAGCGCGCGAAGGCCCTCCCCCCCGAGGAGGCCGAGCGCGCCCGAGGCGTCCTCGACGGCCTCAAGGGTAACCTCCCGCCGTCCGAGGTCCTCGACGACAAGGACCTCGACCGCTTCAGCCGATACGACGAGCAGCAAGTCCGTCCCTGGAATGAGAAGACGCAGTCCGAGCTCGACGACTCGTCCCGCGAGGTGGTCCGCCTCGTGAACGACTACCGCCGCTGGATGGGCGTTCGCCCGCTGAAGATCGAGCCGCGCCTCGTGAAGGCCGCGAAAGGGCACTCGACGGAGATGACCGACCTGGACTACTTCAGCCACACCTCGCCGACGGCGAAGGAGCGGACGCCCGCGGACCGGGCCCGGAACGACGGGTTCGAGTCGAACATCGTCGGCGAGAACATCGCCGACGGCGAGAATACGCCGAAGGAAATCGTCGAGGCCTGGCAACGGAGCCCCGGGCACCACCAGGCGCTCCTCGACGGCCGCTTCTCGACGTTCGGCGCCGCGCGTGTCGGCGAGAAGTGGACGCTGATGTTCGGAGGCGAGCCCAGGCGGTAGATGTACAAGCGCGTCCCCACGAGGAACCTGATGCCCTCGGAGAGCCTCGCGAAGGCGCTCTGCCACGAGTCCGGGCGGATCCTCCACGCGGCGGCGACCAGGCTCACGGCGGCGCACATCGAGACGATGCACCGCCTCGGGATCGAGCGCGTCTTCGAGGTCGACGCCGTATCGGACGTCGCGAGCCTCAAGCAGGACATGTCGGCGAGGAATGCCTGGGTCGTCGACCTGCCGGTGGGCGTGCCGCTGCCCACCGCGATCCGCAACGCCGCGGGGACGATCCTCCTGCCGCAGGGGGCGGTCCTCACCGCCCAGAGCCAGGCGACCCTCATGCAGCGGGGGATCGAGGAGGTGTACTGGGACCAGTCTCCCGCGGAGCGGGCCGCGCCGCAGGCCGACGAGTACCTGCGGGAGGTCTCCGGCGACCAGCTCGTCGCCGACTTCGTCGAGGAGGGGAAGAAGATCGCGCCCGAGATCTTCGCCGCGAAGCGCCCCGCGCCGTCCCCCGCGGATCGGCGACAGCACCGTCGGATCCCCGCGAACATCCAGACCCAGTTCCACGTCCAGAAGAGGCAGACCTCCGCATGGGAGGAGCCCTCGGTCCGCGGGACGCTCAAGGACATCTCGAAGGGCGGCCTCTGCCTCGTGACCCTCCGCGAGCTCAAGTCCGGGGACAGGGTGAGGGTCGTCCTCGCGCCGCGGAGCCGCACGGTCGAGATCGAGGGGATCGCGGAGGTCATCCGCG
>CAZYRM010000589.1:0-2037 GCA_964649705.1 uncultured Planctomycetia bacterium
ACCGGGGCGTCGCGGAGGACCGGCTGCTCTTCGACAGCGACCCGAAGCGGCTCGTCTCGCTCGTCCTGCGGGCCCTCGAGACCTACGAGGGGCCGAAGCACGAGTCACAGGTCGGCGGCGAGAAGGAGCGCGAGGCCGCGAGCCAGGTGAAGAAGGACAAAGCGCGGCTGCGCTTCCAGAAGGAGAAGGCGATCCACGACCTCGAGAAGCTGAACGACTGATCGCATGCCCGACGCCACCGCGCAAGCGCCGACGCCCCGCCCCCCCGACCGGCAAGCTGGCTTTGCCGGTGAGTCCACCGGGGTGATGAACCTCCCGAACCGGATCACCATCGGCCGCTTCGTCGTCTCCGTCATCTACTTCTTCGTCCTCGCCTTCGCCGACGACCCGCTGGCGGTCGCGGACGGGACGTCCGCCTGGGGGAGGTGGAGGGGCGACCTCAACTCCGTCCTCCACGACGTCGCGTTCACGCTGTTCCTCATCGCGGCGTGCACCGACTACCTCGACGGCTACTTCGCGAGGAAATACAACCTCGTGACCGACTTCGGCCGCGTGACGGACCCCTTCGTCGACAAGATCAGCGTCTGCGGGTCGTTCGTCTTCTTCGTGTCGTTCCCCTCGATCAAGACCGTCGTGCCGGCGTGGATCGTCGTGGCGATCCTCGCGAGGGAGTTCCTCGTGCACGGGATCCGCTCGCTCGCGGAGTCGAAGGGGATCCCGTTCCCGGCGAAGTTCTGGGGGAAGCAGAAGATGGTGGTGCAGTGCATCGCGGTCTGCACCGTGATCTTCTACATGAACCACTTCAACGGCATCCCGTGGGCGATGTGGACCACCATCGGCGTCGTGTATGTCGCCCTCTTCTTCACCATCATGTCGGGGGCCGTCTACCTGTGGGACGCGAGGCGGGTCTTCCAGCCGTAGGTCGCTGCCCTCGCGGGCTCCTGTTTCTCGCGTCGGGGTTCGGCGCGGGGCTCCTGCCGCGCGGGAAGGGGACCGCGGGGACGCTCGTCGCGGCGGGCATGCACGTCGGCCTGCTGTGCGCTCACGCGCCGTGGTGGTGGATCCCCGTCCTCGCCGGGTTCTGGTCGCTCGTGTCCCTGGCGTGCGGAAACGCGGCGGAGAGGTACCTCGGGAAGGACCCGCCGTCGTTCGTGCTCGACGAGTTCGCGGGGTACATGGTCGCCGCGACGCTCCTCCCCGAGGCCCCCGCGTGGGCCCAGGTCGCGGGGGCGTTCGTCCTCTTCCGCGCGCTCGACATCTGGAAGCCGTTCGGCATCAAGAAGCTGCAGGACCTGCCAGGGACCTGGGGGATCCTCGTGGACGACCTCGCCGCCGGCGTCGTGGCGAACGGGCTGCTGCAGGTGGGGCTCCGGATCGCGGTTTGAGTCGTAAGCATGCATTGTAAGAGGGCATGCACGCGATGCTTCGGGAAAACTCTTGACCGTGAGTGCAGGCCGGGGTAGAAGACGATTCGAGATGGGAGGCTTCGCTCGGACGGGCGGAGTCCTTTCCTCTTTAATGGTGGGGTCGAGATGAACAAGCCTGTCCCGCGTCCTCGATCGGGTGCGGGGAAGCCTTCATCGAAGCCTGGGTTGCCTCCCTCGGGCTCAGGTCCGCGGAAGCCGCCCTCCCGCCCTGGGGCGTCGACGGTCAGGCCGAAGACGCCGCCCGAGGAAATGGAGCAGGCGGAAGAGCCCGAAAAGGAGGAGCACCCGTCCTCCAAGCTCCGCCGATCCCAGCCGCTCCGCTCGGGTGGCGGCGCCGCTCCGTCCGCGCCTCCCGCGGAGCCGCTCGACCGCTCCATGCGCCCCGCGGGGCTTGGTCTCGCGGCGAAGTTCGCGGCGATGATCGGCGTGACGGTCGCCGTGACGTCGCTGATCATGGCGATCGCGATCCACCGGAGCGTATCGAGCGAGGTGGACAAGGAGATCAACGAGGCGGGCGTCCGCACGACGCGCATCCTGTGCGGCCTGGACGGCGGGGCGATCAAGGACCTGGGATCGAACCCGATCTCCCCCCACGCCGCCTCCGTCGGCG
>CAZYRM010000590.1:0-2035 GCA_964649705.1 uncultured Planctomycetia bacterium
GATGGTCCGCGCGCTGAAGTCGTTGTGGAAGGGGAACAGCTCGAGCGTCACCGGCTGGTGCGGCTCGAACTCGTACCGCTTCGCGAACTCCGCGTAGCATCGCTCGCTCACGTCGATCGCGTAGTCCTCCAGCCACTCCACCTCGCTCTTGTGCATCCGGTACTTGTAGTGAGGGCTCGTCTTCGCCACGTACGTCGCCTCCTGCCCCTCGCGCCCGAAGTAGGCGTCCAGGAGCTGGAGGTAGTTCACCGTCTGGACGTTCGACTTGCTCCGCTCATAGGCCGCCTCCAGGTGCTTCCTCGCCTCGACGTCCTCGCCGAGGTTCATCTCGCACTGCCCGAGTGAGATGAGGAGCTTCGTGTTCTTCGGGTCCAGGTCGACGCCCCGCTTCAGGTACTCGTACGACGTCATCGTCATCCGCTTGTTGCCGACGCTCTCGCCGAGCACGTAGAAGAACTCGCCCCCCTTCGGGTTGATGTCGAGGGCCTTCTTCGAGAGGCCCTCCACGGCGTCGTGCTCGCCCGAGAGGAAGAGCGCCGTCGCCTTGTACGCGAGGGCGGCAACGTGGTTCGGATTGACCTTGAGGGCCTTGTCGGCGGCCTCCACGGCCTCGTCGAACTTGTCCGATCCGAGCAGCTTGCCGGCGTGCTGGCAGTGCGCCTCCACCAGGTTCGGGTTGACCTTGAGCACCTGCGGCGAGCGGACCGCCTTCTGCTCGTACGGGTTCGCCGGCTGCTCGTCCCCGCCGACCAGCTCCGCCCCGAGCATCGCCCAGGGGTGCTGCGGGTTCTTGTCGAGCGCCGCCTTGAAGTCGGACTTCGCGCCGGGATAGTCGTACCACTCCACGTGGAACCACCCGAGCATCGCGATGAGGTCGGCGCTCGTCTTGATCGGCTCGCACGCGACGAGGTTCTCCACGAGCGAGCGCGCGATCCCGCCCTCGCCCGCGTAGCGGCCGTAGAGCCAGATCCCCTGGCCCCCGTAGAGCCAGTCGCGCTCCGACCACTTCTCCCCGCGGTCCTGGAAGTCCTGCACGAACCAGTCGAGCTCCTGCGAGCCGTCGAGGACGTCGTACTGGCCGGTGTCGTAGCGCGCCATGGCGCGGACGTAGCGCGAGCGGAGGTCGTGGTCGTCGAGCTCGATCCCCTTGGTCGCGACCTTGTCGGCCTCGCCGTACTGGCCGACGGTGTAGAGGACCTCGGCGAGGAGGCCGTAGGCCGGCCCGAACGCGGGGTCGCACTCGATCGCCTTGCGCGCGGAGCGCTCGGCGGAGGGGTACTTGCCGGTGACGAGGTGGACCTCGGCGAGGCCGGCGAGGGCGTCGGGGTCCTCCTCGTCCTTGGCGAGGAGGGCCTCGAAGGCCTTCTCGGCCTTGGCGTAGTCGCCCTTCTTGAGGGCCTCCTTGGCCTGCGCGGCGGGGTCGTCGATGCCGACGAGCGGGAGGGAGAGGACGAGGACGGCCCAGAGGACGGCGTGACGGGGACGCATGGGAGTCCCTCCTATCGACGGTCGGAGACGGCGGCAATCGGTTGGGGAGTCGGGGCGGGCCGGCGCGAGAGGACGGCCAGGTAGACGATGCCGGCCACGAACATGCAGACGCTGATGAACTGGGAGATCGTGAGGCCGAACCAGTCGTGCGCCTCGTCGCCTCGGGTCATTTCGGCGAGGAAGCGGTAGATGGGGTACGTGAGGAGGAACCAGGCGAGGACGCGGCCGGGGACCTTGTTCGTCTTCCAGATCCGGGAGAGGAGGAAGAAGATCGCGACGCCGGCCGCCACGGCATAGAGCTGGGAGGGGTGGACGGGCAGCGAGACCTTGGCCGTGTCGTCGATCAGCTTGAGTCTGAGCTGGTCTTCAAACGCGGGCGAGCCCGCCTGCATCGGCTCGGGCGGGCCGGGGTACCGGATCGCCCAGGGCAGGTCCGTGGGATGGCCCCAGCAGCACCCATTGAGGAAGCACCCGATGCGCGTGAAGCCGTATCCGAGGGCCACCTCGGGGATGAAGAGGTCGGAGATCACCGCGATCGACTGCTTGT
>CAZYRM010000591.1:0-2028 GCA_964649705.1 uncultured Planctomycetia bacterium
TCGTGCGCGCGGCCGACTTCGAGATGGACTCCCCCGAGGCCGACCTCCCGTTCCTGCACCGCGCGGCCCGCGAGACGGGGGGCCGCTACGTCGAGCCCGAGCGGCTTGGCGACCTCCTCCAGATGCTCCAAGGGCGACCGGCGGAGTCGGTCGTCGAGGAGGAGCGTCGGAGCGACCTGTGGAACCGACCGTCGGTGGTATTCCTGTTCGCCGCGCTCCTGACCCTCGAGTGGGTCTTGCGGCGCCTGAAGCGTCTGCTGTAGGCTGGAACGACCATGGCATCCCCCCGAATCGAGTCCCTGCTCGCCGAAGTGAAGTCGCGCGTCCGCCGCACGGAGGTGAAGGCGTCGCTGGTCCTCCTCGCGGTGCTCGCGATCGCCTTCTTCGTCGTCGAGGCGGTCGTCGACCGCGTCCTCCTCCTGGACCGCTGGGTCCGCTTCGCCCTCTTCGCGGGCTTCGGCACGTTCGCGCTCATGTACCTCTCGGTCCCCCTCTACCTCGGCCTCAAGCGGATCCGCTCCCTCTACGCCGCGCGCCTCATCGAGGAGAGGCACCCGGAGATGAAGGAGGGCCTCACGACGCTCCTGCAGGCCGAGGAGGGAAAGGCGATCGGCGCGAAGGCCCTCGTGGGGCCGCTGAGGCAGAGCGTGGAGAAGTCGGTCGGGCCGCTCGACCCCGAGCGGCACGCGGACGGGAGCCTCCTGAGGTGGAGCCTGATCGGCCTTGCGCTCGCGGGGGTCTTCGCGGGAGCGGGATTCGCGGCGGGCGGATCGGCCTTCGCGCGGTGCCTCGCGCGGTGCGTCAACCCATTCCGCGAGCTGCTGCCGCCGACGCGCACGGTGATCGCGCGCGTGGAGCCCGGGGACACGACCGTGCTGCGCGGAAAGCCGGTACCGGTCGCCGCGGAGATCCGGGGAGAGGCGGTCGACGAGGCGCGGCTCTACTTCTCCGAGGACGGTGCGACGTGGCTCGTGATGGGCCTGCAGGCCGAGGGAAACGGCCGGTTCTCGGGGGTGCTGCCGTCGGTGAGGAACGACACTCGGTACTTCGTCCTCGCGGGGGACACGAAGTCGGACGTGTACGCGCTCACGCCGCAGGACCCGCCGGACGTGGCGGAGGTCGCCGTGAGCCTCGTCTTCCCCGAGTACAGCGGGCTGGGGGAGCGGGAGGTCGACGGGGGCGACATCGACGCGCTGGTGGGCACCAAGGCGACGATCCGGGTGAAGTCCGGCTCGCCGCTGGCGGAGGCCTGGCTCAGGATGGAGGACGGGGCGCTCGTCAAGATGGACGCCAAGGGGACGTCGGCTCGGACGTCGCTGACGGTGCAGAAGAGCACGTCCTACTCGGTGCTGCTCGTGGCGGAGAACGAGACGAGGAACGAGAATCCGCCGGTCTACACGGTGATCGCGCGGCGAGACCAGCCGCCGGCGGTGCGGGTGTCCAAGCCGGGCCGCGACGTGGAGGTCCCGGCGGACGAGACGCTGCCGATCGCGATCGCGGCGACCGACGACTGCGGCGTGGAGCAGCTCTCCATGGTGTACCAGGTGAAGGGGGGGCGGGCGGGGAGGAAGCCGATCCGCCTGGGGCAGGAGCGGCGGAACGTGGTGCTCGAGACGGGGCTGATCCCGTCGACGATGGGGCTGAAGGCTGGCGACGTGCTGCTTTACTACGTGGAGGCGCACGACGGCCTGAAGCCGCGGGCGAACCGCGCGGTGAGCCCGCTGTACGTGATCCGCGTCAAGCAGCCCGAGGGGGCGCAGGCGGTGAAGCCGCCGACGAAGCAGGACGAGGAGGAGTTCCGTGACCGTATCTCGGAGGAGGACGAGGCGAAGCTCGCCAAGGTCGAGAGGCTGCTGAAGCAGCTCAAGAAGCCGGAGAAAAAGGAGGGCGAGGACGAGGCGGGAGAGAACGACCCGGACCGCGACAAGCGGCAGGCGGACACGCTGCCGAGGCGCGGGGAGGAAGAGGAGGCCGAGGACGCGGACGCCGAGGGGCAGGAGGAGGCGGAGGAGGACCCGTACGACACGC
>CAZYRM010000592.1:0-234 GCA_964649705.1 uncultured Planctomycetia bacterium
GGCGCAGGTGGCGGCGCGCCGGGCGGTGGGCGGGGCGGCGGAGGGGACGGACAAGGGCGGGACAGAGGGCGTGCTTGCCTCCATCACCTCGTGGTCGATGAACCACCCAGCGCTGGTCGAGGGCCCCGAGCCCGCAACCCTCTGTCCCCGCCCTGTCCGTCCCCGCCGCCCCTCGGCCGTCCGCCCCCCCCCCACGGGTTCGCCGAGTCCCCAGCGCCGGACAAACCCGCCCGC
>CAZYRM010000592.1:244-2024 GCA_964649705.1 uncultured Planctomycetia bacterium
GTTCCATCAACCACCCGCCCGGGGGCGGGGCCCCGGACCCCCACACCTTCGGCCCCCCCCGTGCCGGCCCCCGCCGCCCGTCGGCCTTCGGCCGACGGCCTCCTGGTGCGCCGTGGCCGCTGCGCTGTACAACCGCGCCGGAACGGCCGAGAGCATCTCCGTGGTCTCCGTACCTCTGTGGTGACTCCCTCGCCTGGACGGCACAGCCGCTTGCCTTGCGGGGAACGCTGGCGCTGGCGTGCTTGGCGGCGAAGGCGGCTTGCGGATCGCCGGTCTACTTGAGCGCGGGGCGACCCGACTCGAAGTCGATCTTCTGTTGACGCGACTTCGCATCCAGGTCGAGTACGACCTTCACGCGGCGGCTCCCGTACTCCTCTTCCACCTCACGACGTAGGTAGCCCCCGTTCTCGCGCCACCACGCTTCCCAGAATTGCGCCACCTTCGTCAATCGATTGGCAGCGTCGTAGGGAATGTCTGCGTCGACCTCCGTGAGGAGCTCGAGAGCTCCCGCGGCCACTTCTGCCGGACTCCCGTGTCCGCCTCCCAGCTTCGAGTCGCCGAGTCTTGCCACGAAGAGTCGGAGGTCTGCCTCCTCGGGGTCCTCCTCGAGAATCAGGAGCGCGCATGCCCTCACGATGGGATACGGAGAGTCGGCCGCGACCTTGCGAAGAGTGACGCGGCCGCTCGATGGCACCGGCACTTGTTCGTCGCCAACCAGCCGTCCTACGCCGGATAGGACCACGTATTGTCGGACGAATTCGGCGTCCTGCAGGTTGATAGGTCGGTCATCATCATCGTCGCCACCCGCCTTGAATGTCCCGCAGAAGGCGATGACTTCGTCCATGTGTTCGCGCGCGAGGTCGCCGATCATCTTCTGAAGACCGTCGACCTGGTCGCCACTCTCGATGGAGTCGGGAATCAGGGCCTCGATCCTCTCGCAAACAGTCTCGTCTGCGTGCAAGGCGAGCGACGCGAGCAGTAGCAGGACGCTCGCGGTCACCCTCGGTCGCGATCGACGGCTCGGGGACTGGGTCATGGCTTGTGCTGGGGCGGCGTGGGCCCGTGGTGCACGCCGCGCGAGGTGATCGCGTACTGGACGACCACGCCGGACAGGCCCAGGGCGAGCCATGCGAGGAGCAGGGCGCCGCGTCCGGTGATCGCGGGGACGCCGCCCAGGTCCTTCGCGCGGCCCTGCAGGAGGACCAGGCCCGAGATGATCCCCCACGAGCCGTTGAACGCCGTCCCCCAGACGATGATCGACTTCACGAACGACAGGGCCATGAATCCCGTCAGGGCGGCCGCCGAGAGCGCGAGGATCGGGTTGACCGACATCCCCATCGCGCCCGAGGCCGCGCTCGTCACGACGTAGCCGAGCACCGCCCCCGTCAGGAACACGCCGACGAGGTAGAGCAGCTCCGCGATCGCCGCGACGACGACACCGCCGATGAACCCCGCCACGACGGCCATCGTCTGCTGCCCGGTCCACCGCATCGTGATGCCGGCGACGATCCATGCGCCGATCAGGAAGCCCCAGACGGCCAGGATCACCTTGAACAGGCGGTACCCGAAGAAGCAGGCCGCCACCCCGATCGCCATCGACGCCAGCGCGTAGACGTGGTGCATCGCCCATGAGCCTAGGCCACGGCGGCCCCTCGGGTCAAGCGAACCCGATTCCTTGACACCGATACCTGTCGTGCTAGGATTTCGACCCCCGTTTCCAGTCATCAGGATAAGGAGCGCCGGATGCGCCCCGCGGACAAGCGATACAGCGAAACCCACG
>CAZYRM010000593.1:0-2015 GCA_964649705.1 uncultured Planctomycetia bacterium
TGCTCTTGTGGTTGTCCCAGGAGAGGTTCACCAGGCCGATGTTGACGCTCGGCTCATCGAGGGCCGGCGGCCAGAGGGCGATCTCGTCGACCGCCTTGACCTCGCCCGGCTTCGGCGTGACCTTCGGGCGGACGTAGGCGACCCACTCCAGCCCCTTCTGGGAGTTTCCCAGCGACTCGTCGACCTTCCACTGGGCGCGCACCTGATCTTCCGTCGGGAGGGCCGGCAGCTCCGGCTTCTTGTCCATGGCGAGGATGTCGTTGGCCTGCTTCCTCAGCTCCTCGGTCTTCGTGAAGACCTCCGAGGGCGCCCAGAGGACCCAGCCCATCACCGCGTAGACGACGAGGATGAGGCCGGCGCCCGCGAGGGCCAGCTTCTCACCATGCTCCTGCATCAGCGTCTTGGGTTCCATCGTTCACCTCGTGGGATCGGCTTCGGGCCTACTGACGGACGGCCTTCGGGATGTCGAAGTCGAGGACCTCGGCGGAGACCTCGACGCGCACCGGCATCGGCGTGACGTCCTTGCTCGGCTTCCACTTCTCGGGCTCGAATCCCTCGCCCGGCACGTCCTCGACGATCTCCTCCTGGTCGGTCGACTTCTGGTCCAGCATCGCGAGCTTCACGACGCGAAGGTCGACGTTGCGGAACCGGATCGGCAGGTCGTTGTCGAGCTTGATCAGGTTTGTCACGAACTTGGGGACATCGCCGTACATGACCTGCAGCGTGAACTTCACCTTGATCGCGGCGGGCTTGTGATACGTCGTGGGCATGCTCCCGTCCGCATTGGGGGTCGGCGGCGCCAGGTCGGTGGGCCCGGCATCCACCGCGAACTCGACGCGCTCCACGCGGGAGACGTTGGGCGTCGCCAGGACGGCCGCGACGAACCGCTCCTGGACCCACCACTGCTTCTGGTAGGCCTTGGCGTCGAGTTTCATCTCCGCCGGCTCGACGAATCCCAGGCCGCCTTCCTCCTCCTTCGAGGGCGCCCTGCCCGGCCCGCCGCCGAGGGGGCCCGCCGCGGCTTTGGCCTCGACGCCGACCTTGATGCCCTTGCCGTCGAGGAGCTTCCTGAGCTCGTTCCCGCGGTCGTTGTAGCGCGCCTTCCACGGGCCATCGCCTCCGGGCGGCTTGTCCGAGGCCTTCGGCTTGCCGTTTTCGTCCCACCACATCTCGAGCCGGTCGTCGGTGTCGCCGTACTCCTTGTAGCACAGCGCAAGCACCCGGTTCACCGAGCGCGCGCGGTCCGAGTAGACGTCCGGCCAGGTACGATTCGGGGCGGACTCCCCCTTGGCGATGATCTCCGCGTCCATCGTCCCGCGGGCCTGATCGAGGGCCGTCTTCGCGGCGTCGATGTCGCCCCCGATGCCGAAGAGGCGGTATCCCGTCACGCCCGCCGCAATCGCGACCAGGACGCCGACGACGATCATGAAACCGTTCTGCTTCAACTGATCCATGGCTCGGGACCTCCCTGGGCCTACTTCGGTGCTTCCTCAGGCTGGGCCTGCGCCGCGGCGATCGCCTTCCGGGCCGCCTCCCCGATCGGGACGGTCCACTCCACGGTCAGGCGGAAGTACTTCCCCTCGGGCCTCGCCCCGGGCACCCCGATCGAGCCCTTCATGCGCTCGCCCTCCCCGTCCTTTGTGAGGAGGTACGGGACCGGGTCGGAGTCGGGCATGCTGACCTTCGCGTACGTCTCCGCCTCGTCGAGGACGAGCCCCAGCTTCTTCGCGACCGGGTCCTTGACCCACTCGGTGATCTTGCCGATGGCCGTCGACCCGGTGGAGATCTCGTCCGACTTCATCATGGCGCAGGTCAGCGTGGCGCGAAGGACCGGCGTGACCTTCGGTCTCGTCGTTAGCATCACCCCGGGGTTGTTCGGGTCGGGCTGCCGCTCCGCCTCGGGGATCGTCTCCTCCTTGACCATCTCGGCGTGCTCCGTCTTGAACTCCAGGAGCCACATGCGGTCCTTCAGGTTCGACTCGCCCTCCTTCACGTCGCCGACCTTCGCGTGCTTC
>CAZYRM010000594.1:0-2001 GCA_964649705.1 uncultured Planctomycetia bacterium
GCGGGCGCCGCGAAGGTCTACGCCATCGAACGCGACCCGATCGCCCTCCTCGCGCGCGACATCGTCCGCGCGAACGGGCTGGCCGACCGCATCCAGGTGATCCGCGCGGACGCCGCCGACGTCCGCCTCCCGCGGAAGGCCGATGTCCTCGTCACCGAGACCGTGAGCCCCGGCCTCGGGACGGGCGAGCACATCCTCGACCTGATGCGGATCGTCGCGCCACGGCTGCTGCGCCGCGGCGGCCGGCGGATCCCGAACGCCCTCCTCGGCATGGCCGCTCCGGTCGCCGACGCCCGGGCGGAGCGCGACCACCGCTTCTGGTCGGACGTGTACGGCTTCGACTTCTCTCCCGCGCGGACCTCGTTCCGCAACCGCTGCATCTACCGCAAGGACTGCGACGGCGTCCGACTCGGTCCCGAGCGCCGGCTATTCCGGATCCCGCTCGACGGTGGCGCGCGCACGCGGCTCCCTGTGGAGTGCAGGACCACCTTCCCCGTGTCGCGCGAGGGGCGGCTCTCCTCGATCCTCACGTGGTTCCGACTGGAGATGGCGCCGGGCCTGGTCTTCGACTCCGACCGGACGACGAGCTTCTACCGTGCAGCGATTCCGATCTACCCGGCCTGCCCCGTCCGCCGGGGGGACTGCGTGCGTGCCTGGATCTTCCTGAGCGAGGCCGGCGGACTGACCTGGAGGACGCGCATCCTCAGGTCGGGCAGGCCGACCCGCGAGACCTCGGGCAGCGAGGCGCTCGCCCCCTATCATGCGGGACGAAAGGACTGACATGCCGAATCGACGTTCGCCCCTGGTCCTCGTGCTTTGTGCGGGGATCCTCTTCGCCGAGGACCCCGACCCGATGTCGGCGGAGGCGCTCATCGAGACCGTGAAGGCGCTTTCGAGCGTGGCGCCGCCGGGCACGGTCGACTCGAACGGCGCGTACGGGTGGACCGTGAAGGGAGGGCGCGGCCCCCGCTCGGGCGGCTACGACGCGGCCCGCTGGATCGCCGCGCGCTTCGGCAAGGCGGGCCTCCAGCCGGCGCCCGGCCGCGAGAGCTTCCTCGTTCCCTTCGACGTCGAGGTCCGATGGCTCCAGCCCGACGGGGGCCTCTCCTACGTCCCCGCCTACGGCGACCCCGAGCCGGCGCAGCTCCGGAAGGACTGGCTCCCGCTCTGCTTCTCCGCCCCCGGCGACGTGCGCGCGCGCGTCGTCTTCGTCGGGTACGGGATCACGGCGCCCGAGTGGAAGTACGACGACTACGCCGAGGTCGACGTCCGCGGCAAGGTGGTCCTCGCCCTGGCGCACGAGCCCCGAGAGGACCAGGACGGCGATGCGTTCGAGGGGAAGAAGCTCTCGAGGCACGGAACGGAGGCCGAGAAGGCCGCCAACGCCCAGCGGCACGGCGCCACCGCGCTCGTGATCGTCGCCGACACGAAACACGCCGACGACGAGCCCCTCGAGTCGGACGCCACCGCGTGGCCCGGGGTCGTCCCCCCCAAGGACCGCGAGCGGATCGACAGCGACATGGGCAGGGCGATGCACCTCGACGAGTGGACCTGGGCGGCGGGGCGGCAGGCGCGCCATGCGCGGCTTCGTGCGGAGCTGAAGATCCCGTGCGCGATGGCGCGGAGGTCGTGGATCGAGCGCGTCCTTCCGCGCGGCGCGCTGGACCTCGCGGAGGCGCAGGCGGGCATCGACTCCGACCTTGCGCCGCGCTCCCGGGAGCTGCGCGAGCGGCTGGGCGTCGCAGTCGACTTCCGCGTGGAGAGGCTCCCCTCGGCCAACGTCGTGGCGCGCGTCCCCGGCCAGGTGGACGAGGCGATCGTCGTCGGCGCCCACTACGACCACTTCGACCCGATCGGCCGGACCGTCTTCCCCGGCGCGTGCGACAACGCGAGCGGCACGGCAGTGCTGCTCGGCGTCGCGGAGGCCCTGGCAGCGTCGAAGCCGCGACGGACCGTCTACTTCGTCGCCTTCGGCGGCGAGGAGCTCGGGCTCCAGGGCTC
>CAZYRM010000595.1:0-2000 GCA_964649705.1 uncultured Planctomycetia bacterium
CGGGGATCCGGATCTCGCCGCACTTCTACAACACGGACGAGGAGTGCGACGCCGTGATGAAGGAGATCCGCGCGATCCGCGAAGGGAGATAGGGAAGTGACCACGATCCCCGAGCGGTTCAACCTGGCGTCCTGGCTCCTCGACGAGCGCGTCACGGAGGGGAAGGGCGACCGCGTCGCCGTGATCGACGGCGAGAGGACGATCACCTACCGCGAGCTCCAGAGGCTCGTGAACCGCGTCGGGAACGGGATGCTGGAGCTGGACGTCGACATGGAGGACCGGGTGCTCCTCGTCCTCCCCGACGGGATCGAGTTCGTCGCCGCGTGGCTTGCGACGGTCAAGGTCGGGGCCGTTCCGGTCGCCGCCGGCCCCTGGACCGAGGTCGGGGACTACGAGGCCGCGCTCGACCTGACGCGCGCGCGCATGCTCGTGATGCACCAGGCGCATCGCGCGAGGGTGGAGGAGGCCATCCCCAGCTCTCGCCACCTCCGCCGGGCGATCACGGTCGGCGAGCCCGAGGGCAAGGAGGTCGCCTGGGAGGAGATTGCCTCCTCCCACTTCGACGACCTCGATGCGGCACCCGTTGATGGCGAGGACGCGGCGTTCTGGCTCCTCCGCCCCGGTCCGGGCGGAGCGCTTCGGGCCGTCTGCCACTCCCACGCGGCCGTCGCGCACCACGCGTCGGCGTGCGCGAGGGAGACCCTGGGCCTCCGGGCAAGCGACGTGGTCCTCCCGGGGCCGCTCAGCTCGGCGCAGGGGTTGGCGAGCGGAATCCTCTACCCGATGGCTGTCGGCGCGGCCGTCGTGGCCTGCCCCGGTGGAGGGGACCCCGAGGGCCTGCTCGATCTTGCGCGGCGGCATCGGGTCACGACGTTGTTCGCGGGAGATGCCGGGCACCTCGGCACGTTCCGTCGCGCGGCCGAGGCCTGCCGGTCTCTTGCCGCGGAGGGGCTGTCCGTGTGGGCGGACGGGCCGAGCGTGAGCGCGGATTACCACGCGGAGTGGGCCGCCGAGCTCCGCCTTCCGCTCTACGCGGGGCTCTTCACCGACGAGGGCCTGCTCTGCGCCTCGAATCGCCCCGGCGCCACGAAGCCCGGCTCGTGCGGGCGGGTCGTGGCGGGGTACCAGGCGAAGGTGCTCCTTCCCGAGGGGACCGAGGCGCCCCCCCGCGCGGGCGGGGACCTGTGGGTCCTGGGAGGCGGTGCGCCTGCCTTCTGGCACGACCGCGAGCGGACCTGCCGCAAGGTAAAGGGGGATTGGGTCCACGTCGGAACGGGCTTCTCGGTCGACACGGACGGCTACTTCTGGTACCAGAGACCCTGAGACCATGGCGTCCATGAGAATACCCGCCGCAGTCCTCCTGGTCCTCCTCGCCGCGCTCGGCCGCGCCTTCGCCGCCGACACCGAGCTCGAGGCGGCGATCCGCAAGTACCTCGCGCTGCCCACAGCGACCGACCGTGACGACATGGCGCCCGAGCTGGCGCCGTTCGACGCGACGCCCGTCGAGGAGCTGACGAAGGCGCTCCAATGCGTCATGCCGCAGCCCGGGGGCCCCGGACCGCTCGAGCGGCGCGTCATGACGAACAAGGGGGAGATCCGCTACGTCGTCGAGCTGCCCGAGGGATACGACCCGGCGAAGGCCTACCCGGTCTTCCTCTTCATGATGGGCCCCACGACGCAGCCGGAGGACGGCCTCCTGACGTGGCCCACGAAGAAGCTCGGCGAGCGGTACATCGTCGCCGCGCCCGCGATGCCCGCGGACGACCAGGACTTCCAGGGGTATCCGAAGTACGACACCGGCGACGTCGCGATGGAGGCGATCTTCAACGACCTCGGGCGCGCCGCGCACATCGACCCCTCGCGCGTGATCGTCGGCGGCTTCTCGATGGGGGGCGCCTTCTCCTGGTCCGCGGCGGCGATCCAGGCCGACCGCGTGGCGGCCTCAATCCCGATGTCCTGCAACCCGCCGAACGACGTCCAGCCGGAGTGCCTCAGGAACC
>CAZYRM010000596.1:0-1948 GCA_964649705.1 uncultured Planctomycetia bacterium
CGTTTAACTTGGCCCCGCTGGGGCAGTATACCACCCCCTTCATCTTGGGCTTGGGGGCCGGGGGCGGGGGGGCGGCGGGCTTCGCGGGGGGCGCGGCGGGCTTCGCAGGGGGCGCGGCGGGCTTCGCCGGCGGGGCGGCGGGCTTCGCCGTGGGCGCGGCGGGCTGGGCGCCCGCTCGCGGGCCGGCGGGCGCCGGCGCCGGTTTCTGAGGCGGGTTGGGCTTCTGGGGCTGGCCGCCGGGAGGAGGTGGGGCAGGGGGCATCGGGCAGTTCCCTCACTGGAGTCGCGGTGAAGGATACTCCTGCCCCTCCGGATGGGCAACAGTCGGGTTGCGGCATGGTTCAGGCGTGGGTAGCACTCACGGCATCATCCAGGTCAGTAGCGCGTCTCGGTCGCGTCGTGCTACCCATTGACGAGGGAGATTGAACCACGCCCGGGTTGCCGTCCCGCGGGCTGTCTGCTATCATTCTGGCCTGATTCAGTCGTTCGAGGTCCGGATGCGCTGGCTTGTCACCGGGGGCTGCGGGTTCGTCGGGTCGAACCTCGTCCGTCGACTTCTCGCCGATGGAGCTTGCCCCGAGCGAGCGAAGCGAGTCGAGCGGGTGACGAACCTCGACGCCCTCACCTACGCGGGGAACGCCGAGAACCTCGAGGACCTCTCCGACCACCCGAGCTACCGCTTCGTCCACGCGGACATCGGCGACGCGGACGCCGTCCGCGACGCGATGGAGGGGACCGAGGTGGTCCTCCATCTCGCGGCGCAATCCCACGTCGACCGGAGCCTCCTCCACCCCGAGGCCTTCCTCCGCACGAACGTGGTCGGCACCGGGGTGCTCCTCGACCAGGCCCGCAAGGCCGGGGTCCGCCGCTTCGTCCTCGTCTCCACCGACGAGGTGTACGGCTCGCTGGGCCCGACGGGGCGCTTCACCGAAGAGACCCCCCTCGCGCCGTCGAGCCCCTACTCGGCGAGCAAGGCGGGCGCGGACCTCCTCGCCCTCGCGTACCACCGGACGTTCGGCATGGATGTCGTCGTGACGCGCGCTTCGAACAACTACGGGCCGTACCAGTTCCCCGAGAAGCTCATCCCCCTGTTCGTGACGAACGCGCTCGAGGATGAGCCTCTCCCCGTCTACGGCGACGGCCAGCAGGTCCGCGACTGGCTCCACGTCGACGACCACTGCGACGGGATCCTGGCCGCAGCCGACCGCGGGAGGGCGGGAGAGGTGTACAATCTGGGTGGGGACTGCGAGAAGCCGAACCTGGAGATCACGAGGCGCATCCTGGCGGCCCTGGGCAAGCCCGAGACGCTGATGAAGCACGTCGCGGACCGCCCGGGGCACGACCGCCGCTACGCCCTCGACAGCGCGAAGGCGCATCGGGAGCTGGGCTGGCGGCCGCGCGTCGCGTTCGAGGAGGGTATCGAGCAGACCATCGGCTGGTACCGGAAGAACGAGGGGTGGTGGCGGCGGGTGAAGAGCGGGGAATACAGGAAGTACTACGAGGCCCAGTACGGGGCGCGATTGGCGCGGTAGGGGCTGTCCGGCCCGCCTTGCGGGCGGCCCTGTGGCCGTCCGCCGCGCCACGCTGCACCACCCAGAGGAGGATCCATGCCCGAACTCGAAGGCGCACAGGTGTCGATGTCGTCCGGCGGCACCTCGGTCCGCGAGCTGAAGGACATCGAGAAGCTCTTCGCCGCGATGTCGAAGAACCGGGCGTCCGACCTGCACCTGAAGGCGGGTCTCCGTCCGATCTTCCGCATCTCGACGGCCCTGCACGAGGTGGGCAACAAGATCCTCACCTCCGACGACATCCGCCGGATGATCTACGAGATCATGTCCGACAAGCAGCAGGACCGGTACGAGACGCTGATGGACTGCGACTTCGCCTATTCCCTCGAGGGGGCCGGGCGGTTCCGCATCAACGTCTTCCACGACCGCGGCTGCTGCGC
>CAZYRM010000597.1:0-1947 GCA_964649705.1 uncultured Planctomycetia bacterium
GCGGTCCTTCAGGTTCGACTCGCCCTCCTTCACGTCGCCGACCTTCGCGTGCTTCTCCAGCTCCGCGGACACGGCGTTGAATACCTTGAGCGAGAGGTCGCGCTCGGGGGCGATCTTCGCGATCTCCAGGAGCGTCGGCATGACCTTGGCGACCTCCTGCTTGGCCGCCTCGACGTTTGCCTGGAGGCCCGAGAAGTCGGTGACGACCTGCTCCGCCGTCAGCTTGAGCTTGTCGAGGCTGTCCTTCTCCTGGGTCCCGCCGACGAAGGAGGCCCCCGCCGTCGCGACGAGGCACGCCGCGGCCGCGATGACGAACGGCCGCTTCGCCGCCACCTTCTTCTTCGCGACGAGCTCCGGGGGGAGGAGGTTCACGTGGTTCGACGACTCGCCGAGCCCCTGGAGGGCCAGGCCGAGGGCGACGCCGAGCGACGGCAGGTACTTCTGGAGCTGAGGCTCGGAGACCCGGCTGCCCACCGCGAGCTTCCCGAGCTTCGTGATCTTCACCGCCTCCATCTGGAGCTGCTGCGAGAGGAACTTCTGGAAGTTCAGCGTCTTCGAGCTGTTCCCCGCGATGACGAGGCGCTCCAGGCGGGCCGTCTTCGAGAGCGACTTGTAGTACCCGATCGAGCGGTGGATCTCGCCGACGAGGTCCTTGAGGACCGGCTGGATCACGTTGAAGATCTTCGCGGCCTGCGGCGACTGCGCGGCGGTCACCTTCAGCTTCTCCGCCTCGTTGAATGCGCAGTTGAACTTCTTCGCGATCGCCTTGGTGATGTCGTTCCCCGCGATCGGGAGGTTGCGGATCCAGAACTTGTCGCCGTCGATGATGATGAGGTCGGTGTTGTCCGCCCCCATGTCCAGGACGACGCTCGCGCGGGAGACGTCCTGGTCGTACATCATGAAGTTGTAGAGGGCGACCGGCGCGAACTGGAGCTGGTCGATCTCGATGTTCACGGCCTGCAGGTCGCCGAGGAAGGAGCTGACGATGTCCTTCTTGATGGCGAAGAGGACGACCTCCATCTCCTCGCCGACCTCGTAGTTCCGTTCGATCTTCTGGAAGTCCCAGATGACCTCGTCGATCGGGAAGGGGATGTGCTGCTGCGCCTCGTAGCGGACGATCTCGGCGATGCGCTTCGGCTCGACCTGCGGCAGCTTGATGAAGCGATTGAACGTCGCATGCCCCGGGATGGAGCAGCAGAGCAGGTCCTTCTGGGCGTGCGCCTTCGCCATGAACCCGCGCAGCCCCTCGCGGATCCGCTCGTTGACGTCGATCTCCTCCTGGCCGGTGGGGACGGGGTACTCGATGACCTCGAGGCCCGTGATCGTGACGCCGCCCTTTCCCCCCTCGGCCCTCACGGCCTTGATGGAGAACTTGCTGACGTCGATGCCCCAGACCGCCTTCGCCATGTTGACCCCCAGCCTACGGCGACCGACGAGCAGCCAGCAAGCTGGCCTTGCCAGCGGCGCTCGCTAGAACATTCACGATGGCCGACTGCCCCGGAAGCCTTGGAAGGGCCGCGGAAATGGCCCCCTGCCCCATCGATCGTCTATCGGCCATCCGGTCCCGGGAGGTTCAGTCCCTCACTGGGATGGACGGCCCCCCGCACCGGATTCCTTCAGCATTTCTCGGTATTTTTCCGCGAGATTCCGGAAGTCCTGTTGCACCAGATGCGTATCGCCAGGCGTGCGCAGGAGATAGGATGGGTGGAGCGTCGGGAAGACGAGGAAGGAGTCGGTCGGGTAGAACCTCCCGCGGGCCTGCATGATCCGCTTGTCCGCCCCCAGAAAGAACTTCAGGGAGGGGTTCCCCAGCGCGCAGAGAAGCTTCGGGCGGATCAGCTCGAGCTGCTTCCTCAGCCAGGTCGTGCACTGGGCGACTTCGTCGGCCTCCGGCGGGCGGTTCCCCGGCGGGCGGCACTTGAGGACGTTCGCGATGTAGACCTCCTG
>CAZYRM010000598.1:0-1939 GCA_964649705.1 uncultured Planctomycetia bacterium
CGTCCTCGGGCAGCGCGCGGACCTTCCCCTTCGCGTCGACGCAGGCGAGCGTCGTGGACCCCTCGGCGAGCAGGCGCTCCCCCGCGAGGGCCTCGTAGTCGAAGCGGATGCGGACCCGCCCCACCTCCCCCACCCGGGTGCGGACGCGGATCGACTCGTCGTATCCGACGTTGGCGTGGTAGCGCGCCGTCGCCTCGACTACGACGAGGAGGTAGCCCCTCTCCTCCAGCTCCCGGTAGGTCAGGCCGGCGGTCCGCATGAACTCCGTCCGGCCCATCTCGAAGTAGAGGAAGTAGTGGGCATGATAGACCACGCCCATCTTGTCGGTCTCGGCGTAGCGGACGCGGACATCGAGCTCGTGGACGCGGCTCACTTGTCCTTCTTGTCCTGGAGCTGCTTCAGCTCGCTCTTGGCCTGGAGGACGATGTCGGAGAGGAAGGACTGGTCGCCGCAGGCCGCGACGACGCGCTCGTAGACGGTCACGGCGTCGGCCGGCTTCCCGTCCGTGACGAAGGCCTGGGCCTTGGCATGCTCCGCCTCCCAGAACGCGCCGGCCTGCGTCTGGATCTCCTTGCCCCGCAGCTCGGCCTTCTCCGAAAAGGCGGAGGACGGGTGGGCGTCGGCGAACGTCTGCAGGGCCTGGAGGGCGTCACCGAACCGGTCCTGGGCGATGAAGGTGTCGACCTCGGTTTCGACCGCGGCGTACTGCTCCGTCAGGTCCTCCGGCTTGACGGTCGTCGCGTCCTTGATCATGGCGTCGAGCTTGAGGCACTCGGGGTGGCCCGGAAAGTCCTTCTTGAACTCGGCGATGAGCTTCTTCACGCCGTCGAGGTCCTCCGGGTGGCCCTTCCGGAAGGTGCGGATCTCCTCGGCACGGAAGCCCGGCAGGGCCTCCTTGAGCTCCTTGATGGCGCGCTCGATCTCGCGGGCCTTCTCGGAGGCGGGCCGGTAGTAGTCGCTCACGCTCGACGGGACGGCCTGGTACTCCTTGAAGGCCTCCGAGAAGAGGTCGATCTGCTCGCGGATCGTCTGCGAGGAGCGGTCGACGCGCTGGTAGAGGGCGGCCGCCTTCTGCTGCGTCGCGCTCGCCGCGTTCATGTGGTTCCGCGCGTTGACGACGGCGGGGTCCTCGCGCTTCAGGAAGACCACGAACCCGCCGAGGACGGCGGCGGTGACGATGGCGATGAGGATCTTGGTCTCGAGGCCGTAGGCCCCCTTCCGTAGCGCCCTCGTGCGGCGGCGGGTGATATGGACGCGGGGCGGCTTGACTCCGGCGACGGCCGCGGCGGCGGGGGAGAGCTCACCGGAGGACTCGGGGGGGAGCAGTTCGCTGTCGCCGGCCTCCCAGATGATCGTCGTCTTCCCGATCTGGATCTCGTCGTTCCACTGGAGGAGGTGCTGGTTCACGTGGACGCCATTGACCCGGGTGCCATTGCGGCTCTCCAGGTCGACCAGCTTGTATCCGCCCTCGAAGCGCTCGATCTGTGCGTGCTTGCGGGAGGAGCCGTGGTCCTCGATCGGGATGGTCGCCTCGGAGGATCGTCCGAGCGTGACGATGTCGGACGAGATGGGCAGGACCTCGTCCTCCCTCCCCTCACGCTTGATGCGAAGGCGGGCCATCGGCGCTCCGGAATCCTCGATGCAAGCTCCGGATCGTATTGGCTGCGCCGCGGCGCGTCAAGCGATCTGCGGCGGCGGCGTGCATGACCGCGAACGTACGGCGGACCACGTGCCCGATCGACGATCCACGAATGAACACAAATCCTCCCGCGATTGTATCGTGTGAGACGGAAGGCGGCCCCGCTGCCCCAGGAGAGGGGGGCCCCCCCCCCCCCGCGCCGGCCCCCCCCCCCCGCCGCCGGGGGGCGGCGCGGGCGGGGTGCGCGCCAGCCCCCATCCCATGCCCTTCCCCCATGCAGGGGAAGGGAATCTCGAGCCT
>CAZYRM010000599.1:0-1938 GCA_964649705.1 uncultured Planctomycetia bacterium
CGCAGATCGCGCGGACGCCCTTCTCGACCGAGGGGATGTACTGCTGCGAGATCGCGCCCCCGAACACCTCGTTGACGAACTCGAAGCCCGAGCCGCGCTCCAGCGGCCAGCAGCGCAGGTGGACCTCCGCGAACTGCCCCGATCCCCCCGTCTGCTTCTTGTGGCGGTAGCTCGTCTCCGCCTTCGCAGTGATCGTCTCCTTGTACGGGATCTTCGGCGGCTTCGTCGTGACCTCGACCCCATAGCGCGCCTTCAGCCGCAGCAGGGAGATGTCAAGGTGCAGCTTGCTCATCCCGTTCGCGATCACCTCGCCCGTCTGCTTGTCGCGAGAGATCACGAGCGTCGGGTCGCTGTCCGCGAGGTACCCGATCCCCTGCGAGAGCTTCTGCTCGTCGTTCCGGTTCTTCGGCTCCAGCGCGGCCGATACCATCGGGATCGGCCAGCCGATCGCGGGATACAGGAGCGGCGCCGCCGCGGTCGCCAGCGTGTCCCCTACCGCGATGTCCTCGACCTTCGTGAGCGCCACGATGTCCCCGGGGATCGCCTTGTCGATCAGCTTCTGCTCGCGGCCGATCAGCTTGAAGAGCTTCCCGATCCGCTCCGTCTTGTCCGTGCGGACGTTGTAGATGGAGGTCTCCGCCGCGAGGCTGCCCGAGTGGACGCGAAAGAGGGTCAGCTTCCCGACGTGCTGGTCGCGCGTGCTCTTGAAGACGTGCGCGCTGAACGGTGAATCGGGAGCGCGGTCGAGGCCGACCTCCTCCTTCGATTTCGGGTGGGTCCCCTTCTTCGGCGGCATCTCGAGCGGGCTCGGGAAGAAGCGGACGAGGAAGTCCATCACCTCCTCGACGCCGCCCCCCTGCCGCGCGCTCGCGCAGAGGATGGGAACGAGCCGCCCCCGGGCGATCGCCTGCGGGAAGGCCTTGTCGCGCTCCTCCTTGGTGATCTCCCCCGCCTCGAGGTAGCGCTCCATCAGCTTGTCGTCCACCTCGACCACGGCCTCCACGACCTTGTCGTGGGCCGCCTTCAGGTCGCCCAGGAGCCCCGCGGGCGCGGGGGCCGGCGGGTCGAGGACGCTGGCGACGCCCTTGAACGAGTGGGCCTGGCCGATCGGGAGGAAGACCGGCAGGCAGTTCTGTCCGAACGTCTCCTGGATCTGGCCGAGCGCCTTCGCCCAGTCGACGTTTTCCCCGTCCATCTTGTTGACGAGGATGGCTCGCGCCAGGCCCCGCTTCGTGGCCTGCTCCCACATCTTGCGGGTGTTCACCATCACGCCGTTGGCGGCGTGGATGCAGAGGACCGCCGTCTCGACCCCGGCCATCGCGGCGATTCCCTCGCCGGCGAAGTCGGGGTAGCCAGGCGCGTCGAGGAGGTTGACCTCCTTGCCCTTCCACGTGAAGTGCGCGACCCCGAGGTCGATGGAGATCTTGCGGGACTTCTCCTCGGGGTCGCTGTCGAGGACGCTCGTCCCGTCCTCCACCTTCCCCTGCCTGGCGACCGCCCCGGCCTTGAACAGCATCAGCTCCGAGATCGACGTCTTTCCGGAGTCGCCGTGTCCGACCAGCGTCAGGTTGCGAATGTCCTTCGTCTCGTACTTGGGCATGTCACTCCCCCAATGGTCCCGAAACCAGCCGTCCCCGGAATGCGACTCGCTAGGCCTCGCATCGAGTGGGGTCGACGGAGTTCGGGCGGGCGAGCCGGTCTCCGGGATGGGACGGTCGCGGGAAATGGTATCACCAGCGACCGCCGGAATCAACGTCCAGGCCGGCTCTTGGGAGGTCGACAGGCCCTGCGCCCGCTAGTCGACGACGACGACTTCCACGCGGCGGTTCTTCGACTTGTGAGCGCGGCTGTCGTTCGGCTCGAGCGGCCGCGACTCCCCGAAGCCGGCGACGTAGATCTTCTCCGCCGGGACGCCCTGCTTCACGAGGAAGCGCAGGA
>CAZYRM010000600.1:0-1937 GCA_964649705.1 uncultured Planctomycetia bacterium
CCCACGCAAGCGGCACCCGGCCACGCCGCACGTCCGGCCCAGGGCCATCCCGCGCGAGCGGCCCAAGGCCACCCCGCGCGGCGCCCGCACGGTCGTCCGCCCCGGCCCCGCTAGGCGGCGGACGTCGCGAGCCGCTCGACGACAGCGCCGAGGGGGCAGAACTCGGGAATGCAAAGACCGCCCGGCGATGTCGCCGGGCGGCCGGCTTGGAACTTCCGACTTCGACTGCGCGGTTGCGAGTTGAGCACTGAGAATTCGAGGCTGGTACCCCCACGGGGATTTGAACCCCGGTCCCGAGACTGAGAATCTCCGTCCGGCAGGCCCCGCGAACGCGCGCAACCTGGAACCGGCAAAGGGGGAGCAGTCGATCGCGCCGACCGCCCCCTGCACCCCTGCGCCCCGATCTGCGCCCTCCGACCCCGACCTGGCACGATTCCTCGTCCTCTGGTCCGACTTGCCCGAGCCCGTGCGCGCATCGCTCCTGGCCCTCGCCGAGGCCGCGCGACGGAAGCGAAGTGAATGAGGCGCAGCACGAGCTCCACTCGACGCCGGACCTTCAGCGCCAGAGCGGTCGATGCTTCCCCGAGACGAGCTTCTGGACTCCCAGCACGAGCAGGCCAAAACCCGTCTTGTCGAAGAAGCTCCCGAGGGCATGCTCGCGCTTCAGGGTCCGCACCAGCAGCTTCACGTCCAGCAGGAGCGCGCGGAGGTCTTTGATGTTCGGGCGAGGTTCCGGCCAATGGAACATGCCTTTGATCGCCTTGAGGACGCCGTCCGGTTTTCCGTCGTGGATGAACGGGTCGTAGCCGTTCACGTCGCTGAGGGACTTCTGCAGACGGAAGCGCTCCGCCTCGAACATGAACCAGTGATGACTCGGGCGCGCCTGGGCGATCGCAACGGCTACACCCAGCTCGAAGGGCATGTTGAAACGGGGTACCCGCGTCGGTCCGTCGGAGAGGCCAACCTGGGAGAGGTCATGAATGGAGCACGCGCAGCTGCGGATGAGGGAGACGAGACGGCGCAGCCGATCCGTTCCCGGGGGAGTCTCAACCACGCTGCGAGGCGTCAGCCCGAGGGCGCAGAGACCCGTGATGAGCGCCACGTACATCGGCTCGTAGGTCGAGTCGAACGGGACGTTCAGGAAGACATCGCGATCGCCGTCGCTCGCGGCTCCCTTTCTCCGCATCCTGCCTCATCCTTGCGTGCTGGTGGAGCACGCTGCCTTCGGGGACATCACCGGACTCGGCGACGAGTGCCTGGAGCGTCTACTTGCCGCGCCGAGGCTTTGCCTCGCCCTTCGAGAGGGATGCGACGGCCTTCGTCAGCGCAGCGTACCTCGTACCCTTCACGGCGAGAATCCGTGCGGTTCGCTTCGTGGAGGGCGCCTTCAGCTTGATGCGAAGGGGGGCAGGATGTGCCACGGGATGAGTCCTCCATTTGGTCCGCTGGCATTCTACCCCGCGTGCTTGAATCGGGGCAACCGTCTCCCCAACTTTCGTCATTTGGGAGTGCGAACTGGTGGATGGATGGAGGCCAGGCGAGTCAGTGGAGGCGGAGCAGGTTCAATTGATCTCACACGGATTCCACGAGGTATTCGCCCTGTCGGGCCTCGTGGCCCATGCCCCACGCCGCCCCATCTGTTTGCCCCATCCTGGCCGGAGGCCAGGATGGGGGAGTTGTCCCGTCGTGTCGAGGACACGACGGGACAGACATTGCCCCGTCCAAGCGCATGCGCATGGATCGGTGCCCCGACCGCGACGAGGTCTCGCGTGCGAGAGCGCGACGCGGTTGGGGCGGGGCGGTGGAGACGGACGAGATCGTCGCGGAGCGAGGACCGCGTCCGGCGTCGAGGCCGGGTCCCTGGACCCGCCTCCGCCGCCCCTACCCGCGCCAGGGGTGCATCGGCGGCATCGCCGCCTGCCCGCCGCCCGGCCCGC
>CAZYRM010000601.1:0-1931 GCA_964649705.1 uncultured Planctomycetia bacterium
CGAGACCGAGATCCAGCGCTACGAGCAGGCGGCGTCCGCCGCGATCTTCCCCATCGGCGCCTTCCGCGCCCCAGGCACGATCCTGCGGCGCAACCGCAAGGGACAGTCGGGCCTATGGGAGTACTCGATCTCGGGGGACCTCCCGATCGTCCTGCTCCGCGTGAGTCACGCCGACAACCTGTCCCTGGTGCGCGACCTCCTGAGGATGCACGCCTACTGGCGGATGATGGGGCTCGTGACCGACCTGGTGATCTGGAACGAGGACGTCTCGGGATACCGACGCGAGCTCAACGACAAGATCCTGGACCTCATCGCCTCCGGCACCGAGGCCCACCTGGCGGAGAAGCCGGGCGGCATCTTCGTACGGCACATCGACACCTTCCCCGAGGAGAACCGGGTGCTGCTCCAGGCCGTGGCCCGGATCGTCATCCATGACGTGGGCGGCCCCCTCGATCAGCAGCTCGACCGCTGGCGGTTGGCTTCCGTGCCGTCGAAGGGAGCGATGCTGCCCCCGCGTCTGCCGGCGGAGCCGGAGTCTCCCGCGCATCCTCTGCGGCGCGACCTGGCCTTCTTCAACGGGACCGGGGGGTTCACGAGGGACGGGCGCGAGTACATCATCGATCTCCCCCCGGGTCGGCCGACCCCGGCGCCCTGGGTGAACGTCATCGCCAATCCCCGGCTGGGCACCGTGGTCAGCGAGAGCGGCAGCGCCTACACCTGGTACGGGAACGCCCAGCTCGGCCGCCTCACGCCGTGGAACAACGACCCGGTCGGGGACCCCAGCGGCGAGCTCCTGTTCGTTCGCGACGATGCAAGCGGGTCGTTCTTCAGCCCGACGCCGTGGCCGCGCGCCCCCGGCCCGGGGTACGCCTGCAGGCACGGCTTCGGATACAGCGTCTTCGAGCACCGGGAGGACCAACTGGAGACGGAGCTGACGACGTTCGTGGAGGTCGAGGCCCCGGTGAAGTTCCTGGTCCTGAAGATCCGGAACCTCGCCCCGCGCAGCCGCGTCGTGAGCGTCTTCGCCTCCGTCGACCTGGTCCTCGGCGACATCCGACCCCGGCACGCCATGCACGTCGTCACCGAGCTCGAGCCGCTGACGGGAGCCATCCTCGCCCACAACAGCTACGCCACCGAGTTCTCGGACGTCGTGGCCTTCTTCGACGCAAGCGATACCGAGCGCAGCGTCAGCGGCGACCGCGCCGAGTTCCTGGGACGCAACGGAGACCCCTCCCAGCCGGCGGCGCTGCGCCTGCGGCGGCTGAGCGGGCGGCTGGGCCCGGGCCTGGACCCCTGCGCCGCGATGCAGGTCCAGGTGGAGCTGCCCGAGGGGGCGGAGCGGGAGGTCGTCTTCACGCTCGGCGCGGGCAAGGGCGTCGCGGAGGCCGTCTCGCTGATCCAGGGGCATCGGGGATCGGCGGCCGCCCACGTCGCCCTGCGGAAGGTGTGGGAGTTCTGGAACGACAAGCTGGGCGTCCTCTTCGCCGAGACCCCGGACCCCGCGGCCAACGTGATCATGAACGGCTGGCTGCCGTACCAGGCGCTCTCCTGCCGACTGTGGGGCCGCAGCGGCTTCTACCAGTCCGGAGGGGCGTACGGGTTCCGAGACCAGCTCCAGGACTGCGTGGCCCTCCTGCACGAGGTCCCCGATCTGTGCCGTCAGCACCTCCTGCGCTGCGCCGGGAGGCAGTTCGTCGAAGGCGACGTCCAGCACTGGTGGCACCCGCCCGGCGGGCGCGGCGTCCGCACGAGGTGCTCGGACGACTTCCTGTGGCTGCCGTACGCCGTCTGCCGCTACGTGGCCTTCACGGGCGACACCGGGGTCCTCGACGAGCAGGTCCCGTACCTGGCGGGGCGGGCCCTCAACCACGGCGAGGACTCCTACTACGACCTGCCGGGCCGCTCCGATCAGGTCGGGAGCCTCTACGAGC
>CAZYRM010000602.1:0-1927 GCA_964649705.1 uncultured Planctomycetia bacterium
GTGCAGTAGTCGATGATCTTCGCCAGCTCGTCCTTCATCTGCTGGCGCTCGACGATCCGGTCCAGGAAGCCGCGCTCGAGGAGGAACTCCGAGCGCTGGAATCCCTTGGGCAGCTCCTGCTTGATCGTCGCCTCGATCACCCGCGGGCCGGTGAACCCGATGAGGGCCTTCGGCTCGGCCAGGATGACGTCGCCGAGGCTCGCGAAGCTCGCCATGACCCCCGCCATCGTGGGGTTCGTCAGGACGCTGATGAAGAGGCCTCCCGCCTCGTGGTACCAGGCGAGCGCGGCGCTCGTCTTCGCCATTTGCATGAGCGAGAGGGCCCCCTCGTACATCCGCGCCCCTCCGCCCGAGCCGGAGACGACGATGAGCGGCACCGACAGCTCCAGGGCCTTCTCGGTCGCGCGCGCGATCTTCTCCCCGACGACGCTCCCCATCGACCCCATCAGGAAGCGGCTGTCGGTCACGCCGAAGACGCACGGGTGTCCGTGGATGCGCCCCGTTCCGACTACGGCGGCGTCGTTGAGGCCCGTCTTCGCCTGGGCCTCCTTGATCTTCTCCGTGTACGCCGCGACGCCGGTGAAGTGGAGCGGGTCGGTCGGGCCCATGCGGGGCCACAGCTCTTCGAACGTCCCGGGGTCGATGCAGAGGTCGATCCGCTCCCGGGCGGAGAGCGTGAAGTGGTAGTTGCACTCGGGGCAGGTCTTCTGCCGCTCTTCGACCAGCTTGCGGAAGACGAGCTGCTTGCACCCCTCGCACTGGATGGCGAGGCCGGCGGGCATCTCCTTCTTCTTTCGGGAGATGAACTTCTTGAGGCCATCCCAGGCCATTAGCGAATCCTCCCCTGGCCGATTCTATCGCGCGGCGGCGCCCGCCTCAACGGCGGCCCTGCGGATTGCGTCGATCGCCTCCCTCGCATCGGGGGCGCGGAAGACGCTCGTGCCGGCGACGAGCAGGTTCGCGCCCGCCTTCCCGGCGATCGCCGCCGTCTGCGTCGTGACGCCTCCGTCGACCTGGACGTCCACGTCCGGGAACTCCGCGTGGAACCGCGCCAGGCGGGGCATGACGTCCTGCATGAAGTCCTGTCCGCCGAATCCGGGCCAGACGGTCATGAAGAGGACGAAGTCGACCTCGCGCGCGAGCGGGCGCACCCAGTCGATCTCGGTCTCGGGGTTGAGCGCCACGCCGATCCGCGCGTTCCCCTTCCTCGCGGCGTCGACGACCCGTCGGGCGGCGTCGGCGGTCTTGAGGGCGTCGGCGCTGGTGCCCGCGAGGGAGAAGCCGCGCGGGCGCGGGACGCGGCACGCCTCGGGGGCGACCGCCTCGACGTGGAAGGAGATCACGTCGGAGCCCGCCAGGAGGAAGTCGCGGAGGTACCGCCCCGGCTCGGCGATCATGAGGTGGGTGTCGAGAGGCCGCTTCGTCACGGGGCGCAGGGCCTTGACGACGGCGGCGCCGATCGTGAGGTTCGGCACGAAGTGGCCGTCCATCACGTCGATGTGGATCCAGTCGGCCCCGGCCGCGTCGACGCGCCGGACCTCCTCGCCCAGTCGCGCGAAGTCGGCCGCGAGGATGGAGGGCGCGACGACGACCGGGCGGCTCATCGATTCGCGAGCACCTGGACGCCGGGCAGCTCCTTCCCCTCCAGGAACTCGAGCGAGGCCCCGCCGCCGGTGCTGACGTGGGTCATCTTCTCGGTCAGGCCGAACTTCGACGCGGCGGCCGCCGTCTCGCCTCCGCCGATGACGGTCGTCGCCTTCAGGTTCGCGAGGGTCTGCGCGACCCGCTGCGTGCCCGCGGCGAACTTGTCGATCTCGAAGATGCCCATCGGACCGTTCCAGATCACGGTCTTGGCCTTCGAGAGCTTCTCGGCGAAGAGCTGGATCGACTTCGGGCCGATGTCGACCCCGGCCCACCCCTCGGGGAT
>CAZYRM010000603.1:0-1921 GCA_964649705.1 uncultured Planctomycetia bacterium
TCGGTGACATGCAGCGACGGACGTTCCTCAGGCTGGCCACCGCGGCCGCGGCGGCCACGGCCGCCTCCAACTTCCTCGAGGCGGAAGCGGCCGAGTGGAAGGAATTGGTGGGCAAATCCGGCTCGCAGCCCGATCCCGTGGCGGAGGAGGCGCAGATCGTCCGGAGCGTATGCCTCATGTGCCATGGAGGCTGCGGGATCCAGGCGACGGTGGTGAACGGGGAGCTGAAGCGGCTCACCGGCAACCCCTACCACCCGAACAACTACGACTACGTGGCCAGGGGGGACCTCGTCGTCGAATCGGATCTCGACGCCGGCGTCACCGGGAAGGACGTGGGATCGCTCTGCGCCAAGGGCCAGGCCGGGATCTACGCCCTCTACAGCCCGTTCAGGCTCCAGCACCCGCTGAAGCGCGTCGGGCCCCGCGGGTCCGGGAAGTGGAAGACGATCGCCTGGGACCAGGCCATCAAGGAGATCTGCCACGGCGGGCACCTCTTCAAGGACGTCGGGGGAGAGGAGCAGCGGTTCGTCGAAGGGCTGAAGTCGATCCTGAACAACAACCAGCTCATCGCCAAGGAGGACTCCGACTACCTCGACGAGGCGCCGCCCGGCGGCTACGGGCCGAAGCGGAACCAGTTCGTCTGGGCCCACGGCCGGAACGAGCAGTCGCCGCTGACGCCGCGGTTCGTCCTGGAGGCGTGCGGCGTCCCCAACATGCTGAACCACTGCAGCCGCTGCGCGGGGACCTTCTACAACGTCGTCGAGGACGTCCTGAATCTGCCGCCGTACGAGATCGGGGCGTACTGCGACTACGAGTACTGCGATTACCTGATCAGCCTGGGGTCGAACGTCACGGCCGCCGACTACCCGATGCAGACCCGGGCCCGCTACCTCCAGAAGTTCGCCAAGCGGGTCGGGCCCCACGCCCGGGAGTTCAAGCACGTCGTGGTCGATCCCCGGTTCTCGAACGCGGCGGCCAAGGCGACGCACAACGGGGTGGGGGAGTGGGTGCCCCTCAAGCCGACCACCGACGGGTTCTTCGTCCTGGGCATGATGCGCTGGCTCATCGAGAACAACGGATACAAGAAGGACTACCTGTCCATTCCGAGCGAGGCCGTGGCGAAGAAGCGGGGCCATCGGAACTGGAGCGACATGACCTACCTCGTCCAGACCTCGAAGGAGCCGAAGGTCTACCTCACCGGCAAGGAGGCCGGCCTCGGCCAGAGCGACTTCGTGGTCCTGGTCAACGGCCAGCCGAAGATGTTCCAGGAGGTGGAGGGGCCGGCGGACCTCGACGCCGGCATCGCGATCGGCGACGCCGAGTACAAGACTGTCTTCCGCCTGCTGCGCGAGCGCGCCCAGGAGCGCACGCTCGAGGAGTGCGAGAGCGTCTGCGACATCGCGCCCGGGACCATCGCCCGGATCGCGAGGGAGTTCTCCTCGGCCAAGCACCCGGTGATCGAGATGTTCCGCGGCCCGGTCCAACACACCAACGGGTACTGGAACGGCCAGGCGGTGTGCATCCTCAACATGCTGGTCGACAACATCGACCGGAAGGGCGGGTTCATCCCCGGTCACGCCGCCTACAAGGGCGGGGTGAAGAGTGCGGCGCGGAAGGTCGAGGGCGTGTCCGTCTGCCGCCACAAGGCGAAGTACCAGGGGAAGAAGCCGACCGCGACCCGGCCGTGGTTCCCGCTCGCGAGGCGGACCGTGACGCCGGAGTTCTTCGCGTCGGCGAAGATCGGCTATCCCTACCGGACCAAGGCCTACCTCAACTATTACAACAATCCAGTGTACACGATGCCCTACAACGCGCCGGTGATCGAGGCCTTGCTCGATGTGAAGGCGATGCCCCTCACCGTCTCGATCGACGCCTACATGGGCGAGACCAGCATGCTCTGCGACTACGTCCTCCCCGACAC
>CAZYRM010000604.1:0-1921 GCA_964649705.1 uncultured Planctomycetia bacterium
GGCAGTAGTGCGTCTCGCTGTCGGCGTAGGCGATCCGCTCGATGCGCCCGCCGCACTCGGGGCAGGGCTCCTTGAACCTCCCGTGGACGCGCATCTCCTTGCGCCAGTCCCCCTGCTCCGTCGGAAGGCCGCCCGCCACCTTCGCGCGGATGTGCGCGACCCACTCGCGCAAGACGGCCTGCATCGCGGCGTGGAGCGCCTCCCACTCGGTCGGCGTCAACTTGGATGTCAGCTTGAGGGGGGAGAGGCGCGCGGCGTGCAGGATCTCGTCCGAGTAGGCGTTGCCGATCCCCATGACGAGCCGCTGGTCCGTCAGGGCCGACTTGAGCTGGCGGCTGTCGGCCAAGAGCAGCCCCTTCATCTTACTAAGGGAGACCGTCAGCGGCTCCTCGCCCCGGTCCAGGTCCGGACACGCCGCCAGGTCGCTCACGACGTACAGCGAGGCGCTCTTCTGCTTGGACGCCTCCGTCATGTGCAGGGAGCCGTGGTCGAAGTCGAGTTTCAGGCAGCCGATCCCCCGGTTCAGCTTCGCGCTCGACGGGTGCCACCGGAGCCGGCCGGAGAGCTTCAGGTGGAACACGAGGTTGAGGGGGCCGTCGAGCGACACGACGAGCCGCTTGCCGTGGCGGCGGACCACCTCGACGTGGTGGCCGACGATCGCCTTCAGGGGCGGGTCGGCCGTCCGTACAGTGAAGATGTTGAGCACTTGCACGCCACGGACCTCGCGACCCGCGAAGAGCGTCGTGAGGTTCTCCGCGTACACCTCCAACTCGGGCATCTCGGGCATGGGGGGATCCTCGCCTGTCGAAGGGCGCCGGTCAAGCCGGACGGATCCATCGTGCCGGCCCTATACTACACTTCGAGCATATAAATTGCCTGGGCGGGCGACCGGACGTACCGTGAACCGCATCGAGAGAGTTCGAAGGAGGGTGTCGATGAGGGTCCTTGCCGCCACAGTCCTGGTCGTCCTGCTCGCCGCGCAGGGGTTCGCGGACGAGGAGAGCGAGAGGGTCAGGAAGGAACTGGAGGAGATGAAGCGCTCGCAGGCCGAGCTGCTCGACATGCTGAGGAAGCAGGGCGAGCGGATGGCCGCCCTGGAGGCCCGCCTCGCGGGACCGCAGCCGACGGCCGCACCCAAGGAGGGGGAGAAGCCCGACGAGCCCGTGAAGTGGAACGAAATGGTCGCGGGGAGCTCCAAGATCAAGTTCTACGGGTTCATCCGCGCGGACCTGCAGTACGACGACTCCCGGCCGAACAACACACAGACCATCGCCTTCATCCGATCCGAGGATCCGACCGCGCCTGGCAGCATCGGGGCGCCGAACGACACCGACGACATGACGATCCACCCGAGGCTGACTCGCTTCGGCTTCGACCTGGACGGTCCCCTCGTGTCCGCCCTGGGGGACGCGAAGGTGAAGGGGAAGATCGAGGTCGACTTTTACAATAACGGCCTCGTCGGCCAGTCCGAGTCGCGGCAGGCGCTCCGAATGCGCCATGCCTACCTGACCCTCGGCTGGACGGACCTGACGCTGCTCGCGGGACAGACCTCGGACATCATCTCGCCCTTCTGGCCGATCGTGAACTCGGACCTGGTCATGTGGGGCGCAGGGAATCTGGGAGACCGCCGCCCGCAGTTCCGCCTGACGTGGGACCCGTCCCTTGGCCCAGGCGAGCTCGTCATCGGCTCCGAGATCGGCCTATCGGGCGCCGACGACAACCAGGACATCGACCCCGCGGGCTCCACGGGCGCCGGGTACCGCGACGGCGAGACCTCGGGACTCCCGACCTTCCAAGAGCGGGTCGCGTACCGGTTCCCGCTGTGGAAGGAGAAGAAGCAGAGCCTGGAATTCGGCCTGTGGGCCCACCACGCCTGGGAGGAGACCGACGCGAAGTTCCAGGGCGACGACGAGTTCCAGTC
>CAZYRM010000605.1:0-1901 GCA_964649705.1 uncultured Planctomycetia bacterium
GGCGCGTCGCCCCTCGCCCGGCGTCTCGAACCCATCGTCCGGGGGATTCTCCTGGGGCAGCCGATTGACTCTCGGGATCGCGAGGGTGTATAGTTCGGCTGCTGGATTGAGGGCGGAACAGGGGGTACACGTCAAATGAGGCTCGCCCGCAATGCGCTTTCGCAACTCGTCCAAGGGCGCCCTGGCCCTCGCCTTCACGGTCCTGTTTTTTTTGGCCCTGTCGCTCACGGATGTGCGTCGTCCGCGCACGTCCGACCCGCCGCGCCGTAGCGGCCTGAGCCTAGGAGAATTGCCCGAGGCCGACCGGGACGCACCCGATCGGGCCCGCGCGCAGGCCGAGGCGGACCAGGCGCCGGCTGCGCTCCCGGAGCCGTCCGCCCGGGCGCTCTCCCTCCTCGACCCCAAGGCCGACGATGCCGACCCCGTGGCCGCGGCCGCCCGACGCGCCCGCGCAGTCGAGCGCTGGGCCGCCCTCCCCGTGTGGCTCCGTCGCTCCCTCATCGACATGGAGTCCCACGCCTACCACCCTCGCCGCCTCCTCGTGAAGGTCTCGGCGAAGGCGGACGACGCCGCGCGCAAGGACCTCCTCTCACGGATCGACGCCAAGCCGGGGCCCTCGCTCGGAACGGGCCCGTCCGAGGAGATGGACCGCTGGATCCTCGCCGAGCTCCCCGACGACGCTGTCGTCGAAGAGGCCCTCCTCGCGCTCGTCCCGGCCGGAGACGTCGTCGAAACCGCCCAGCCTGACTGGGCTATCGAGGCGGACCGCACTCCGAACGATACCTACTATGGCTACTTCCTGTATGGCCTGAACAACACCGGCCAGTCCGGCGGGACCCGGGACGCCGACATCGACGCCCCCGAGGCCTGGGACCTGACCACGGGGACGAATGTCGTCGTCGGGATCATCGACACGGGCATCGACTGGAACCACCCGGACCTCGCAGGCAACATCTGGACGAACGCCGCGGAGGTCTCCGGGGTCTCCGGCGTCGACGACGACGCGAACGGCTACGTCGACGACCTGCGCGGATGGGACTTCGTCAACAACGACAACAACCCGTTCGATGACAACGGCCACGGGACGCACGTCTCGGGCACGGTCGCGGGGACCGGGAACAACGTCCTGGGCGTCGTCGGCGTGTGCTGGCGGGCGCGCCTGATGGGGCTCAAGTTCCTGAGCGCGGGCGGCTCGGGCTACGACAGCGACGCGATCCGCGCCATCCGCTACGCCACGCGGAACGGGGCGCGCGTCACGAACAACTCCTGGGGCGGAGGCGGCTCCTCGCAGGCCGAGTACGACGCCATCGCCGAGGCCGACGCGGCAGGCGTCCTGTTCGTCGCCGCCGCGGGAAATAGCGGCACGAACAACGACTCCAGCCCGCATTACCCCAGCTCCTTCACCAATCCCAACCTCATCGCCGTCGCATCGACCGACCGGTATGACCTGAAGTCGAGCTTCTCGAACTACGGCGCAACCTCGGTCGACCTGGGCGCCCCGGGGTCCGCGATCTACAGCACCTATCCGGGCTCGCGGTACGCAAGCCTGAGCGGGACGAGCATGGCGACCCCGCACGTGACCGGCGCGTGCGCGCTGCTCTGGTCCTATGCGCCCACGAGGACGCATGCCCAGGTCCGCACGGCGATCTTCTCAGGCGTCGACGCGAAGGCCTCGATGGCCGGACGGACCGCGACGGGCGGGAGGCTCAACGTCTACCGGTCGCTCCTCTCGATCGGAAGCAGCCCCTCGCTCCACTCGATCTCGGGCACCGTCCGCCAGGGCGGGAGCCCGCTCTCGGGCGTGACGGTCACGCTGTCCGGCGCCGCCTCGGCGACGGCGACGACGGGTTCGACGGGGACCTACACGTTCGCGGGTCTCGCCGACGGTGCGTACACGGTCA
>CAZYRM010000606.1:0-1888 GCA_964649705.1 uncultured Planctomycetia bacterium
AAGGTCTTCAAGAAGGCCCTCGCCGACCTCCCGAAGGACTGGACGAACAAGCGCACCCCGCACTTCCTGGTGCTCAACCACGGCAAGCCGCAATTCATGGAGAAGGTGATCGCCCACGCCGAGGCGGTCCGCACCTGGCTCGATCAGCACTTCGGAGACGTGGGCGACGGGTACGTCCAGGACGGCATCCTGCGGATCTGCAAGGACTCCGACGAGGAGAGGGCCTTCGGGGCGGCGTCGGGCGACGCGTACTCCTCCGAGACGCGCGAGATCGTCCTGAGCGGCGGCAATGACTTCAGCAAGGACTGGGAGTTCGACAGCCTCGGGACGGCCATTCTCCGCCAGTACTTCTCCGACAAGAACGACCTGCTCTACACCAGCATGCCGCCGTGGCTCGAGAACGGCCTCTCGCGGTACATCGGCTCCGCGAAGCTGAAGGGGAAGAGCCTCGAGTTCGGGGCCGACCAGAGCGAGCTCGACGGCATGCGCGAGGGGAGGCGGGCGAATACGCTCCTCCCCGTGAAGGAGATGTTCGCGATGTCCTCCAACGAGCTGTGGCAGGGGGAGGGCGGGATGTCGCTCTACGCCGAGTGCGCCTCGATCGTGAGGTACCTCTACGGCCCGGGCGCGAGGCAGCCGAAGACGAAGACCCTGATCCGCGACTACATCGCGATGCTCCTCGCGACCGTGGAGGAGGAGGACGCCGCCGCGGAGGAGGCGCGGAAGAAGGAGGCCCCCAAGGCCGCCCCGCAGACCGAGGAGGAGGAAGAGGAGGAGTTCAAGAAGCGGCGGAAGCAGAACTGGACCGACAACGAGAAGGGACTCCTGAAGAAGGTCTTCGACAAGCGCTTCGAGGGGTGGACCGACGCGGACTGGCAGTCGCTCCAGACGGCGTGGGAGAAGTGGGCGAAGTAGGGAGGGAGGAGCCGTGAAGACGTCGATCCGCATCATCCTGCTGTCGGCCGCGTGGCCGCTGGCACTCTCGGCCGACGCGATCCAGCTCAAGGACGGCCGCGTGTTCGAGGTCACGAAGGTCGTCCAGGCGGAGGGGGGCTGGAAGCTCGTCTTCGACCACGGGGAGGTGTTCGTCAAGGCGGACCTCGTCGAGCGCGTGCAGGCCTCCGACGAGGGGGGCAACTACGTCCCGAAGGACGACGAGGAGAAGGCGAAGCTCGAGAAGGGCCTGGTTCCGTACGAGGGGAAGTGGATCGCCAAGGCGGAGCGGGACAAGGCGGTGCAGAAGAGGCTCGATCAGGCGAAGAAGGGGATGGAGGAGGCGAAGAAGCACCAGGAGTGGAGGGACCGGTACATCACCGAGACGAAGCACTTCAAGTTCGAGTACACCATCCCGCCCGCGAAGTGCCAGGAGTACCGCGACCTCATGGAGGTCTACTACGAGACGTTCATGAGGAAGTGGGGGATCAAGCCTCCGGCGAAGACGCCGAAGCTGCCCGTCTGCTTCTACCACGACGAGGAGTACTACTACCAGGTGAGCGGGGCGCCGCGCGGGGCGATCGGCTACTTCCGCTTCGTCGACCCGATCGAGCTGAACTACTACTACGACCGGAACGACGAGCGGCTGACGCTCGATGTCATGTTCCACGAGACGAACCACTACCTCACGCACCTGATCAACCCGAAGTTCAACTATCCGCCCTGGGTGAACGAGTCGCTCGCGGAGTACTACGGCGCGAGCCAGTGGGATGCCGCGAAGAAGTCGATGTCGGTGGGGCACATCCAGGAGGGGAGGCTCGTCGTCCTGCAGGACGCGATCGCGGGGGAGGAGTGGCAGGGGCTGGAGGAGATGATCCGCCTGCCCGACTTCGACGCGCTGCACTACGCGTGGGGCTGGTCGTTCGTGCACTTCCTGATGGAGTCGAAGAAGTAC
>CAZYRM010000607.1:0-1887 GCA_964649705.1 uncultured Planctomycetia bacterium
ATCGGCGTGCAGTCGTTCCACGACGACGAGCTGAGGATGATCTGGCGCACGCACAAGGCGGACGAGGCCGAGCGGAGCGTCCTGGCGGCGCGGCGGGCGGGGTTCGGGAACCTGAACGTCGACTTGATGTTCGCGATCCCGAGGCAGACCATGGAGCGGTGGGAGGCGACCCTCACGAGGGCCTGCGGCCTTGGGGTCGAGCACGTCTCGACGTACTGCCTCACGATCGAGGAGGGGACGCCGCTCGCCAGGCACGTCGCCGCGGGACAGGTGCCCAGGGCCGCGGAAGAGGTCGAGCGGGAGATGTACCTCAGGGCGATCGAGCGCCTGGAGGCGGCCGGGTATCCCCAGTACGAGATCTCGAACTTCGCGCGGGAGGGGCGCCAGTCTCGGCACAACCTGGCCTGCTGGCGGCGGGGGGAGTACCTCGGGATCGGCCCCGGGGCGCACGGGTTCCTCGATCCGGAGCGGTGGAGCAACCTGAGGGACGTACCGGAGTACACGCGGCGGATGGCGGCCGGGGAGGACGTCCGCGAGATGCGGGAGACCCTGACGCCGGAGCAGGCGCGCCTCGAGGCCCTCTGGCTCGGGCTCCGCACGACGAGGGGCCTGGACCTGGGCGGCTTCCGCGTGCGGTTCGGCGAGGACCTGCGCGAGACGCGCGGCGGCGTGATTGAGGAGGTGGCCGCGGCGGGGCAGGGGAGGGTCGAGGAGGAGCGCCTGGTCCTCACCCCCGCGGGGCGGGCCCTGGCGGATGAAATCACGCGGCGGCTGATCTAGGCGCGCCCTCCCGTCCGGCGTCGATTCAGTGCGCCCTCGCGGACGCGCCTGCGCGGCGTCGCGCGCCGTCGGCGGGGACTGGGCGCCATCCGATCGCTGAAGGCGTCGTATCCCGCGAGCACCCGGTCTCGCACCCTCAGTCGCGCCTCGGCCTCGCCGCCTCGGGCGTAGTCCGCGGCGAGGACCTCCAGGAATCGGACCAGGCTCTCGTAGTCGGCGAGCGCGATGTTCTCGGGGGCGATGCCCGTCCTGCCCAGGTTGTGGTAGTTCCCGAGCGGGACCGCCAAGCCCCCCACCCGATGCCCCATCTGGCGGAACAGGCTCGCTTCGCACGCGCCGCCGTCCAGGATCCGCTTCTGGTGCGCAAACGTCTTCTCCCGGGCGGCGATACTTCCGGCGACCTCGATCATGTACTGCGTGAGGTCGGGGTCGAAGAGCGTCAATCGGTCCCCGACGCGGACAACAAATCCCTTTCCCTGCTCTGCAAGCGGGAGCGCGCGGCTCATCTCGATCGAGATCACGGGGACTTCCCTGGGCAGGAGCCCTGTCCGCGCGAGGGCGTGCGCGCCGATGAATCCGACTTCCTCGGCGCGCGTGAGCAGTCCGTAGACGGAGGCCTCAACGTCGCGTTCCGCGAGCCGCGCGAAGAGGGCGAGGATCGCCGCGACGCCCGCGAGGTCGTCGATCACGCGCGCGCGGACCATCCCCCTGGAAAGGGCGAACGGCTTGAGGTCCCACATCCCGAACGTCCTCGCCGTGATGGGCGCCTCGACGTCGAGCGATACGGAGCGTCCGCGCCCGGGCTCGACCCGGCGGGAGTCCTCGGCGACGCGCGCGCGGACCTCCTCCTTGCCGAATACGCGGACCGGCGTCCCCGTCAGGTCGCGGGGGCCGAGGCCGCCGAACACGCGCGCGGCGACCCGCCCCTGGCCCGGCATGACCTCCAGCCCCGGGTGGTCCATGTGGGCCACGAAGGCGAGCGCGGGGCCGGTGGACTTCGCCCAGCGGAGGAGCAGGTTCCCGTGGGGGTCCTCGGAGAGGGGGATGCCCCGCTCCGCAGCCCATTTTCGCGCAAACGCTTGCACCCGGCCCTCGTAGAACGGGGCA
>CAZYRM010000608.1:0-1883 GCA_964649705.1 uncultured Planctomycetia bacterium
CGCGGTCGAAGTCGCACGTGGAGCAGCTCAACACGCAGCTCTCGCACCTGAACACGAAGCTCGAGGAGAAGGTGCAGGCCCAGGGCGTGGAGCTGGCGGAGGTGAAGGAGGTCCTCGAGGACAAGCTCCGCGAGCTGACGGTGAAGTACAACTACGACAAGATCATCGCGCGTTCGCCCCGGATGCGCGAGGTGTTCATGCTGCTCGACCGGGTGACCGACTCGAACCTGACGGTGCTGATCCAGGGAGAGAGCGGCACGGGGAAGGAGCTGGTGGCGAAGGCGATCCACTTCAACGGCCCGAGGAAGACGAAGTACTTCGGCGCGGAGAACTGCGCCGCGCTCTCGGACACGCTGCTGGAGAGCGAGCTGTTCGGGTACATGAGGGGGGCGTTCACGGGGGCGGAGAAGGACAAGAAGGGGCTCTTCGAGCTGGCGCACTCCGGGACGCTGTTCCTCGACGAGGTCGGGGACATGAGCGTGGAGATGCAGAAGAAGCTGCTCAGGGTGCTCGAGACGGGGGACCTCCGACGGGTCGGGGGAAAGGACATCGTGAAGGTCGACGTGCGGGTGATCAGCGCGTCGAACAAGGACTTGAAGAAGCTGGTGGAGAAGGGGCAATTCCGGGAGGACCTCTACTACCGCCTGAACGTGTTCACGGTGCTGCTGCCGCCGCTCAGGGACCGGAAGGAGGACATCCCGCTCCTTGTGGAGCACTTCCTGCGCGAGTTCGCGAAGGAGGTGAAGCAGGAGCAGAAGAAGATCGACCGCGGGGGGATGGCGCTCCTGATGGAGCACAACTGGCCCGGCAACGTCCGCGAGCTCAGGAACGTCGTGATGGGCGTGGCGAGCCTCTCGGACAAGGAGGTCCTGGGCGTGAACGACTTCGTGGAGAAACTCCCCTCGATGGAGCGGCGCCGCAAGGACGCGGCGATCCTGGAGCCGCTCTCGGTGGAGGAGTACATGAAGCGCTTCATCCTGACGAACCAGAAGGGGATGACGGACACCCAGATGGCGAAGATCCTGGGCATCTCGAGGAAGACGCTCTGGGAGAAGCGCAAGAAGTGGAACCTCGTCAAGTGACGCGCCGCCGCCCGCGATTCCACCTGATCGCCGGCCCGAACGGCGCGGGGAGACCGTCGCACTCGCACGGGCGCGGGTCCGTGAGCGAGTGAGGACGGGGGGGCATGACGTGCCGCGTCGGACGATTGAGGCCCGTTCCGAGCCGGTCTTCTCGCGTTGCGCGAGTGCATGCCGTTGTTCGACGAGGTCTACGTCTTCGACAACTCCGCTCTCCGTGCACGGGAGGTAGCCAGGCGGGTTGCACACCAGGTGACCATTCTGGACCGCGAGACCTGTTTGCGGATCGAGGGGAAGGACTGACGTCCATGCCGGACAAACGAACATCGCGCGGGTCAACGAAGCAGTCGATCCCTCTCCGTGCCCTCCAAGAAGCGGCTGCCGAGGCGATCCGTCTACATCGTCGGCTGGGCAATCCTGTTGCGATCTGGAGGAACGGGCGGGTCATTTGGCTGCCCGCCAGCCAGATTGGGCGGAAGGAACGCTGAGCGCCGCGCTGCACAAGATCGGGACCAGATGTCGGGGGCTGGAGTAGCGTGCGCAGCGCACCGGCCCGCCTCGTGGCCCCCTCGGTGTCCAGCCTGCAACTCTATCCGAGCTTCTCTCGGAACCGCCAAGGCCGCCACGACCGCCAAGGACTGCTCGACGGTCTGGTCCGCAAGTCGAGCGGATGATCGCGTGGATTCAACGGGCGGCGCTCCGCACCCGCCGGGCAGTCCTGCGGCCTGGCGCGGAGGAAGCTCGTTCAGGATCCACGAATGGACATCCCTGTGGGGTGCGCCTCCGTCAAGCGATACCTCGACT
>CAZYRM010000609.1:0-1879 GCA_964649705.1 uncultured Planctomycetia bacterium
GCGCGCCCAGGCCGGGGTACTTCACCTCGTAGACGGTCTTCGTGTAGTAGTCGAAGCCGCGCACGAGCTTCCCGTCGAGTTGGTAGCGGATCCCCGCGGCGTCGAGACCCACGCGGAGCGCGGCGAAGTGAACGCGGCAGCCCTCGCAGAGGTACCCCTCGATCACGGGGAAGCCCTCCGCCACCTTCGCGCACCCCTCAGCCTTGCAGTCGAGGATCCGGAAGACGTTCCGATCGAAGCGCGCCGTGCAGTTGGGGCAAAGCTCGGCACGACGGGGGCCGAAGAAGCCGCGGAGGACCTCACGGTAGCCGGCGCGGCACACGGGGCAGCCGATCGAGTTGACCCGGATGTCGTACTTCGTCAGGCCCAGGCGGTCGTAGAACTGCGTCAGGAGCGCAATCGTCTCGACGTCGACGAGGGCGTCGTAGGCGCCCAGGCACTCCACGCCGATCTGATGGAACTGGCGCAGGCGGCCCTTCTGCGGGCGCTCCTTCCGGAAGACCGGGCCGATGTAGTAGAGCTTCTGGAAGGCCTTCTTCGCGAAGAGCGAGTTGCCGAGGACGCTGCGGACCACGGGCGCGGTCAGCTCGGGTCGGAGCGTCAGGGAGTCCTCGCGCTCGGCCTCGAACGTGTACATCTCCTTCTCTACGATGTCGGTCGTCTCTCCGACCGAGCGCTCGAAGAGAGAGGTGTACTCGAAGAGCGGCGTGCGGATCTCCTGGAAGCCGTACAGGTCGAAGACCTCGCGGGCCGTCCCCTCGATGAACCTCCAGAGCGGGACCCGCTCGGGCAGGCAGTCTTCCATCCCCGTGGGGGGTTGAAGTCGCATCGGCTGATCACCTAACCGGAGACACCCTTACGGGCGTCACTCCACCGCGCCCTCACGGGCGCGACTCCATCAAATCGCCCAGTCGAGGCCGTCGGTCTCCTCGTCGTCCTCGTCCAGGAATCGAACCGCCAGCTCCTCCAGACGTTCGGCCGTCCTCGCGGGCGGCTCGTCCGCCGCGACGTCCACCCACACGAGCCCGCCCAGGGAGCGAAACCACGTCATCTGCCGCTTCGCGAAGCGCCTCGTCTCACGCTTCACCAGGTCGATCGTCTCCGCGAGGCCCCGCTTCCCCTCGAGGTGCTCGATCACCTCGCAGTACCCCAGCGCCTGTCGGGCGCCGCGCCCCAGGCCGCCGGGCGCCGCGAGCAGCCGCTTGACCTCGTCGACGAGCCCCGTCGCGAACATCCTGTCGACGCGGGCGTCCACGCGACGGCACAGGTCCTCACGGTCCCGCCTGAGGCACAGGAGCAGCGTCCTGTACTCCGATCGGCGCTTCCCCCACTCCGCCTGCATCTCGCTGATGGGCTTTCCGGTCAGCCGATGGACCTCCAGCGCCCTGACGATCCGCCTGACATCGTTCGGGTGGATCTTCCTCGCCGCCGCGGGGTCGACCGCGGCCAGCTCGCCGTGCAGCGCAGGGGCCCCTTCCCGCTCCGCGCGGTCCATCAGCTCGCCGCGAACCGCCCAGTCCGCCGCCGGGCCCTCGAAGATCCCCTCGAGCAGCCCCTTGATCCACATCGGCGTCCCGCCCGTCACCAGCGGCACGCGCGCTCTCGAGGCCACCTCGAGGATTGCCCCGTCCGCCTCCTTGACGTACCTCCCGGCGCTCCAGGCCTCCGACGGGTCCGCGACGTCGACGAGGTGGTGGGGGACCCTGGCACGGTCCGCGGTCGACGCCTTCGCCGTGCCCACGTCCATCCCGCGGTAGATCTTCATCGAGTCGGCGCTGACGATCTCGGCGCCGAGCGACGCCGCGAGGGGGAGCGCCGCCGCCTCCTTCCCCGAGGCGGTCGGACCGGTGAGACAGAGGAGGGAGAGGCTCACGCGGAG
>CAZYRM010000610.1:0-1878 GCA_964649705.1 uncultured Planctomycetia bacterium
GACGGACCGTCTACTTCGTCGCCTTCGGCGGCGAGGAGCTCGGGCTCCAGGGCTCGCGCGCCTTCGCGGCCGACCCGCCCGTCCCGCTCGGGGAGCTCGCGGCGATGGTTAACCTCGACATGGCGGGGAGGGGGGAGGAGGGGGAGCTCACGCTCCTCGGCGTCGTCAGGAACCCCGAGCTCGCCCAGGTCGCCCGGGACGCGAACGCCGAGGTCGGCTTCACGCTCGCGGAGAACATCGAGTTCGCCTGGCCGCACGGGAGCGACCACTTCGCCTTCCACGAGGCAGGCGTCCCGTCGCTCATGCTGACCTCCAGCCGCTTCGGGGAGTACCACACGGCGAAGGACACCGCGGACCAGGTCAGCGGGCCGAAGATGGCGAAGGTCGCATCGCTGCTCTCGGCGTTCATCGAGCGCCTGGCGGCGGGGGAGGGGCGGTTCCCGGCGCCCAAGGAGGTGGACGTCCCGTTCCCGTCGAGGAAGTGACCTACGTCCCGAACACGATCGGGAGCGAGTGCTCCACGCTCTTGTGCGCGAGCTTGCGGATGAGGACGTAGCCGAACTTCACCCAGAAGTGCCCGCCCTGCATGTCGGCCGTCGATTCGAACTTCGCGATGTCCTTGTCGCTCGCCGCGAAGAAGTCGACCATCTTCTTCAGCTTGAACGTCTCCTCGACGCGGAGGTGCTCGTTCAGGCTCTCCAGCTCCGACTCGAGCTTCACGGAGCTGCCGACGGGGATCGGGTCGGTGTTCGGGTCGAGCGACACCCAGAGCGGCTCGGGGAACTCGACCGGGATGTAGTACGCGAACCGCTCCTTGCTCTGCATGAGGTGGGGGAAGCTCGACTTCTGGTTCCCCTCGACGATCGAGACGTAGCTCTTGTCCTCGAGCTTCGCCGCGAACTCGCGCAGGTCGTGGAGGACGCCCTGGCGGTCGATCTTGAAGCTGCAGACGACCTCGCCCTTCTTCTGGTCCCAGGCCCCGGCGCGGACGTCCTGCAGGGCGAGCAGCCGCGCGACTTCCACGAGGAGGCGCTTCATCCGCCTCCGCTCCTTCCACGCCCCGAAGAAGCCGAGGTCCTTCGCTCGCCGCTCCACGTTCGTCCAGAACGGCTCCACGTTCGAGACGAAGAGGTGCCTCGCCGTCGCGGTCTCGACCTTCGCTTCCACGCCTTTCGCTCCAGACATTCTCGGCTCCGTACCCTGGGCGGGCTCCTACCTGCGTCTCAGCCGTCCGAGGCCGGGCGGCGGCCCCTCATCCTTCCGCCGTCCCGGGATCCCGCCCTGGGGGCGCATCCTCCGCTCCGTCGACTTGCTCTGTGGGCGCATCGGCTGCCCCTGCTTCCCGCCCGTCAGGGCGTCCATCGCGGAGGAGGTCGCGTCGTCCGGGTTGAACTCCAGCGTCCTCAGGCCCTCCATCTGGCTCTCGATGTCCTCGATCGCCTCGTGGGGGGTCTGGTAGCGGATCTCGACCTCCTTCGCCATCATCTTCTCGATGAAGAAGTGCATGTGCTTCGAGATCGCCCCGCCCTTGACCTTCGACGTCTTCAGCTCGGCGAGGACCTGCTGCGCCATGATCTCCATGTTGTCGCTGCCGCCGAAGGGGACCTCGCCGAGGACGAGGTGGTAGAGCGTCGCGCCGAGGGAGTAGATGTCGCTGCGGACGTCGAGCTCCGCGCGCCCCTGGGCCTGCTCGGGGGACATGTACTGCGGCGTGCCGCAGGTGACGTCCTGCTCCGTCTCGCTCTCCCCGATCGCCTTCGCGAACCCCAGGTCGATCAGCTTGATCGCCCCCCCCTCCTGCATGATGATGTTGTCAGGCTTGATGTCGCGGTGGACGATCCCCTGGCCCTCCATGTACTCGAGGGCCTTCGCGATCTG
>CAZYRM010000611.1:0-1867 GCA_964649705.1 uncultured Planctomycetia bacterium
CCCCACACACCGATCCGCGGCCTGCCGGAATCCCCAGGAGCGTCGTCATGTCCCCCGGCCTCCACGCGCCCCAGCGCGCGCGGCGCGGCGCATTCCACCCGTCTGCCCGCGCGTGGTTCCTCCTCGCCTGTCTCGCCCTCGTCGTCAACGCCCTCGGATGGTGGCGACTCGGCTCCCATCGCGCGGCCTTGCCCCATGGGAGCGGACCGCTCCAGGTCGTCCTCTCCTCGCCCAAAGGGACCGCGCACGTCGATGCGACGGTCCGAATCGTCTTCGACCGGCCGATGGCGCTCCCCGCCGAGCAGGGAAAGCCCCTCACGCCGCCGGTCCTCTCCCTCTCCCCCCGCACCGAAGGGACCCAGCTCTGGGTCTCCGACCGCGAGCTGCAGTACCGCCCCGCCGGCGCGCTACGGAAGGCGACCTCGTACACGGTCACCCTCTCTCCCCAAATCCGCTCGCTGGACGGGTCTTCCCTCGCCGAATCGCATCACGTCCGCTTCGAGACACCGCGCCTGACCCTGCTCTCCGCGGGGCAGTCCGGAGTCGTCGGCCTGGCACGGACATGGCGCCCCGAGCCCCCGAGGCCCGTCGGCATGTCCGCGAGTGCGCCCGTGGCGATCCGGGAGGGACGCGCACGGATCCGCCTCCAGTTCGACGACATCGTCCGCCCCGCCGCGCTGAAGGAGAGGCTCTCGATCCTCGACGACGCGGACCACCCTATCGAGTTCCAGGTGGAGGGGACCGACGGCCGCGCCGAGATCGAATTGAGCGTCCCGGTCGCGGCGCTGATCGAGGCCCCATCGGCGCCCGGCACGGAGGAGGTCGTTCGCGTTCGCCTCCACATCCAGGCCGGCCTCGCCGGCGAGGGTGGGCCCCTCCCCATGCCCGAGGTCTGGCGCTGCGTCGAGGTCTCCAGCACCGCCCTCCGGGTGAGCAGCGTGGAGCCCTCCGTCGACGCGGGCGGCGATCCCCAGGCGTATGTCCACCTGACCGACGCCGTCGATGCCGACGCCGCGCGCGGGTTCATCTCGCTGTCCCCGTCCGTCGCGGTGAAGGTCGAGCCCTACTACAGCGGCCTCCGACTCGTCGGCCCCTTCCGCCCCGGCACGACCTACACGCTCACCCTGGCCGAGGGCCTGACGAGCGTGAACGGGATGAAGCTCCTTCGGGAGGTCTCCCTCCCGGTCGCCTTCCCCGACCGCCCGGCGACGTTGAAGTTTGCCCACCCCGGCATGGTACTCTCCCGCGCGGGGGCGCGTGAGCTGTTCGTCGACAGCGTGAACGTCGCCGCGGCGACGGTCCGTGTCGAGCGCCTCTACCCCAACAACATCGTCCACTTCCTCGAGGGGCGCTCCTGGAGGTACAGCTCGGCCGATGGCTTCGGCTGGTCGATGGGACAGGACACGGTCGCCATCGGCGATCGCCCCAACGAACCGGTCCGCACCGCGGTCGACGTCGCGAAGCTCATCGAGGGACGCCCGAACGGCGCGTACGTCGTCTCGCTCGTTCGGAACGACTCCGACTGGGATTGCGACCGCCGAGTCGTCCTGGCGACCGACCTGGCGATCACAGCGAAGGTCTCCGGGACCTCGCTGGCCGCGTGGGTGACCTCGATCGCGAAGGCCTGGCCCGTGGCAGGGGTGTGCGTGCGGGTGCTGACGGCGACCGACCAGGAGATCGCCCGCGGGGTCACCGACGGCCAGGGCGTCGCAGTGATCGACCTGCCCACGACCGGGGACTGCCAGCCGTTCCTCGTCACGACCACGCTCGGCGATGACTTCTCGTTCCTTCGGCTCTCGGACGGCGCGTGGGACCTGAGAGGCCTCCCCACCGGCGGCCTCCCGACGCTCACGCGCGGCCTGCGCGC
>CAZYRM010000612.1:0-1859 GCA_964649705.1 uncultured Planctomycetia bacterium
GCGTTGTTGATGAGGTTGACGTTCGTGAACCACATGACCTTGGTGGGCGAGGGCATGTGGGTGGCGCCCGTGAACACCTTGCGCCCGTACTTGGGCGTCTCCACGACCAGCGGCTTGTCCTGGTAGTTCCAGTACGCGACCGCCTCCTCGCGGATGTAGGGCTTCACCTTGAGGTCGATCGCCTTCGCCTGGTCGTCGAGGTTGGCCGCGAACGGGTCCTCCGCCACCCAGCCGCTGAACCCGGGGCCCGTGTCGTGGGAGCCCTGGAAGATCGCCGCCTTGTAGTTGCCGGCCCAGGTGTGCGATCCGGCCCCCGGCTTCCCGATGTTCCCCGTCAGGATGAGAGGCAGGTACGTCGCCCGGTTCACCTCCGTCGCGTGGAACCAGTGGTTGATCCCCTCGCCGACGTGAATCGCGACCGGCTTGATCGTCGCGATGTCCTCGGCGAGCTGCGCGATCAGGTCCTTCGGGGAGCGCGTGATCTCCGCCACCGTGTCGAGGTCGTAGTCGGCGAGGTGGACCTTGTACATCTCGAGCAGGGTCTTGACCTCGACCTCCTCGCCCGAGACCAGCTTCACCTTCCAGGTCCCCTCGAGCGCGGGGTCGATCCCCGCCTGGTCCATGCGGTCCCCGACGTGGTCGCGGCTGATCGCCGCGGGCTTGTCCGTCTTCGCGTCCCAGACCACGTAGTCCGGCAGCTTCTCGCGCTGGTCCGGCGTGAGCCCGTGGTGCTCCACGCTCGGGCCATGCGTGAGGTCGAACGGCTTGTAGTCCGGGAAGACGTCCTTCGGGTCGAGCCGCTTGAGCGTGTCGGTCCGCACCAGGAGCGGCATGTCGCTGAAGCGCTTCAGGAACGGGACGTCGTACTTCTTCTGGTCGATCAGGATCTTCGAAATCCCCAGGAAGATCGCCGTGTCCGAGTTCGGGCGCACCGGGATCCAGTAGTTCGACTTCGTCGACGGCGGGTTGTACTCGGGGGCGATCGTGACGATCTTCCCTCCCCGCTCCATCAGCTCGATGAACCAGTGCGAGTCGGTCAGCTTGTTCTCGACGAGGTTCTTCCCGAGCTGGATGTGGAGGCGCGAGTAGCGGAGGTCGTTGAAGTCGACCTCGGAGGCCTGCAGCCCGTGGACGAACGGGTGGCCCGGGGCCTGGTCGCCGTGCCAGGTGTAGTTGTCCCACGTGCGGCCCGCCTTGGCCTGGTCGGGGCCCACCCCGCGCACGTGCGCGTCGAGGAGGGCGAGCGTGTTCGCGAAGCGGTACATCCCGTACTTCCCGATCACGCCGAGGAGGCCCATGCCGCCGCGGAACTTCATCGTCCGCGTCCCGGCGCCCTCCACGGTATCGACCATCTCGGGGGTGTACCCCTGGCCGAGGAGGCGCTGGCGTCCCTCGGGGCCGCTGTACTTCGCGGCGATGTGCATCATCCCCTTGACCGCGTACGTGAACGCCTCGTCCCACGTCGCGCGGAGGAACGTGTCGGAGCCGCGGCTGTCGAACTTGTACTTCGCGTGGTTGTCGGGCGTCAGCTCCGGGAAGCCGTCGTCCGCCCACTGCTTCCACATCTTGCGGATGATCGGGTAGCGGAGGCGGTACGGGCCGTAGACGCGGCGCTGGACCGTGTACCCCTTCAGGCACGTGCGCGGGCCCCAGTTGGGCGTCGCCGTGTTGCCGTAGAGGTCCTTGTACTTGTGGACGTCGTAGTTCGCCTCGGTCCGGAGGAAGACGCCGTTCCGGACGTACGCGCGCAGGCGGCAGGCGTGCGTGTCGTTCGGCGAGCAGACGAACGTGAAGCTGGAGTCGTAGCGGTACTGGTCGCGGTAGAGCTCCTCCCAGTCGCGGGCGGGGTACTCCGCGAG
>CAZYRM010000613.1:0-1858 GCA_964649705.1 uncultured Planctomycetia bacterium
AGCGGCCGATCGACCTCCACGCCCTTCTCCACCAGGACGTACCCTCCGTCCTGGAAGAGCGCCGTGTTGAGAGCGACGAACGGGTGGCTCCCGGGCCTCGCGAGCGTCCCGAGCCGCCCTTCGAGCCGCTTCGGATCCTCGGCAAGGAGCTGCGCGATGGTGCCGACCCGGACGCCGGCGGGCAACGCCTCGGTCTTCGAGAGCGCGGGCGAGAAGTGCCCGTCGACGAAGACGAGGCGGGCGGCCTCGACCTCGGGGTAGAAGAACCGCTCGGTCCCCTGGACCTTCCTCGCGCGCGCGTCGGCCGCGGAGACGGCGCGGAAGGCCGTATCGGCGATCCGATCGACGCTCGTCTGCCTCCAGTCCTCGTGCTCCGTCGTCGGGAAGCCCAGCTCCGCGAACGCGGCGATCCCGGCCTTGCGAAGCTGCTTCACCCACGCCGCCCCCGCGCCCTTCTCGATCCGCGCGTGCTCGGCGATCCACGGCTCCAGCTTGTCGGCGACTTCGATCATCTAGTGCGCCCTCGCCGGCTGGGAGTCCTTCACGCTCTCCTCGAAGATCCACCCGTACCCCTTGTCCTCGAGGTGGAGGGCCAGCTCCTTGTCGCCGCTCTCCACGATCCGTCCGTCCACGAGGACGTGCACGAAGTCGGGGACGATGTGGTTCAGGAGCCGCTGGTAGTGCGTGATCACCAGGAACGCGCGCTTGGGCGAGCGCATCCGCGTTACGCCCTCCGCGACGATCCGGAGCGCGTCGATGTCGAGGCCGCTGTCGGTCTCGTCGAGGACTCCGAGCCTCGGCTGGAGGATCATCATTTGCAGGATCTCGTTCCGCTTCTTCTCGCCGCCCGAGAAGCCGTCGTTCACGGAGCGGTTGAGGAGCATCGGGTCGATCTGGACGAGCCCCGCCTGCTCCTTGAGGATCTTGAGGAAGTCGACGGCGTCGATCTCCTCCTCGCCCCTCGCCTTCCGGATCGCGTTAAGCGACGCCCGCATGAAGTAGGCGTTCGTCACGCCGGGGATCTCGATCGGGTACTGGAACGCGAGGAACAGGCCCGCGTGCGCGCGCTCCTCGGTCCCCATCGCGAGGAGGTCCTTGCCGTCGAAGAGGACCTGCCCGGAGGTCACCTCGTACCCGTCGCGCCCCGCGAGGACATGGGCCAAGGTGCTCTTCCCGGAGCCGTTGGGCCCCATGATGGCGTGGACCTCGCCCTCCTTGATCGTGAGGGTGATCCCCTTCAGGATCTCCTTCTCCTCGACCCGGGCGCACAGGTTCTTGATCTCGAGCATTCCGTCCATCCGTTGAATGGAGGGGCGACGGGGCCGCCGCGAGGCGGGCCGGTTCGCCCCCAGGTTCCTGTCGTGCGTGATTCCCATTAGCCCACGCCGCTCTCGAGCGAGACGCCGAGGAGCTTCTGGGCCTCCACGGCGAACTCCATCGGGAGCTCCTTGAGCACCTGCTTGCAGAAGCCGTTCACGATCATCGTGACCGCGTCCCCCTCGGAGATGCCGCGCTGCTGGCAGTAGTAGAGCTGGTCCTCGCCGATCTTCGACGTCATCGCCTCGTGCTCCACGTGCGACGAGGTGTTGTGCACGTCGAGGTTCGGGAAGGTGTGCGCGCCGCAGGTGTCCGAAAGGAGCATCGAGTCGCACTGCGAGTAGTTCCTCGACCCCGTGGCGCCCTTCATGATCTTCACGAGACCGCGGTAGGTGTTCTGCCCGCGCCCCGCAGAGACGCCCTTCGAGATGATCGTGCTCTTCGTGTTTTTCCCGACGTGGATCATCTTCGTCCCGGTGTCGGCCTGCTGCAGGTTGTTCACCATCGCGACCGAGAAGAACTCGCCGACGGAGTTGTCGCC
>CAZYRM010000614.1:0-1858 GCA_964649705.1 uncultured Planctomycetia bacterium
GCCGCGGCGCGGCGCGCCGAGCGGTGGGGCGAGGCATGGGGGGACAGAGGGCCGGGGTACCTTGAGTGGCCGCTTGAGATGAACACCCGCTCTGCCCATTGTGGCCTCGTCTATCTGCACCCTCTGTCCCCCATGCCTCGTCCCCACCGCTCCGTCGCCCTTCGGGCGACGCCCTCTCCTTGGGCGCAGCGGCCGCCGCGTTCCGCCCGATCCCGCCACGTCCCCGCTCCTATTCGTGCGCATTCGTGTTCATTCGTGGATCGTCCCAGCGCGCTTGTCCACCTCCACGATCCCCTCACCGCCGTCCACCGTGACGGCCTTCCCGTCGGGGATGCGGTCGCACGCCCCCGCGACGCCCAGCACCGCGGGGATCCCGTACTCGCGGCAGATGACCGCCGCGTGCGAGAGCAGTCCGCCCGTCTCCGTCACCACGCCCGCCACGCGGTCGAGCACAGGCGTCCACCCCGGGTCGGTGAACGGGCAAACGAGGATCGCCCCCTTCTCCACGGAGACCGACTCCTCCACGCTGCGCGCCACGCGAGCCGTTCCCCGTGCCTTCCCCCGGCTGGCCCCGATCCCGCGCAGCGCCCCCTCGCGCGGGGGAGGGGTGAACGTGAACCTCGACCCGATCTCGTTCGGCGCGCGGAAGCTCCGGTAGCTCTCGTACGTCGCCCTGGCCCGCGCGATGTTCGAACGGTCGTCCGCGAGGACCTCCTGGAACGTCATGAAGAAGATGTCGTCTCCCAGCCCGCGCCGCCGCGCGATCTCCAGCGCGTACCTTCGCAGGAGGTAGTACATCCTGCTCGACAGGTCCCTCATCTCCTCACGGAGCCAGACAAATTTCCTGAGGCGGTCGAGCTTCCGATCGAACTTCCTCCGCTTCCACCACGGCAACCTGCCGCGCACCTCCGCGCGGGCCCGCTCGTACGCCGGTCGCGGGTCCTCGCCCGCGCTCCCCTGCATCGACGCGAGGAGCCCCTCGACGAACGCGCGGTCCTCGTCCCACCGGGGCTCGCGGATGTCGAGCTCGCGTCGGCTGTGGTGGCGGAACCTCGCGACGAGCGTCCCGACGTCCTTCTCCCCGCGCTTCGCCATCTCGCGGAGCGCCTGGATCGGCTCCATGTGCCTCATCGGGCGGAGGGCCGCCGAGAGCGTGGCGTAGTCCGCCTCGGGGAAGGCGTCGTGAAAGTCGAGCTTGGCGATCGACGCGGAGTAGATCGTGCGGAAGTAGTTCGTCTCCGTAAGGCGATAGTCCTCCAGGACGAGCTTGCGGAACGCCGCATCCACCTCGGCGGGCATCGCCTCCCATCGCCGCTCGACCTCGTTGAAGCCGCCGTTCAGGAAGGCGTGATCGAAGGCCTCCTGCCGCTTGAAGAGCCCCTCGATCGCGAACGCTGTCGGGAGGACGCGCAGGATCCCGACCAGCGTGAGCGGCGTCTCGATGCCGTTCCCTTCATATTGGATCTGCACCGAGAGGTCCTTGTCGAACTCCCGCTCGACGAAGCCCGGGAGCCTCGCGAGGCAGCGCTTCACGGCCCCGAGGTTCCAGTACGGGCGCCCGAAGAACATCCGCGTCGCCTCGAAGTCGCCGTCGAGGAGCTTCATCTCGCGGAGGTACGGCGGCAGCGAGTTCTGGAACGCGAAGTTGTAGAGCGACCACATGAGCGGCGTGCAGACCCCGCTCGCGACGCCGCCGTCGCGGAAGTCGGCGTTGGTCCACTCGCCCGTGTCGGCCGCGAAGGCGATCCTCGTGATGGGGCGGGCCTGCAGGACGTACACGAGGCCGCCCTGCACGGCGAACTCGATGTCCTGCGGCGCCCCGAAGTGGCGCTGGATGCGGCGCGCGGTCGCCTCGATC
>CAZYRM010000615.1:0-1846 GCA_964649705.1 uncultured Planctomycetia bacterium
CACCTGCGGCATGGGGTCCTCCTCAGGTGAGGGGGAAGCATGTGGCGCTCGATCGCCAGCACCGGCACGCCGAGCTCTCCCGCCAGTCCGGGGGCGAGCGCGGCCGTGACCCCGGCGAAGGCCACCTCGAGGCCCGCGAGCCGGGCGGTCTCCCGCGCGACGTCGAGGCCATGCAGGACGGTGGCGCGCGAGGTCTCCTCGAGGAAGTGGGCGTTGGCGACGATCCCCGTGACGCGCGTCCCGGAGACCTCCTCCCACGAGCGGAGGGCGAGGTGTGCCGCGCCCGCCGTGTGCGCGTAGGGGCGGGAGGCGTTCACGACGAAGAGGACGTCGTGGGAAACGGTTCGCAGGACGCACGAGAAGACGCCGATCACCCGGGCGCCGGGTGCGTCGCCTCCGACGTCGAGGATGGCGGGGTCGTCCCCGGCGATGAGCGCGGCCACGCCGGGGGCGAGGACGGGGAGGTCGGCGAAACCCATCTCGGGGGGCGGCGCAAAGAGGCGCACGCCGCGGGCCTCGAGGACCTCTCGGGCCTCGCGGGAGCGGAAGTAGGGGTTCACGACGTCGAGGTCGGCGAGCGAGACGCGGGCCCCGGACGCGGCGAGCGCGGAGGCGAGGTTGATGGCGATCTCGGTCTTTCCGCTGCCGAAGGGGCCGGCGAGCGCCACCACGCGGCGCAGCATAAACCCCGCCAGCGGGAGGTGACCGACTCGGGACGGGTTCTGGAGGCTTGGGCCCATGCGCTCCGGGGAATCGCCTCGTCCTCATTCGGGGTGGCGGGCCCGAGGACGGCTCTGCGAGGCGCGTGTATCTTGCCTCCGTCCCCGTGCCGGATCAAGGCGGGAGCGCCAGGACGCGGACTGGTTACGTCCGCGATTCCCGGACCTCAGGTGAACGCGTCATTCGCCGACGAGCGCGAGGGCCTGGATGATGATCTCGTCGGAGAGGTAGAGACCCGCCGCACGAAGCTGCTCGACGACGGGTCGAGCAAGGGCGACGACCCCGCGTTGTTTGGCGAGCAATGACAGTCCGAGCGTGCCCCGCAGCGGGATGTTGAGCGTGTCCGCACACCGTCGCGCCGCGGCGTCGTCGATGATTGCCGTGGAGCCTGGATGCGAATGGGCCCATGCGAGCACTGCCGACTCCCCGTCGCCCAGGTCCCAGGCCTGAATGACCGAGGGAACGGGAACCGAGGGGACGACGGTCAGCCACGAGACTGAGGTGAGTGCCCGCGCGCCTGCATCGTCGCGATAGGCCCTCACCTCGTGGGCGACAGCTGGGGAACGAGAACCGGCTCCCCGGCGAGCTTCAACAACTCCAGGAGCCCGGCCTTGGCGAGGATGATGAGCGGGGAGGCGTTGACGACTGGAGGCTCAGCCACGCGCCAGTTCTCGCCGCAGATCGTCTACGTCGATCTGTACGACGTCGATTCTTCGACGAGCCAACTCGTCGAGGAAGTCAAGCCGACTCGTGCCCGCAATCTGCGCCGCCTTGCTTCCGGAAACGAGACGACGCTGATACCAGTAGATGGCGGCGGCCATGCGCAGTTCGGCGCCAAACTGGTCCGGCGCGAGACGGAGCGCGGAGAAGACCTCTTCCGGGAATTCCAACGAAACGGTCTTCATGGTGAGATGCGACCTCCGATCTGGATTCTAACGGGGCGCGACCGACGCGGCAAGTCCACCGGCGGGAGCAGGACTCTACGGGCCGAGCTTCTCGAGGAGGTTCACGAGGCCGCGGAGCGGGATGTCGCGGCGGACGTAGGAGAGGATCGGCTCCATGTGGGTGTCTCGCCGGTGGCCGCGCCAGGGGACGAAGATCACGTCCTTCGGGAGGAGCGGCAGGT
>CAZYRM010000616.1:0-1841 GCA_964649705.1 uncultured Planctomycetia bacterium
ATCATCGCGCTGTGGGACCGGGAGGCGAAGACGTTCCAGACGCGGGCCTCGAGGGTGATCGACCCGGAGAAGATGCCCGCGATCCACCAGATCGGCCACTCGGCGCTGTTCGGCGCGTACCAGAAGGACCGGTCGATCGTCCTGTCGCTCGCGGACCCGAAGGGGGACGCGAGCCAGAGCATGATCTCGTACGGCCTGAAGGGGGTCCTGGCCGTGCCGATCCGCCTCCACGAGAAGCCGATCGGCGTCCTGTACGCGGACTCGGTCAAGGAGAACCTCTCGGCGGGCGAGGAGGAGCGGGCGTTCATCCACGCGCTCGTGCACCCCGCGGCTCTGGCGATCGAGAACGCGCGGCTTCACACGGAGCTGCGCCGTCACGCGGACAACCTCGTCCGCGTGAACAGCGCCCTCAAGCGGGACGCGGAGACCCGGTTCGCGGTGGACCGCGTGGTCGGGGACAGCCCGAAGATGCGGGAGATCAAGCGGCTCCTCGAGAAGCTGCGCGCCGGCCGGACCACGGTGCTGATCCGGGGCGAGAGCGGCACGGGGAAGGAGATGATCGCGAAGGCCCTCCACTACGGCGGCGACAGGAAGGACAAGCCGTTCGTGGCGATCAACTGCGCGGCGGTTCCGGAGACGCTCCTCGAGGCGGAGCTGCTCGGGATCGACAAGGACGTCGCGACGGGGGTGAAGGCGAGGACGGGGAAGTTCGAGGACGCGGACGGGGGGACGATCTTCCTCGACGAGATCGGCGACATGTCGATGACGCTGCAGGCGAAGATCCTGCGCGTGCTTCAGGAGCGCGAGTTCGAGCGGGTCGGGGGGAAGGCGAAGATCAAGGTGGACGTGCGCGTGATCGCCGCGACGAACAAGAACCTGGAGGAGGCGATCAAGGCGGGGCGGTTCCGCGAGGACCTCTACTACCGGCTGAACGTGCTGCCGATCCACCTGCCGCCGCTCAGGGAGCGGAGGGACGACATCGCGGCGCTGATCGACCTCTTCCTCGAGAAATACGCGCAGGAGCACTGCCGCAGGAAGCCCGAGATCGCCGCGGATGCCCTCTCGATGCTCGTGGCGTACTCGTGGCCGGGAAACGTGCGCGAGCTGGAGAACGTGGTCGAGCGGGCGGTGCTGGTGTCGAGCGACGACCGGGTGCTCGCGGAGGACCTGATGGGGATCGGCGTGGGGGAGGTCGGCTCCGCGCCGGCCCCGGGCGCCGCGGCGGGGGGTGCGAAGAACTTCGAAGACGTCCTCAAGGACCGCCAGGCGGAGGTCCAGCGGGAGCTGGTCGTGGAGGCGCTCCGGAAGCACAAGGGGAACGTCACGCGGGCCGCGGAGGAGCTGGGGATCTGGCGCCAGCGGTTGCACGAGGTCTGCCGCCGCCTCGGCATCGACCCGAAGGCGCACCGAGAGGGCGCGCAGGGCTAGCCTTGCTGCCCCGGCGGGGCCCCATTCCTCGCGACGACGAACATCTGCCTGGCGAACGGGCGGATGGGGAGCCGCAGGTAGAGGTGCATGAGGGCCGGCACGAGGGGCATCCAGGACTTCCTCTGCAGGGGGACGAAGCGTGGAACCAGCTTCAGGACCTCCCAGCCGTGCGCCGCGAGGTAGTCGCGGAGGGAGACGTGCGAGATCGGGATCCGGTGCGTGTAGTCGTCGAAGTACTCGCTGCTGCAATACCGGTAATTGGGCTGTAGCAGGACCCATCGGCCGCCCGGCCTGACGATCCGACGGACCTCCGACTCGCATCGATCGAGCTCCGCCCACTCCAGGTGCTCGAGGAGGTTGGAGGAAACGGCCGCGTCGAAGCTGGCGCTGGCCAGGTCCTTCATGTCGGTCAC
>CAZYRM010000617.1:0-1839 GCA_964649705.1 uncultured Planctomycetia bacterium
AGGACGCAGGCGAGCGTCATGACCATCTGCATTGACTCGGTCATCGACGATCCGGGGTTGAAGTCGGTCCCGAGGGCTACGGCCCCGCCGGCGCGGATCAGGTCCCGGGCGGGCGCCGGGCGCTGCCCGAGGAAGAGTGTCGTCGCAGGGAGGAGGACCGCGACCGTGCCGCTCGCGGCGAGGACCGGGACGTCCTCCGCGGGGAGGGCCATGAGGTGGTCCGCGCTCGCCGCCCCGAGGCCCGCGGCCATCCGGGCGCCGCCGAGCGGCGTGAACTCCTCCGCGTGGATCCGCGGGACGAGGCCGTGCGCCTTGCCGGCCGAGAGCACCTCGCGGGCCTCGTCCACCGTGTAGACCCCTGCCTCGCTGAATACGTCGCAGTACTCGGCGAGCTTTCTGCGGGAGACCTCCGGGATCAGGTCCTTCACGAGGGCGTCGATCCAGACGCGGCGGTTCTCCCGGTGCTCCAGCGGTACCTCGTGCGCGCCGAGGAACGTCGGCACGACTTCGACGGCGTGCCTCTGCCTTACCTCGTGGATCACCTCGAGGCTCCTGAGCTCGGCCTCGCGCGACAGGCCGTAGCCGGTCTTGACCTCGGCCGTCGTCGTCCCGTGGGCGAGCATGCTGTCGAGGTTGGCCTCGAGGGCCTTCGAGAGGGCCTCCTTGCCGGCCTCGCGCACGCGCCTCACCGTGGAGTGGATCCCGCCGCCCCGCCGGGCGATCTCGGCGTAGGCCGTGCCGCCCAGCCGCCACTCGAACTCCTCCTCGCGGGTGCCGACGAAGAGGGCGTGGGTGTGGGGGTCGACGAGGCCCGGCGTGACGAGCCTTCCCCGCGCGTCGATCGTCTCGCGCCCCTCGAACCGCGCGCGGACCTCGCTCTCGGGTCCCGCGGCGAGGATCCGCCCGTCCCGGACGGCCAGCGCGGCGTCCGGGACCACCCGGAGCCGCCCGAGGGCCTCCCCCCGCAGCGGCCCACCGGCGTCGACCGGCGTGGCAAGCTCCCCGATCCCCGTTACCAGCAGGTCGACTCGCTCAGCCACCGCATGGGCCCGCGTGCTGGCCACTGGGCACTGGCCACTGGTCACTCCGATATCGGGGCGGCCGGATTTGAACCGGCGACCTCCACGGCCCAAGCGTGGCGCGCTAGCCTGACTGCGCTACGCCCCGTCCGGAAGCCGAAGTATAGGTGGACCGGCGGGTGCCGTCCAGCCCGACGCGGGATATACTGGAACCGTCTCCCCCGAGCGACGTTTGCATGGGACTCTTCGACAGGATCGGAAGCCTCTTCTCCAAGAAGCTCCCCCCCGCCACGCAGTTCCTCGCGGAGTACAAGATCAAGCGGGAGCTGACGGGCGGGACGATGTCGAAGATCCTCCTCGCCAAGCACATCAAGACCGGCCACCTCCGCGCCATCAAGAAGGTCACGCCGAAGACCAAGGAGAGCCTCGACAACCTGAAGCGCGAGCTCTCCATCCTCCTCGACCTCGACCACCACCACGTCGCCCACTGCTACGCCTACCAGCAGGAGGGGGACTCCTGGTACATCCTGATGGAGTACGCGGTCGGGACGTCGTTCCGCGACTACCTCCGCGACAAGATCCTCCATGTCCGCCGGCGTCCCCCCTTCCTGCCGTACCCGCACTTCCTCGAGATCTTCCGCCAGGTCGCGGACGGGCTGAAGTACATCCACATGAAGGACATCCTCCATCTCGACATCAAGCCCGAGAACCTCATCTTCATCAAGCCGCCCGCGGTCGGCGGGACGGGCAAGAAGGCGACCGACACGACGCTCGCGATCATCGAGCGGAAGGAGCAGGCGACGGAGGTGATCCGCCCGCA
>CAZYRM010000618.1:0-1837 GCA_964649705.1 uncultured Planctomycetia bacterium
GGCTCGACCGCGGCTGGCGCCGCGCGGCCGTCGAGGCGTGCGAGTGCAGCCGTCCGGCCCGCGGGGTGCCCGCGAGCGGGCCGGGCGCCCCCCGTCCATGGCGGGTCCTCGACGTCTGCGCGGGGACGGGGGACCTGGCGTTCGAGTTCGCGCGGGCGGGGGCCCGCGTGGCGCTCTCCGACTTCACGAGCGAGATGCTCCTCGAGGCCCGCGCGAAGGGCGCCCGGCGCGGCGTCGTCGCGCCGCTCTCGATCGGCGACGCCCTGCGCCTCCCGTTCGCCGGCGGCTCGTTCGACGCCGCGAGCGTCGGGTTCGGGATCCGGAACGTGGAGGACCTCGACCGGGGCATCGCGGAGATGGCCCGCGTCGTCCGGCCAGGAGGCGCCGTCGCCGTCCTGGAGCTGGCGCAGCCCGCGAACGGCGCCCTCCGCCGCGTCTACAACGCCTACTTCACGCGCGTCCTGCCGGCCATCGGGCAGATGGTCTCCCGGTCCCCCGAGAGCGCGTACGCCTACCTGCCGCGGTCCGTGATCGCCTTTCCGCCTCCCGACGAGCTCGCCGAGCGGATGCGCGCCGCGGGCCTGCGCGACGTGACCTGGCGCCCGCTCGCCGCGGGGATCTGCACGCTGCACGTGGGGCGCCGATGAAGATCACCTGCGAGCGCTGCCACAGCGAACCCGCCCGCGTCATGATGGGGACCCTCGCGGTCGAGACGCGCCGCAACGTCTTCACCCTCCCCGACAAGGTCGTCTGCCGCGCCTGCTACCGCTGGGTCCGCTCGCAGTCGACGCGGAGGCTCCCGAGGCTCTGGTCGCGAGAGACGCGCGTCCGCTTCCTCGAGGTGATCCTCCTCCGCCGCGAAGACCAGCGGTTCAAGTACCTGAGGAAGTGCGACTGGTGCGAGCGGAACCCGTCCGCCCACCACGGCCTCCTGCGCGCGGTGGGGGGCGACGAGTTCGACTACGGCCTCTGCCACGAGTGCGTCGACTCGCTGGGGCCGCCCGAGGAGGAGATGCTGTCGACCGAGCCGGAGCTCATCTCGGAGCTGCTCGGGCAGAAGCGGGAGATGTGGGACCGGGAGGCCTCCTTCTTCCTCGGGGACTGGGCGCCCGCGGAGGCGGTCAAGCACCTCACGGACCCGAACCCGTTCCTTCGCAAGCACTCCGCGGAGCGGCTGGCGGGGAAGGCGTCGCGGGAGGCGCTCGACGCGCTGGCGGACGCGGGGCTGATCGAGAACGTCCTGGACGTGAGGGAGGCGATCCGCGACACCGTCAGGGACGCGGGGGAGGCGGGTCTCGAGGCGCTCAGGCAGGCGGCGCTGTCGCCCGACCCGGCGATCGGCGACCGGAACCTCGTGCGGCTGACGTGGCTCCTCGACGAGAAGGACGCGCTGCTCTGGGAGATGGTCGGGCGGAACCTCAGGGCCCGCGGGGTCTACGCGCGGACCTATGCGATGGCGCTCCTCTTCGATCTGGGCCTGTCCCTGTCGCCGTTGCCCCCAGGCCACGCGCTGCCCCTCCTCGACTCGGCGCTCCAGGCCGCGGGCGATCTCGGGCCCGAGGCGATCGCCAGGAAGGCGACGGACCTGAGGATCGCGCTCAGAGGCTGAATTCCAGCCCCGGCCTTGACATCCCGCTCCCATTTCCCTAACGTATCGCTCCCGTAATGCCGGGGTGAGGGGTTCGCGCCATGACGCCCAAAAAGAAGGACTCCCCCGAGCTCTTCGAAGTCTTCCGGAGTGCCGTCCGCGACCGAGAGGAGGGGGGTGAGGACCTCGAGGCGGTCTCGAGCGCGGAACGGGAGTCCCTCGTCGCCGAGGCGCATGAGACGGCGCCGC
>CAZYRM010000619.1:0-1829 GCA_964649705.1 uncultured Planctomycetia bacterium
AAGCCCCGAAGGGGCGACATGGAACAGCCCAGGCCGAAGGCCTGGGAAAGGGGGGCAACAAGGGAACCGAGCCCCGAAGGGGCGACATACACCGCGGATGTATGTCGCCCCTTCGGGGCTCCGATCGTTCATCGGAAACCGTTACCCAGGGCTCCGCTTCGCTACGCCCTGGGCTGTTCCATGTCGGCCCTTCGGGCCTTGTCTTGACGGCAATGGGCCTGAGGGAAGCCTCACTCAGGATCTAGGGGAAGGGGAGTTGGGGATGGGAAGCCAGGCCACGGGGCCCGTCACCCAGTGGGTGCGGGTCGAACTCACCGCTGCCGGCCCTCGGATCCGGGTCCTGCCCGGCGCATCGGCCGTGCCCCTCACCGAGGTGATCGCCCACGTGCTGTCGCTGGGGCTCACAGGCGTCGACTATGACGCGGTGGCGCAGGCGTACCGGCGCGCGGACGGCGAGGCCGCCCCGATGACGCGCGGCGCGTCTCCCGCGCCTCCGGTCGAGCGCCGTACGCCGCCCGCGCCGCTGCCCGCGGTCGCAGCGCGGCCGCCGGCCGTCTCCGCGGACTCCTGCCTCGTCGCGTGCGCCGAGGCGGGGCTCGCGGCGCACATCACGACGACGCTCTCGAGGTGCGGCGTCGTCGTGCAGGAGGTCGCGTCGAGCGGCAAGGCCGTGGACTGCATCGTGCGCACCCGCCCGGACTTCGTCGTGTTGGCCCCTCCGCTCGAGGAAGGGAACGGGCTCTCCGTCTGCCGGCAGGTGCGCGCCACGCCCGAGGTGGGGGACACGCCGATCCTGCTCATCCCCGAGGCCCCGTCGCGCGACGCCGTGATCCAGGGGATCCGCGCGGGGGCGAGCGACCTGATGGTGAAGCCCGTCGCGTCCGCGACGCTCCTCCGCAAGATGACGAAGGCGCTCGACGGCGTCGGCCGGCCGCTCTCGGCCGCCGCGCGGAGGGCCGTGGAGGCCGAGACGGCGCCGACTCTCGCCGAGGAAGCGGAGGTCAAGCCGCTGGGGAAGATCGACCTCGCCCGACTCGTGCAGAAGGTCGAACGCCTGCTGGCGATGCCCGTCGTGGTCCAGCGGGTCCTCGCGATCACGGGAAACGACCGGGCGGGGGCGAGGGACCTGGCGACGGCCGTCGAGAGCGACCCGGCGGTCACGGCGACGATCCTGAAGCGCGCGAACTCGGTCGCATACGGGAAGACGGAGCGGTCGTTCGACGTGAAGGAGTCGATCGTCCGCCTGGGATTCTCGATGACGCGCTCCCTCGTGATCGGGATGAGCGTCTTCCGGATGCTCCCCAGGGGTCAGCGGACGGTCGGTTTTGACCGGCTGGAGTTCTGGAGGCACAGCCTGGCGGCGGGGATCGCGGCGCGCCTCCTCGCGCCGCGCGCGGGGATCGCGGAGACGGACACGGCATTCCTCGCGGGGCTGCTGCACGACATCGGGAAGCTGATCCTCGACGAGTACTGTCCGTCGGACTTCGAGCGGGCGACGCTGATCGCGCTGAAGGACCTGCTGCCGATGCGGGAGGCGGAGAGGCGGGAGCTGGAGACGGACCATTCGCGCGTCGGGGCGGCGGTGCTCCGGGCGTGGAAGTTCCCGGAGGCGATCGTCGACGCGGTGGGGCGGCACCACGATGTCTCGGAGCGGAGGCAGGGGGTCGACGCGGCGCAGCAGCGGCTCGGGCGGCTCGTGCAGGCCGCGAACCTGCTGGCGAAGGCGCTCGGCGAGGGGCACGGCGGGGACCAGCTCCTCCAGGAGATGCCCGCTGGGTTCTGGGAAGAGGCGGGGCTCGGCGGGGGGCTCCCGACGTCGTTCACGCGGG
>CAZYRM010000620.1:0-1822 GCA_964649705.1 uncultured Planctomycetia bacterium
TGTACTCGTACGCCGCGATCGTCGAGGCCCCCTCCTCGATCCGCTCCGTCCGCTCCAGCGCGTCGAAGGCGCGATGGATCACCCGGCCGCCGGGGTATGTGCAGTCCACCGGGTTCCCCAGCCCGTCGCGGAGCGTCCGGACCTGCCGCCCGTTCTGCACTTCTTCGATCACCTGCGAGAGGCTGTCGTAGGCCTGCTCCACCACGCTGTCGTCGTCCGTCCCCTTCGACAGCCGCGACAGCCCGTCCCACTCGAACTTCTCGAACGCCGTCCCCATCACCGTCCGCGACTTCGAGACGACCCGCTCCGACAGGCGGTCCAGATGGTCGTACGAGGACCTCACCACCGTTCCGTTCTGGTCCGTCTCCGTCTCCACGCGGTCGTCCAGCGTGAACGTCCGCCTCCGCGTCATGCGGTCCGCGTAGATCACCTCGTCCTGCCGATTCAGCCTGTCCCAGTGGTACGTCGTCGAGTTCCCCCGGTCGTCCGTCTTCGACGTGAGCCGCGAGTTCCCGTCCCACGCCTGCTTCACGACGATCGTCCGGAGGAGCGCCCCGCTCCCCGTCCCGCCCTCGCGCAGGTCCATCTCGGTCCGCGTCAGGCGGTCGAGGCCGTCGAGGACCCACCGCGTGACGTTCCCCTCCGCGTCCTCGGACCTCACCCGGTTCCCGCGGGAGTCCCAGAACGACTTCCGGACGTGACCGCCGGGGTCCGTGGACTGCTTCAGGCGGTCGAGCTCGTCGAACAGATTCACCGTCGTAAAGGTCTCCACGGCGCCGCCGCCGCTCGGGAGCTCCCGCTCGATGGTCGTCTCGGGATTCGAGTTCCCGTCGTAGAAAACCTCGACCTCGTTTCCGAGCGCGTCGCGGCTGAGGACCCGACGATGCGCCCCGTCGTAGGAGACCTCGACGGCGTGCGCGTTGTCGTTCTCCGTCCTCGTCACCCTCCCCGCCCGGTCGAAGAGGCGCTTCGTCACGACGAGGCCGTCTCCGATCGCTCCCCCCGTCCGCGCGTCGAAGTGAGACTGCCGCACCTCGTACGCCCTCGACATCTCGTCGAAGCGCGTCTCGACGTGCGCGAGGAGGACGTTCCGCGCCCCGCTCCGGTCCGCCGGGCTCGGGCCGCCGATCGTCCCGAGCGAGGACGCCTCGAGGACGTTCGAGGCCGAGTCGTACACGAGGACCGACTCGCCGCCGACGCCGTCCCTGACGCGCCTCGTACGGTCGAAGCCGTCGAACTCCATCGTGGTCAGGTCCCCCGTCCCGTCCACGCGGCGCTCGACGTTCCCGTTCGCGTCCACGAAGTAGCGGATCGTGCTCGCCCCGCCGCACCCGCACCCCCTCGTCTCGCTGATCACCAGGTCGCGCTCGTCGTACTCCGTCTCGAACTCGTTCCCCTCGGGATAGATCACCTCCTCGACCATCTCGTGGGCGTTCCGCACGTACTGCGTCGTCAGGAACTTCCCGGGCTTCTCCTCGCGGTGCTCCTTCACGAGGTAGTTCAGGAGGTCGAACTCGTACTTCGTCTCGTACGTGGCCGGCTCGCCGGGGACCGACGTGTCGTTCGACCGCACGACGCGGACGGCGTTGTCCTTCTCGTCGAAGTAGGTGTCGGTGACGTAGGAGAAGGGGGCGGGCGAGATGCTGCGCACGACCTGGTTGAGGGAGTTCACGAGGTAGGTCGTCAGGAGCCCGCGGCCGTCCGTCTCCGAGGTCCGGTTGCCGACCTCGTCGTACGTCCAGGCGTTGCTGATCTGCGCCAGCGGAGCGCTCTCGCTTCGCCGCCCGGCGTCTCGGGCGTCGACGATGACCTCGGCGAGGTA
>CAZYRM010000621.1:0-1822 GCA_964649705.1 uncultured Planctomycetia bacterium
CGAGACCGCCGCAGGGATCCTCGCGGAGGGGCTCGCCGACTGGGCCCTCGCGGGGACGGCCGACGAGCTGAACTCCGCCATCCTCGCTGGGTACGCGGCGAAGGGGTACCACGGTTCCCCCGCCGAAGGCTCCGCGATGTTCCTGCTCTCGGGCGAGGGGAGGCCCCTGTTGAGGTGGCCGTCCGAACGCATTCGCCTCGATGGCGCGGAGGTCGATCGGTCGCTCCTCGGCGAGGCGTTTGCGGTGACGGAGGGGCTCCTCCTCGCCGCGACGTGGACCTGCTCGGAGGCCTCCACGCTCGTCGGGGGAGAGTGGCTGCCCCTGTGGGGCGCGTAAACCGGACGGGCTCCGTGTAAAGGGCCTTGACCGCAGGCGCTCCACTCGGGCGGGTTTGCCCTTGCGCGGCAAGGAGTTGCGTCGCCTGCCCGCAGGCACGCGAGTTGCGCCCTTGCCCCGGGATCGGTGGGCTGCATAGAATCGGCGCATCGCGTCGGAGACGGTGGATGGAACCGAGCCTCATCATCCGCTCGGGTGACTGGACGCAGAGTCGTCCGCTGACGGAGACCTCGACGACCTTCGGGCGCTCGAAGTCCTGCGACGTCGTCCTCCCCGACACGGCCGTCTCGAGCCACCACATCAAGATTGCGCGGCAGGGAAAGGTCTTCCTCCTGCGGGAGCTGGAGTCGAAAAACGGCACGTTCGTGAACGGCGAGCGACTCCGCGAGCGCGTGCTCCGGCCGGGCGACGAGATCACGATCGGCAACACGACGATCACCTTCCAGGACGAGGCCCCCGCCGCCCCGCCGCCGCCCGCCCCGGCGCCGCGCCCCGCCGAGCGGCCCTCCGCCGCCGTCGAGAAGGTCGGCAGGGCGGTCGTCCTCCTCGAGATGATCCGCTCGGTGCCCGCGTTCCTCTTCTCCGGCGCCGTGCACGCCCTGCTCTTCTTCCTCTTCATGACCGTCGTCATCTCGCGGGCCGAGGAGGAGAAGGAGCGCGTCTACAACCTGTCCCTCGCGAACGACGGCGAGCGGGACCTCGGCGAGCCGCTCGCGGCGCCGACCGAGGACGACGACGCTCGGCAGGACCTCTTCACGGCGCAGCGGATCGCGGACGAGCCGATGGCGCCCGAGCCGGACCCGCTCGAGGACCCCTCCGACACCTACGGGAAGAAAGAGGCCCCCGAGGAGCCGCTTCGCGTCGCGATGGCCCCGGACAAGCTCGTCGTGAAGGTCAAGTCGGCGCCCCGCACGAAGTCCGACAGCTCGGAGACGAGCACCTCGACGCCGCTCGGAGGGAACCTGGACCTCCCGCCCGGGGAGGACATCGCGGGGATCGTCCTGGGCCGCCTGAAGGACGGACGGCCCGGCGACTACAAGGCCCTCGGGGAGCTCAAGAACGAGAACATCCTCGTGATCACGGGCGTCTACGACCACGTGGAGCAGGTCCTCGACGGGCTCAAGGTCCCCCACCTGGCGCTGACCCCGAAGAAGTTCGACCGCACGAAGTCGGACAAGACCTGCGCGATCCTCGTCGACTGCCCCGGGTTCCTGAACGGGACTGAGATCGCCCGGGTCCGGAAGTGGGTCGAGAACGGAGGGTACCTCTTCACGACCGACTGGGCCCTCTCCACGGTGGAGAAGATGTTCCCCGGCTACATCCGCCAGGGGGGCCGCCAGACGTCGGAGGACTGGGTGGCGGTCGCGCCGGTCAAGGCGATGGAGGGGCACGCGTACCTGAAGGACGTCTTCTCGCCGCTCAAGGGCCGTCCCCAGTGGTGGCTGGAGGAGGGGAGCTTCCCGATCCAGGTCGTGGACGCCGGGA
>CAZYRM010000622.1:0-1813 GCA_964649705.1 uncultured Planctomycetia bacterium
CTGTTCTTCCTCGGCGTGGTCCTCTTCGCCGTGACGTTCGTCTCGAACCTCGCGGGGCACTGGTACGTGAACCGCCTCCGCGGCAAGCTCCGCGGGCGGCCCCGCGCCGAGGCGCCCCGGCGGCCCGCCGTCACGGAGGCGAAGGCATGAGGGGCCGGATCCGCTTCATCGGCTGGTTCTTCACCTCGCTCACGGGGCTCTCCTGCCTCCTGATCGTCGTCGCCGTCGCGATCATCCTCGGCGACATCGTCAGCAACGGCTGGGACCGCCTGACGTGGGAGTTCGTCTCGGCGGAGCCCCGCATGGGCATGACCGAGGGGGGAATCTGGCCCGCGATCTTCGGGACAATCGCCCTCGTCCTGCTGATGACGATCGCCGTGGTCCCCCTCGGCGTCGCCGCGGCCGTCTACCTCCACGAGTACGCGCCGCAGGGGTCGAGGCTCGTCCACGTCGTCCGCCTCGCGCTTCAGAACCTCGCAGGCGTCCCCGCGATCGTGTTCGGCCTGTTCGGCCTCGGGTTCTTCGTCCAGTTCGCGGGAGGGGGCATCGACCGCGTCTTCTTCAGCGGCAGCCTCGTCGTCGGCCAGCCCTGCATCCTGTGGGCCTCGCTCACCCTTGCCGTCCTGACGCTCCCGACCGTCGTCGTCGCGACCGAGGAGGCCCTCCGCGCGGTGCCGCGGACGTACCGCGAGGCCGCCTACGCACTCGGCGCGACGAAGTGGCAGATGATCCGCCGCGTGGTCCTCCCGCAGTCGATCGGCGGCATCCTGACGGGCGCGATCCTCGCCGTCTCGCGCGGCGCGGGCGAGGTGGCGCCCATCCTCTTCACCGGCGCGGCCTACTACCTCCCCTACCTGCCCAAGTCGCTCAACGACCAGTTCATGGAGCTCGGATACCACGTCTACGTGATGACCACCCAGGCCCCCGACGTGGAGGCGACGAAGCCGATCCTCTACTCGACCGTCTTCGTGCTCCTCCTCGTGACGTTCGGCCTCAACTTCTTCGCCGTCCTCCTGAGGTCCCGCATCCGCAGGAGGCTCCGCGCGACATGATGCCGATCATCGACATCCTGGGCCTCTCGGTCTGGTACGGGAACCAGCAGGTCCTCCGCGACGTGACGCTCGACGTCCGCAAGGGGGAGGTCCTGGGCATCATCGGCCCGGCGGGGGCGGGGAAGACGACCTTCCTGCGGAGCCTGAACCGCCTGAACGACCTCGTGCCGGGCTTCCGCACGGAGGGGGCGATCACCTACCACGGCGTGAACCTCTATCGGGAGAGGATCGACGTCCCGACGCTCCGCCGCCGCCTGGGGATGGTTTTCGCGACCCCCGCGCCGTTGCCGGCGTCGATCTACGACAACCTGGTGTTCGGCCCGCGCCTCATGGGACGGATGAAGGACCTCGACGCGCGGATCGAGCGGTGCCTCAGGGCGGCCTACCTGTGGGACGAGGTGAAGGACCGCCTCTCGCTCGCCGCCCCGGCCCTCTCGGGAGGCCAGCAGCAGCGCCTCTGCCTCGCGCGTACGCTCATGCTCGAGCCGGAGGCCCTCCTCCTCGACGAGCCGTGCTCCGGGCTCGATCCGATCTCGACCGCGAAGGTCGAGGAGGCCCTGACGCTGATCAAGGCCGAGGTGACCGTGGTCCTCGTCACGAACAACGTGATGCAGTCCTCGCGCGTGGCGGACCGGACGGCGTTCTTTCTGGACGGGCGGATGGTCGAGTGCGGCCCGACCCGCGACCTCTTCGTCAACCCGAAGGAGAAGGTGACGCATGAGTACATCAGCGGCCGCTTCGGGTAGCCCCTCGGCTCGGCC
>CAZYRM010000623.1:0-1806 GCA_964649705.1 uncultured Planctomycetia bacterium
AGATGTAGTCGACGACCTCGTTCAGGTGGTCCGCGAGGTCGAAGCCGATCACCAGGCCGAGCACCGTCCCCGTGAGGCCGATGAGGAACCCCTCGAGGAGGAACGTCAGCGCGATCCCCGGCACGGTGGCGCCGAGTGAACGCAGGATCCCGATGTCCCGCGTCTTCTCGCGGACGAGCATGAGGAGGATGGCCAGGACGCAGAAGCCCGCGACGATCGTCACGCAGGCCATCAGGAGCGACGTGACCTGCCGCTCCACGGAGACCGCGCGCAGGAAGCCGGCCTTCTCCATCTCCCAGGTGATGACGCTGAACCTCCCGTAGCCTGCGTCGGAGAGGGCCTTCGTGATTGTCTCCCTCATCTCGGCGACCTTCTCGTAGTCCTGGACGGCGACGCAGAGGCGGTTGACCCTTCCCTCCGCCCCGACGAGCTTCTGGGCATACTCGAGCGGGACATAGATGAAGTTGGAGTCGTACTCGGACATGCCCGAGTTGAACATCCCGACGATGGTGAACTCGCCGTTGACCGTGAGGAAGTTCCCGCCGACGAGTCGTCCGCTGACGAGGCTGCGCCGGCCGCCGCGGTAGGTGCCGGTCAGCACCTCCCGGACGTCCTGGAAGCTCTGCGAATCGGCATCGATGTCGGTGGTGCTCCCCCAGAACTCCCGGCCGTGCGGGCCGTCGAGGACCCCCCGGACCTGCGCGGCTGCGCGTCCGGCGGACACGACGACGATGCGGAAGGTCCGGTCGCCGACGGGCCGGTGGACGAGGGCGCTGCGCATGGCTTCGAGGGCGTTCGGGACCCCGCCGACGGAGAGGCGGTCCAGGAAGCGCTCCGCGCGTTCCAGGGTGGCCGCCTCGCGATCGAGGAGCCTGGACGACATCTCCTTGATGCCGCCTCCGAAGGCGATCACGGTGAAGCGGTCCCCGCGGTTGAGGAGCCGCAGGACCTCCCTGGCGCGGAGCTGGATGCGCTTGAAGGCGCCCGGGTCGGCGCCGGCCTCGAGGCGGTCGACGAGGATGACGTAGTCGCGCGAGCGGTAGCGGCCGAGCATGTCGCAGCCGAGGATGGCCCCCGGCGGGCTCTGGTTCACGCCGTCGAGAGTGAAGTCGGGCGTCTTGCCGTCGATGAGGTACTCGCCCCACTGTCCGACCTTCACCTCGAGGCTGGGGTCGATGCCGATCATCTCGGCCTGGGCCATTCGCTGCCCCGCGAGCACGGGCCACTCGAGGTGCGGGGAGACGGCGACGACGCCGGGGACGCGGCGGATGGCGTCGGCGATCGGCTCCCAGTCGGCGAACGGCAGGCGCGAGTCGCCGGGGCCGAAGACGGCGAGGTGGCTGGCGGTCCCTCGGATCCGGGCGCGGAGGTCGCGCGAGAAGCCTCCCATCACGGACGTGACGAGGAGCAGCGCGATCACGCCGATCGTGACGCACGCGATCGGCAGCACGGCCACGCGGGTGGTGCGGAGGTAGCGGAAGCTGACGAAGAGCTTGTACACGCGCTACGTCGAGGGTTCCTTGGGCGCGCCGGCGTCGCGCAGCAGCGGGAAGAGGATCACGTCTCGGATGCTCGCGGAATTCGTAAGCAGCATCATCACCCGATCGATCCCGAGCCCCAGGCCCCCGGCGGGCGGCATGCCGTGATCGAGGGCGTTGAGGAAGTCCTCGTCGAGCCTCGCCATCCCCTCGTCCTTGTTCTCGAGCTGGCGAACGAAGCGCTGGCGCTGGTCGATCGGGTCGTTGAGCTCCGTGAAGGCGTTGGCCATCTCCATCCCGTTCACGAACATCTCGAACCGCTCGCAGA
>CAZYRM010000624.1:0-1784 GCA_964649705.1 uncultured Planctomycetia bacterium
GAGGTCGTCCTCGTCCATCGTGCGCGTGTTCTTCGCGTAGTGCAGGATCGTCGTGTTCGGCCCTGACCCGCAGATGCTCGCGAACGCCGCACGCTCCGCCCCGCGCTTCCAGTAGACGTCCTCGATCGCCTTCTCGACCACCCCCTCGCTCTTCCCAGGGGCGCACTGCTCCATCCCACGGACGATCCCCTCGCAGGTGATCTCCGCGGCCTCCCTCAGGATCGCCAGCTCCTTCGGCGACTTCACCATCCTGAGGGCCGTCACGTGCTCCCCGAGGTCCTGGAACTTCGCCCCGGGGCTGTCGAGCGAGAGGCGCTTCCTCAACCCCTGCTGCTTCCGCGCGTAGAACCGCTTCGCCTGACCGAGGACCTCCTTGGCGAAGCCCGGGAAGTGGTCCAGCGGAAGCACGTTCTTGATTCCGCTCGTCCGCGTGGCCTCGCCCAGGTCCTCCCCCTCCGGAAGGAACAGATAGCACTCGTCGACGGACGGCATGACGACCAGGATCGAGCCGGGGGCCTCCACGCCCGTCAGGTACGGGAAGTCGAAGTGGGGCGTCCGCGCGTCGATCAGGTCGGTGTCGGGGTCGTGGTCGATCTTCACGCACTCAAGCACGGCGAAGCCGTCCCCGACGCGCTCCGCCAGGGCCTCCCGGCGCTGGACGAAGTCGCTCGGCGCGAGCGTGTCCGCCGCGAGCGGAAGGGCCAGGACGAGGGCCAGGAGCAGGCGGGACATGCGCATCGCGATTCCTCCGCACGGACCGTGCGAGTATAATGCCGTCCTTTCCAGGGGTGCAATGGCCGTCCCATCGCCGCTCTCCGTCGCCGATCCGCCGAGGTGGCTCAGGCTCCTCTCGATCCCCTTCGGGGTCGTGCCAGGGTGGGGGCACATCGTGCTCGGAAAGGCCCTCCGCGGGTACCTCTTCTTCCTCTTCTTCGCCCTTTTCGCCAACTTCGCGGTCCTCTCGTTCGTGGCCTGGCCCGCCCTCGCGACGGGGTACGTCGCCCCAGGCTGCGGCGCCGCGGCGGCCCTCGTCTGGCTCCTGGCCTTCGCCGACCTCTGGCGCCTCGCCGTCTGGCGCCACCGAGCCGCCCTCCGACCGCTCAAGGACGAGGCCCTCCGCGAGGGCCTCACGAAGTTCCTCGCCGGCGACCTCCTGGCCGCGAGGGCCGCCTACCGGCGCCTCGTCCTCCTCGACCGCGAGGACCCCGACGGCCACTTCCACCTCGGCACCGTCGCCGCCGCGGAGGGGAAGTGGGTCGAGGCCTGGCGGCACTGGAAGACCTGCCTCGCCGTCGACGTCGCGCGGAAGTGGGCCGATGAGGTCCACACGGAGATGGCAAGGCCCCACTCGCCGACCAAGGCGGAGGTCGCACGATGAAAGGGGAGGCCAAGGAGGCGTGCGGCCTGTTCGGCATCTACGGCCACCCCCAGGCGGTCGAGAAGACCTTCTACGGGCTGTGGGCCCTCCAGCACCGCGGGCAGGAGAGCGCCGGGATCGCCTCCACCGACGGGAAGAAGATCGTCCAGCACAAGGGCATGGGCCTCGTCGGCGAGGTCTTCCATCCGGAGCAGATCGCGAAGCTCAGGAACCCCGTCGCGATCGGGCATGTCCGCTACTCCACCACGGGCTCCAGCACGATCCAGAACGCCCAGCCGATCGTCGTCGACTGCTTCCGCGGCCCGATCGCCGTCGCGCACAACGGGAACCTCGTCAACAGCGTGACGCTGCGCAGGGACCTGGAGCAGGCGGGCTCCATCTTCCAGACGACGTGCGACAGCGAGGT
>CAZYRM010000625.1:0-1778 GCA_964649705.1 uncultured Planctomycetia bacterium
AACGAGCACGAGAACGATTTCGAGCCCGATTACGAGCACGCCACCGCCACCGATCTCGGCGTAGCGCCTAGAACAGCGCCTTGAGCCTGTCCAGCTCGTCGTCCACGTCCCCCGACTTCTCCACCGTCTCCGCCACGACCTGCCTCAGCACCGACCGGAACGCGACCTTCGCCGCGTGGAGGTAGTTCCTCACGTCGAACACCGAGATCCCCAGCTCCGCCGCCAGCTCCTCGTACGTCGGCTTCTCACCCGAGGGCATCTCGTACCCGACCAGCGCGTCGTAGTACAGCGGCTTTCCCCTCTTCTCGTAGTGCTCCTTCAGCCTCTCCAGCGCGGTGCGCAGGACCACGGAGGCCCAATTACGATCGAACACCTCGTCCGGCGGCAGGTCCGACGAGGCCACCTCGGGCAGCGGTTCGTCCGTCACGTCGAGCGACAGGTGCTTCACATGCCCGCCGCGGACCTTCCGCCCCGCTGCGCGGTAGGCGTTCCGGAGGAAGTTGTCGAGCGACACCTTCACGAACGCGCGGAACCGCCCGCGCTCGCGCACGTACGACTTCAGGTACTCCTTCTCCAGGAACGTTGCGAAGTACTCCTGCGTCAGGTCCTTCGCGTCCTCCACCGACTTGTGCCACTGGTAGCGGATGTGCCAGTATACCGGCCGCCAGTAGGTCTCGATGAGGCGCTCGAACGTGGCCTTCTCCCCCTTCCCGACGGCCTGCGCGTGGAGGAGGAATGTCCACGGCGTGCGCGGAAAGGCCTCCGGCCGGGCATCCGTGTCCCGCGCACGGTTTGGACGGGACGGGGGAACCTTGCTGTCTGCCATCAGACCCCCTGGGACGCCGCTTGGGGCGTCACGCGGGAAGCCTACCCTCTCTCGGGTGCGTCCGCGAAAGGAATGTCGGATCTCCTCCTCCCCACGACTCCACCCCCTTGCCCGTCCCCCGTGCCCGTCTCCCGTGCCCGTCCCCGTGCCCGCGCCCGTCCCCGTGCCCGTCCCCGTGCCCGTGCCCGTCCCCGCGCCCGCGCCCGTACTCGCTCCCGCTCCCGCGACCCGTCTCCGTGCCCGTCCCCGTGCCCGTCTCCCGTTCCCGCGCGCCCGTCTCGTTGACTTGCGCCCTTCCCCTCGCTAGAGTGTCCCCCCTTCCGTCCCGCCATTCCAGGGAGGCCCCCATGGGCAGCGCCGAGCACATCGCTCAGACCGACAAGTACTCCGCCCGCAACTACAATCCCCTCCCGATCGTCATCTCCAAAGGCGAGGGGTGCTGGGTCTGGGACCCCGAAGGGAAGAAGTACCTCGACTGCCTCGCGAGCTACTCCGCGCTCAACCAGGGGCACCGCCACCCGCGGATCATCCAGGCGCTCAAGGACCAGGCGGACCGCGTCACGCTGACGTCGCGCGCCTTCCACAACGACCAGCTCGGGCCCTTCCTGGAGCTGCTCTGCAAGACCGCCGGCTACGAGAAGGCCCTTCCGATGAACAGCGGCGCGGAGGCGGTCGAGACGGCCCTCAAGATCGCGCGCAAGTGGGGCTACAAGGTGAAGGGCGTGCCCGACGGCCAGGCGGAGATCGTCTGCTGCGCGGACAACTTCCACGGGCGGACGATCACCATCGTGAGCTGCTCGACTGAGCCCCAGTACCGCGAGGGGTTCGGGCCGTTCACGCCGGGCTTCAAGGTCATCCCGTACGGCGACGCGAAGGCGCTCCGCGCGGCGATCACGAAGAACACGGTGGCGTTCCTGGTCGAGCCGGTGCAGGGCGAGGCGGGGATCCTGAT
>CAZYRM010000626.1:0-1759 GCA_964649705.1 uncultured Planctomycetia bacterium
GGCGCCCCCCCCCGCCCCCCCCCCCGGGCGCGCCGCGCGGGGGCGGGCCCCTCCCCGGGGGGGGGGGGCCCGCCGCGTTGTCCAAGCACGCTGGAACGGCCGACAGCATCTCCGTGAGCTCCGTCCTCCGTGGTGAGAACGGCGCCGGTTTCCATCGGCCACGTCGCGAGGAAGCCGAAGTGCCTCCCTGACGGCGATTCGTTGCCGGAGCGAAGCCGCCTCGGTAGACTCCCCGCCCTCGGTCCGCCACACGAGGAGGTCATCGATGGCCAAGGCGAAGAGGGGGAAGCCCGCGAAGAAGGCCCCGGCGAAGAAGGCCCCGTCGGTCGTCCTGCTCGTCGGGACCAAGAAGGGCGCTTGGTTCCTGAGGAGCGACCCGGGACGGAAGGCCTGGAAGCTCGATGGGCCGCATTTCTTCGGCCACATCGTCAACCATCTCGTCCTCGACCCGCGGGACGGGAAGACGCTCCTCGCGGCGGTGCGCACCGGCCACCTTGGACCCACGGTGTTCCGCTCCGTCGACGGCGGGAAGACGTGGAAGGAGGCCTCAAGGCCGCCGGCGTTCCCGAAGGTCGAGGGGGACGCGAAGGCCCGCGCGGTGACGAGCACCTTCTGGCTCACGCCGGGGCACGCCAGCCAGCCCGACTTCTGGTTCTGCGGCACCGTGCCTCACGGGATCTTCCGCTCCGCCGACGGGGGCGTGACGTGGGACGGCGTGGCCGGCTTCAACGACGGCCTCCTGAAGGAGGCGTGGACCGAGAAGTACTCCATGCCGACGCCGGGCGGCGCGATCACGCACTCGATCCGGATCGACCCCCGCGACGCGGGGCACATGTACGTGGGCCTCTCCACGGCGGGGATCTTCGAGTCGAGGGACGGCGGCGCGACGTGGGCCCCGCTCAACAAGGGGGTCGCGGCCGACTTCCTCCCCGACAAGGACCCGGTCTACGGGCACGACCCGCACTGCCTCGTGATCCACCCCGCGAATCCGGACCGCCTCTACCACCAGAACCACTGCGGGCTCTACCGCCTCGACCGTCCGGGCGTGACCTGGGACCGCATCGGCAAGGCGATGCCGGAGAGGATCAAGGACTTCGGCTTCCCGATCGTCGCGCACCCTCGCGACGCGGAGACCGTATGGGTCTTTCCGATGGACGGGCGGGAGGTCTGGCCGAGGACGAGCATCGACGGAAAGCCCGCTCTATACGTCACCCGCGACGGCGGGAAGAGCTGGAAGCGGCAGGACAAGGGGTTCCCGACCTCGCAGGCGTGGTTCACGGTGCTCCGCCAGGCCCTCGCGGGTGACGCCTGCGACCCGGCGGGGCTCTATGTGGGGACGACGGGAGGCGACGTGTGGGCCAGCAGGGACGAGGGCGGGAGCTGGAAGCGGATCGCGCAGCACCTGCCCCAGGTGGATTGCATCGAGGCAGTGACCCGCTAGAATGGTCAAGGCCCAATGAGCAAGTTTCAATGGAGGCTCAAGTCTTGAAGATCCAAGGCCCGGGCTCGTGACGGTTGAGTCTTCAATCCTTGAGCCTCCATTGAAACTTGCTCATTGAGCCTTGACCATTCTCGTCCACCTCCCGTCCGCGCTCTACTCCTACACCGCGCAGCAGTCCACGGTGGAGGGGAAGGGCGCCACTCTCGCCGCCCTCCTCGCCGACCTCGACGCGCGCTTCCCCGGGATCCGCTTCCGCGTCGTCGACGAGCAGGACCGCCCCCGCGAGCACATCCGCTTCTTCGTCAACGGCGAGCTCGC
>CAZYRM010000627.1:0-1733 GCA_964649705.1 uncultured Planctomycetia bacterium
GGTTGTCGAGGAACGCCGCGAGGAGGTTGTGCGCGATCGAGACGGCGTGCACGTCTCCCGTCAGGTGGAGGTTGAACTCCTCCATGGGGATGACCTGCGAGTGGCCCCCTCCCGCCGCGCCCCCCTTGATGCCGAACACGGGGCCGAGCGAGGGCTGGCGAATGCAGACGGCCGTCCTGAGGCCGATGCGGTTCAGGGCCATCCCGAGGCCGATCGTCGTGACCGTCTTTCCCTCGCCGAGGGGCGTGGGGTTGATCGCGGTGACGACGACGTACTTCCCCTTGGGAGGGCCCAGCCGGGAGAGCACCTCCGGGCGAATTTTCGCCTTGAACCGCCCGTACGGGAGGACGTCCTCCGCGGGCAGCCCGACCCCCGCGGCGATCTCGGTGATGGGCCGTGGCGTGACGCTCCTCGCGATGGCGAGGTCTGGCGTTTCCTTGCGCATGGGGGAGTGGTATACGCCATGCGTCGAGGCGCGGCAACCGTTTCGCGCAGCCCGTTCTCCGTACCCGTGCCCGTACCCGTGCCCGTTCCCGTGCCCGTACCCGTCTCCCGTACACGTACTCGCTCCCGCTCCCGCTACCCGTGTCCGTGCCCGTACTCGTACTCGTGCTCGTGCTCGTGCTCGTGCTCGATCGAGAGTCGAGCGCGATCGAGTACGAGTACGAGCACGAGCACGAGTACGAGCACGCCTACGACACGGAAGGGCTCGCCGGTCTCTCCGATCGAATCGAGGAACGCCCCATTTTCCTTTGCCGGGTGAGTGGGTGAGTGGTAAATTGCCCCGCCTTTTCCCCCCACGCATCGCCTGGAGGCGACCAACATGAACAAGCTCACCCTGCAAGACGTAGGCGTCAAGGGCAAGCGCGTCCTCATGCGCGTCGACTACAACGTCCCCATCGACGACAAGGGGACCATCCTCGACGACATCCGCATCAAGGCCTCGCTGCCGTCGATCAAGTACATCCTCGACAACGGCGGCAAGGTCGTCCTCATGAGCCACCTCGGGCGCCCCGAGGGGCAGAAGGACGACAAGCTGAAGATGGAGCCCATCGCCGCGCGGCTCGAGAAGCTCCTCGGCCGCCCCGTGAAGCAGCTCCCCGACTGCATCGGCTCCGAGGTCGAGAAGGCCGTCAGCAAGCTCAAGGACGGCGAGTGCGTCCTCCTCGAGAACCTCCGCTTCTACCCCGGCGAGGAGGCGAACGACGACGACTTCTCCCGGAAGCTCGCCTACCTCGGCAACGTCTACGTCAACGACGCCTTCTCCGTCTCCCACCGCTCCCACGCGAGCGTCGTCGGCGTCACCCGCTACCTCCGCGGGATCGCCGGCCTGCAGATGAAGAAGGAGATCGAGTACCTGTCGCGCCTCCTCAAGGACCCCGAGCAGCCCTTCTGGGCCGTCTTCGGCGGGGCCAAAGTCAGCGACAAGATCACGATCATCCAGAACCTCTTCGCCGCCGTGAAGGGGATGATCGTCGGCGGCGCGATGGCCTACACGTTCATGCGCGCGAAGGGCCTGGCCACCGGGAACAGCAAGGTCGAGGCCGACAAGGTCGAGCTCGCGAAGACGATCCTCGCCCAGGCCGAGGCGCAGAAGATCGAGATCGTCCTGCCCGTCGACCACCTGGTCGCCGACAAGGTCGAGGCGAAGGCGCGGATCCGGATCGAGGCCGGCGAGATCCCCGAGGGGTGGGCCGGGGTCGACATCGGCCCGAAGTCGATCCAGCTCTTCG
>CAZYRM010000628.1:0-1731 GCA_964649705.1 uncultured Planctomycetia bacterium
CACGCCACCGCCACCGATCCGGCCGAAATGGCTTGACGCTTCCTATCCGCCTCGATAGGTACCGTCAATCCATTTCGATCGGCGGAGGGCGACATGCGGATCCTGCCTTGGATGGCCGTCCTTGTCTTCTCCGGCGCCGCCCTGGCCGACGAGGAGGGCTTCGTCGACCTCTTCAACGGCCGCGACATGAGCGGCTGGCGGTTCCACCTCGAGGGGGACGCCGACCCCGCGAACACCTTCCGCGTCGAGGACGGCGTCATCCTCTGCTCCGGCCAACCGGCCGGCTACATGATCACGGACCGCCCCTACGGCGACTACGTCCTCCGCTACGAGTGGCGCTACGTCCGCCCCGAGGGCCTGAAGGACGACTCCGAGTTCGGCGGGAACAGCGGCTGCCTGATCCACATCCGCCGCGAGGGCGCCCTCGGGATCTGGCCCGAGAGCATCGAGGTCCAGGGGATGAACCGCGACGCGGGGCACATCCTCCCGATCCCGCGCGCCGTGCGGTGCCGCTTCGAGGTCTACGAGGAGGCCCGCCGAGGCGCGATCAAGCCTCTGGGCGAGTGGAACGCAAACGAGATCGTCTGCCGCGGCGGGAAGGTCGCGGTCTCGATCAACGGCGTCCTCGTCTCCCGCGTCCTCGACGGCGAGCTCGTCGAGGGCCCCATTGCTTGGCAGTCGGAGGGGGCCGAGATCCACTGGAGGCGGATCCGCCTGAAGCAGCTCCCGCGATCCGCCCCCTCCCCCACGATCCGGAGCGAGGGCGGCTACGCCGTGATCGAGACGCACGGCGCCCGCGTGCGCTACACGCTCGACGGGACCGACCCGACATCGTCGTCGGGTCTGTACGTCTCCCCCATCGAGGCGCCGAAGGGGGCCGTCGTCGCGGCCGGCGTCTTCCCTGCGGACAACCCGGGCTTCGACTTCCCGAGTGGACCCGTGATCGTCCGACAGCGCCTGGCGAGGCCGAAGACGGGATGGGAGGTCGTCCACGTCGACAGCCAGGAGACGAAGGGCGAGAACGGACGCGCGGGGAACGCGATCGACGACAACCCCGGGACGCACTGGCATACGGAGTGGGAGAAGAAGGCCCCTCCCCCTCCCCACGAGATCGCGATCGACATGGGAGAGGAGCTGGAGCTGTCGGCCTTCGGCTACCTCCCGCGCACGGACGGGGGCCCGAATGGGACGATCGCGGAGTACGAGTTCTACGTCAGCCTGGACGGTGACGAGTGGGGCCCGCCGGTCGCCTCCGGGGCCTTCGAGACGGCCGAGTCGACACAGGAGCAGGTGGTGAAGCTCCCCGCGGGGACGCGCGCGCGGTTCATCCGACTCGTCGCGAAGTCGGAGATCCACGGCAATCCCTGGACGTCGGCGGCTGAGATCAACGTCTACGAATAGCTGTAGGGGCGACCCGGCCCGCTTCGCGGGCTCCCCGTCGCCCCAGGCCGCGAAATGGACCAGGCCAGTTCAGGAGTCACCCCATGGCGATCACGCGCAGGCAGTTCCTCGCGGCGGCGTCGGCCTCCGCCGCAGCGCTCGCGGCCGCGAACGTCGTCCACGGCGGGGCGGAGGAGACGATCCGCGTCGGGCTGATCGGCTGCGGAGGCCGCGGGACGGGCGCCGCGCAGAACGTCCTCGAGGCCGACGGAGAAGTCGAGCTCGTCGCCCTCGCAGACCTCTTCCCCGAGCGGATCGAGTCGTGCCTCGCCTACCTGCGCGACCCGAAGA
>CAZYRM010000629.1:0-1726 GCA_964649705.1 uncultured Planctomycetia bacterium
GGACGGGGCTCCGCGAGGCGCTCCTGATCGCCGCCTCCGCGGAGGCCGCCGCGCGAGAGCAGGGGAAGCCGTGCGAGGTGAAGCTCCTCTCCGACGGCGGGTTCGAGGAGGTGAAGGGCCTGCCGATCAAGGAGGCGTTCCCCGTCTCCTACTTCCCGATCGGGACCCGATCGTCCAACGTCGCGATCACCGCCCTCGAGGCGCGGAAGAACGTCCAGGTGGGGGAGTCGGCGCCCGGCGAGGACGTGGAGTACCAGCTCTTCGTCCGGGTGCAGAACTTCATGGAGCAGGAGGCCAAGGCGAGGCTCCTCTTCTCGCTCAACGACCGTCAGATCGAGGTCCGCGACGTCACGGTGCCCGCGGTTGACAAGGACACGAAGGCGCCCGGCACGCTGCCCGTGGTCTTCGACCGGAGGGGGCTGACGTCGGGGATCGTCCGCGTCGACCTCGAGTGCGCGGACGACCTGCCGATCGACAACGTCGCCTGGACGGTGCTGCAGAAGGAGCGCGACGTCAACATCCTCGTCCTGACCGACGAGAACTTCTTCCTCAAGACCGTCCTCAACCTCGACCCGAAGGTCCACATCTCGCCCGCGAAGCCGGCGGACTTCGAGCAGTTCATCGGCAAGGGGGGAGGGACGGGGAGCTACGACCTCGTCTGCTTCGACTGCGTCAACTTCGACCCGGTGTCGAAGTGGAAGCCGACGGAGGGGAGCTTCTGGTTTCTCAATTGCGTCCCGCCGATCGAGGGGTACGCGAAGTCAGGGGAGGTGAAGCACCCGGTGATCGTCTCCGCGCTGCGGGACCACGTCCTCACGCGGTACGTCAACTTCCACAACGTGGACGTCGTCAAGGCGATGAAGATGGAGGTCCCGAAGTTCGCCGACACGGTGCTCGACAGCGACGAAGGGCCGCTGATCACGTCGTACGTCCGCGGCAAGGTGCGGGCGCTCGTCGTTCACTTCAACATGTACGACTCCAACTGGCCGCTCCGCTACAGCTTCCCGATGTTCGTCGCGAACGCGGTCGGGTGGCTGTCGGGGTCGGCCTCGCAGGCGAGCGGATCGACGATCTCGGCGGGGGACGTCATCAGGATGGTGCCGGAGCGGGACGTCGACCAGTTCGAGGTGATCAAGCCCGACGGGGGGGCGCAGACCTTCAAGGTGGACGAGGACCGGAAGGTGCTCTTCGCCGCGACCGAGCGCCTCGGCGTCTACCGGATGCGGCGGCCGGGGAAGCCCGACGTCGTCTACGCGGTCAACCTCCTGGACCCGCAGGAGTCCGACCTGCTGCCTCGGGAGTCGTTCGAGTTGGGAAAGCAGACCGTCAAGGGCTCGGCGGAGGCCGTGGCGACGAACAAGGAGTACTGGTGGTGGCTCGCGGCGGTCGCCTTCGGGATCGTCTGCGTGGAATGGTACGTCTACAACCGCCGCGCGTGGTAACCTCCGCAGTTTGACCTCTCCGGTCGTCGGCGTGCTCGTGCTCGTGCTCGTGCTCGTACTCGTACTCGTACTCGTGCTCGATCGAGCGCGATGGCGCCGCGACGGCAGTCAGGACCTCCCAAAACCCGCCGCCCCCGGTGTCCTCCTATGGAAAAGAGCGAAGAGCTCAAGCGCCACGAGATCGACGTCGAGCGCCACACCCGCGGCGGCATCCTCTCCAAGGTGATCCTCGGGGGCCAGGACGGCATCGTGAACGTCCTGGGCGTGCTCCTGGGCGTCGCGAC
>CAZYRM010000630.1:0-1723 GCA_964649705.1 uncultured Planctomycetia bacterium
CGCCGGAGCACCTCCAGGGCAAGCCCGGGGCGGCCTCGGACGTCTACTCGCTCGGCGTGACGCTGTATCGTCTCCTCACGGGGAGGCTCCCGGCGAGCGGGATGCTCGCGGACCTGCTCAAGTTCCACACGGAGGGTGTCGTGACGCCTGTCTCTTCGTTCCGCGCCGTCCCCGAGGGGGTGGAGGCGCTCGTGCGCGGCTCGCTCGCGAAGCGGGTCGAGGACCGCTTGACGGCCGCGGCGCTCGCGGACGGGATTGACGCGCAGCTTGCGGCGATGGGGGTCTCGCCGACCGAGGACGTCGCGGTGGCGAACGTGGCGAGGGAGCTGCTGGCGGACAGCGCCCCAGGCGCGCGCGTCGGGCCGTCCTGGCGTCGCTGGGCGGCGGGAGGCGTGCTCGTCGCCGCGATGGGGCTCGTCGCGTGGCGGGTGTGGCCGGAGGCGCGGGAGTGGCCGGTGGGGATCGCCGACCCGGGACCGGAACTGGCCTTCGTGGACGGCGAGGCGGCGATCCTCGTCAACCCGAGGCCGGCGCTCAGGGGCCTGGACGGGCGCGTGGCGGTCCCGGTCCCGGTGGCGGCGTCGGCTTCGAAGGAGGTCGTGCTCGCGGGACAGGGGGTGCGATTCGCGTTCCGCTCGGAGCGGGCGGTGCACGTGTACGTCTTCAACGTGGACGCCTCTGGGTCGGTGGCGTGCGTCTTTCCGGACTACTTCGAGCAGCTCTTCGCGGAGGACAAGAAGGCGGGCCTCGTGGTCGGCGATCCGCCTCGCAATCCGATCGCGCCTCGCGACGGGGAGGTGCTGGTCCCGCCGGTCGTCGACACGCCGACTGGCCCCTCGCTCTGGTGGCTGAAGTTCGACGAGTCGAAGGGGACGGAGTGGTTCCTGCTGGCGATGTCGAGCACGCCGATCGCGGAGCTGGAGGCGGCTCGCTCGCGGATCCGCGCGGGGGCCTGCACGCCCGCGGAGCTGAAGTCGTGGGCGGCCTCGGCTGCGTCACAGCCCGTCGAGGCCTCCTGGAAGCCGCTCGACCTCCGCCTCTTCCAGGAGTGCAACGAGAAGGCCCTGGGCGGCGGCTGGATCCCCCGCCGCGGCCCCGGTTGCCTGGTGTGGACGGTGGAGCTGGATCACAAGTAGGGGGGACTCCTCATTCTCGAGCAGTGCGTCTCGATCACGCCGACGGTCGTTTCCATCCTTCTGGTCGCCATCCTCGGGGGTGGAAGCGCTCTTGCGCAGGAAGCCGACCCGAGGACCGCGGCAAAGGAGCGCCTTGGGCAAATGCTCACCGAGGTGTCGGAGCTCGTGCGTGAAGAGAAGCTCCCGGACGCTCGCGCCAAGGCCGAGGAGGCGCTGAGCGTGGCGGAGCAGGAGTTTGGACCCGATGACATCGTGGTGGCCTCATGCTCTACCTGGCTCGGCATGGTCCTCAGCGCGATGGGCGATCGGAAGGGGGCAAAGCCGCACTACGTGCGTGCGTTGCGGATCTCGGAGGCCGCACTCGGCGAGGGAGCCCCCGAGATTGCTCCGTGTCTCGCCAATCTCGCTGTGCTCCTCCAGGAGACGGCGGATCTGGCGGAGGCGAAGTCGCTCTGGGAGCGCGCCCTCGCCATCGCCGGCGCGCGCCAGTTCATGCTCTCGCTGTGGAAGGTCCCCGACGCGGAGACCTCCGAGCTGATGGACGCCTTCTACAAGGGACTCTGGGAGGACGGCCTCCCCGCCGAGGA
>CAZYRM010000631.1:0-1718 GCA_964649705.1 uncultured Planctomycetia bacterium
TGGCCTAGAACTTGAAATCGAAGTCGCCCGGCTTGGTCCCCTTGACGATCCCCCGGACGTCGAGCTTGAGCTCATCCGGATTATCGGCAGCCGTGAGCGCCTCCTCCAGCGTGATCAGATCCCGGGCGTAGAGCTCCTTCAGCGACTGGTTGAACGTCTGCGTCCCGAAGTACGACCCCTCCTTGAGCGCCTTGTACAGCTCCTTCGTCTTCCCCTCGTGGAGGAGCTCCCTCACGGTCGGCGTCGCCACCATCAGCTCGACCGCCGGGACCCGCGCGTTGCCGTCCTTCGTCGGGATGAGCCGCTGGCTGACGACCCCCTCCAGGAGGAGCGCGAGCTGCATCCTGAGGAACTCGTGCTGGTGCGGCGGGAAGAAGTTGATGATGCGCTCCACCGTCTGCATCGCGTTCACCGTGTGCAGCGTGCTGAAGACGAGGTGCCCCGTCTCCGCGGCCGCCATCGCCGCCTCCACCGTCTCCAGGTCGCGCATTTCCCCGATCATGATGACGTCGGGGCTCTGACGGACGACGTGCTTCAGCGCCGCGGAGAAGCTCTGCGTGTCCATCCCCAGCTCGCGCTGGTCGATCACGCTCTTGTCGTCCACGAACAGGTACTCGATCGGGTCCTCGATCGTCACGATGTGGCGCGGCTGCACCTTGTTCACGTGGTTGATCATCGCGGCCAGCGTCGTCGACTTCCCGCTGCCCGCGATCCCCGTCACCAGCACCATGCCGCGGGAAAGGCTCGCCAGCTTCTTGAGCGTCGCCGCGGGGAGGTTCAGGTCCTCCATGTCCGGGATGCGCGTCTGGATGTGGCGGTAGACGAAGCCGATGTAGCCGCGCTGGCGGAAGATGTTCACGCGGAAGCGCCCCACGCCGTACAGCTCGTACGCCGTGTCGGCCTCCCCCGTCGCGTCGAACTGACTTCGCGTCCGCGGGTCGGCCACCTGATCGAACATCGAGTTGACCGCGTCCGGGGTGAACGGCGCGCCCTCCATGAAGCGGACCTTCCCCGCGACCCGGAGAGCCGCCGGCGCCCCGACCTTGACGAAGAGGTCGGACGCCTTCTCGGCGATCATCTTCGAGAAGAGCGTCTTGAAGTCGGTCGGCATCGCCTCCCCCGCAAGTGCTGATGTGAACGGGGCCTCTGACGGTCACCGGAAAGGGTAGCCCGCCGGCTGGGGCCCGTCAACCCAATTGCGGAACGCCTCGGCCGGGGGTAGTATCCGGAGAGAGGAGGTGCGGTCTCATGGATTGGAAGAACGAGGTCGAGAAGGGGATTGCCGAGGGGCGCGAGAGGTGGAGGGAGCTCCGCCACGACATCCATCGTCACCCGGAGCCGCGGTTCGAGGAGAGGGACACCTCGCGCAAGGTCGCCGAGCGGATGCGCGCGGCGGGGCTCGAGGTCAGGACCGGGATCGCCGGGACCGGCGTGGCGGCGATCGTCCGTGGCGCGCGCGCGGGGCGGACCGTGGCCCTGCGGGCCGACATGGACGCCCTTCCCATCCACGAGGAGACGGGCCTGGGGTACGCCTCGCTGCGCGGGGGCGTGATGCACGCCTGCGGGCACGACGGGCACACGACGACGCTCGTCGCCGTCGGAGAGGTCCTCGCCAGGCTCAGGACGTCGCTCGCCGGCAACGTCGTCCTCCTCTTCCAGCCCGCCGAGGAGGGCGGCTTCGGGGCGGTCAAGATGATCGAGGCGGGCGTGCTGGACGA
>CAZYRM010000632.1:0-1703 GCA_964649705.1 uncultured Planctomycetia bacterium
GTGACGAGGATCGTCTTGTTTTTCAGGAGGTCGGGTCGAAACACGGCGGCATCTTAGTGGGCGAAGGGGATTCCGTCAAATGCTACTCCTCGTCGGGCGCGCCCCCGCTTGCCGCGAGGTCCTGCGGGTTGATCTTGCCGGGGTCGAACCGCTTCGCCTTGGCGATCATCTGGTCGAAGAGGGCGTCGAAGTCGGGGAGGTCCCCCTGCCAGAAGCGCAGCGGGTTGACGCGCGCGACGACGAAGGCCCGGAGGTAGGGGCTCGTCAGGCCGCGCTCCTTGAGCTTCCTGACCGCCTCGCCGACGAGCTCGTCGAGCTCCAGGAGCCGCTTCGCGCGAGCCTCGCGGGTCTTCTTCGCCTTCTCGAGCGGGTCGTCGAGCCAGGTGTCCACGCGGCGCACCGGCGAGAAGTAGGCGCCGCCCCCGAAGCGCGGCCGCTCCTCGTAGCAGAGCCCGAGCGTGATGTAGGCGGGCTCCTCGAAGTAGAGGGCGTGGTCGGACTCCTTGCCCGCCCCCGGCGCGGCGAGGGCGCGGAACATGCGGACGACCTCGATCGACTTCTCCCTGAGGTTGTGCGCCTTCTCCGTATTGAGGGCGAGGATCTCGAGGGCGACCTCGGGCTCGGGGACGAGCAGCGCGCAGATCGCCCTGGCGCCGGAGGCCCTCATCGCGGCGAGGCGGTGGTTCCCGTTCGGCGTGTGGTACTGCCTTTCGCCCATCCTCACGGCGATGATCGGGTCGAGGAAGCGGCCGGTCTTCGCGAGGACGTCGGTCAGGCGCTTGACGTGCGCCTCGGAGAGGTCGCGCTGGTAGGGGGTGGGGGAGACGTGCTCGATGGGGAGGGAGACGAGGAGGACCCACTTGCCGCCGAGCGGGTCACGGTAGCAGGAGAGGACCGCGCCGCCATCCGCGTCGACCGAGGAGGAGAGCGAGGCGATCTCCTTGGGCAAATCTGGGCATCTGACCTCGAAGGCCGTCAGGCCGACGCTGCCCGCCGCGACCCTCTTGCGGCGGGGCTTCCTGGGCTTCGCGGACTTCGTGGAGGGGCGCTTGGCGGCCATCGGAGGCACTCCCATTGGCAATCTGCGAAACCGGTTGCGACGTTACCGTTGCCGGACCCGTTTCCACCCCGGGGTGACAACTCGGGGAGGATCGCGGATCGGGATCGGATCCGGCGACGTCGTTCTGCGCCGCAAACTCATATAGGTGAGCCATCTTGAGCGCTACTGCGATCCGCAGGTGCAAACTCACCCTGGCGAGTCGCGTGCATAAGGTTCCATCACTCTTTTCCGGAGGATGTGATGAAGAAGCTGCTCGTGCTGGTTGCGCTGGTCGTTGTCATGGGCTCGGGTGTCGTGAGCGCTTGCTCGCACGGCGCGCCGCCGACGCCTCCCCCGGAGCAGAACGACTTCGGCGCCTAGACCGTCCGAAGCGGGATCGGAAGCATTGCGGAACCGGCTGGAGGCTCTCCAGCCGGTTTTGCACATTCCAGACAGCCGAACGGCCACGCACGGGGATTCCGAGCGTGGCCGTTTCCGTTGGCGTGTCGGTTAGTACTGCGGAATGCTCGGGTCGATCTGCTCGCTCCAGGCGTCGATCCCGCCCACGAGGCTCTTCACGTTCGTGAACCCGTGGCCGATGAGGTAGGACGCCGCCTCCATGCTCCGCTCGCCGACGTGGCAGTAGCAGACGATCGGCGTGTCC
>CAZYRM010000633.1:0-1698 GCA_964649705.1 uncultured Planctomycetia bacterium
TGTGCGTGCGCCAGATCATCCTCAGCTCGTCGTCGTGGAACGACTGCACGCCGATCGACAGGCGGTTCACGCCCGCCTCGCGGAACTCCGCGAGCTTCGCGTCGTGCAGGCTGCCCGGGTTGGCCTCGAGCGTCACCTCGCAGTCCGCGGCAACCGCGTACAGGCGCCTCGCGTCCCCGAGGATTGCGGCGACCTGGGCGCCGGACAAGGCGCTCGGCGTGCCTCCGCCCAGGAAGACGCTCTCGACGGGCCGACCCTCCACGCGCGGGTCCGAGGCCCACCGCGCGAGCTCCGCGCGCACCGCCCCGACGTACCCCTCGTAGAGGTCGGGCCGACGGACGACGAAGAAGAAGTTGCAGTACCGGCAGGCGACGTCGCAGAACGGGACGTGGACGTAGATTCCGAGCGGTTCCACCGTCACTTCCCCACCACCAGGCGGATCATCCGGACCAGCCCCTCGTCCGTCTCCCGTTCGACGTACGATGTCAGGAGCTTCTCGGACTCCTCCGATCCGTCCTGCCAGAGCCCCAGGTAGGCCGCATAGCGCATGAGCGAGAACTCGTTCGAGGCCGCCTCGCGGAGCCGCGCCTGGGCCTCGCTCCCCTTGAGGCGGACGTAGCCGTAGAGCGACGAGGACGCGACCGTCGGGCGCGGGTCGCCGAGGCCCGCGACAAACGCCGCGAGCGACTCGGGGTCTCCCCGCTGCGCGAGCCCCTCGATGGCGGTCATGCGGACCTCGGGGACGGGGTCGGCCAGAGCGTCGCGGAAGACGGGGACGCACTCCTCGGCGGGGCGGGCGGAGAACCACGCGAGGGCCTCCATGCGGCGGAACGGGTTCTTCTCGCCGAGGCACCTCCGCGCCTCCTCGATCCCGCGGATGCGCGGCAGGCGGTAGGTGGAGATCGCCTCCAGGACGCGGTGCATCTGCGCCTCGACGAACTCCTCCACCTTGCAGTTCGGCGCGCGGCGGTAGGCCTGGTACGCGGCGGCAAACGCCTTCTCGGGGTCGGCGAGCTTCTGCTCCTCGATCGTGGCGATCCGCGCCCAGGTCGTGGGCAGGGCGGCGTCGGCCTCCACGGCCTTCGCGTAGGCATCGCGCGCGCCCTTCCAGTCCCCCCCCGCGAACCGGCCGTGCCCCAGGACCTGCCACAGCGACGGGTCCTCGGGGTGCGCGGCGATCGCGTCGTCGAGCAGCTTTGCGGCCTCGCCCGTCTTCCCGTCCGTCAGGAGGGTGTAGGCCTGCTGCGAGACGAGCGCCGGGGCCCCCGAGGTCGCCTCCAGGGCGCGGGCGAGGAGCTGGCGCGTCCCCGGTTCGTCGCCGATGCGGCGCAGGACCTCGAGGTGCGCGATCCAGTCCTCGACGCCGGCCTCCCCCCTCTCCTCGACCTGGACGAGGTACCCGCGCGCCTCCTCCCAGCGCGAGAAGACGACGCAGATTTCGGCGGCCTCGCGGAGGGTCTCCGCGGTCACGTCCCCCTGCCCGATCGAGGCACGCAGGGCGTCGAGGCGGGCCGGGGAGCGGTCCCGCACGGGCTTCAGGCGGCCGTACTCGTCGGCGGGGAAGTACTCCGAGACCTTCTCGGGCCACAGGCGGCGGCCGAACTCCCAGGAGAGGAAGGCGGCCTCGTGCTCTCCGAGACGGTCCAGCGTGTGCCCGAGCAGAAACCAGACGTCGGCGTTGAAGTAGTCGTCGACGAC
>CAZYRM010000634.1:0-1693 GCA_964649705.1 uncultured Planctomycetia bacterium
CGGTTCACCTCGGCCAGGATGTCCCCGACCGACATCGCGTGGCTGACCGCCTCGTGCCCCCGCGCGTACGCGACGAGCCTCTCGACCTCTTTCAGGCTGGCCGGGTCGCGGAAGGCGCCCGGCTGGCGGGCCGTGACGACCACCTCCAGCGTGAACGTCCCCGTGAGACGCTCCTCGATGAAGTGCGTGTCCTGGTAGACCGCGTTCGACTCCGGGATGTCCTGGAACCAGCTCTGCCGCGTCTTCAGGCGGCTCATCCCGATCCCGGCGGCCACCGTGATGAGGAGGGACACGACGATCACGGCGTACCGATGGCGCTCGTTGACCGAGGCGATCCACCGCAGGATGCTCCCGCCCCGCTCGATCCCGCCCGCGATCCCGCCGAGCCGCCGGAGCGGCCGGACGAGCGCGAGCATCGCCGGAAGGTACGTCATCGCCAGGACGTACCCCAGCACGAGCCCCACTGCGGTGAGGAGCCCGAACTCCTGCACGCCGAAGAGCGAGGTGGTGAGCAGCGTCCCGAAGCCGATCGCGTTCGTGAACGAGGTCTGGAGGCACGGGAAGGCCATCGTGCGGACGGTCGTTTCGATCGCGAGGGCGCGATCCGGATGGAGCGGCAGCTCCTCCGTGTAGCGCGACAGGAAGTGGATGGAGTCCCCGATGCAGATGACGAGCACGAGCGTCGGGACGATCCCCGTCAGGACGCCGATCGGCCGCCCCGCCATGGTCAGCAGCCCCACCGTCCACACGGCGGCGAGGACGACGGTCGACAGGGGCAGCGCCACTCCCCCGATGGTTCCGAAGTAGACGAGGAGCAGCACGGTGAAGACGCCGATGGCGATCGGTGGAAAGGTCTTCTGGTCGTTCGCGATCAGGTGCGAGTACTCCTCCTCGATCACCGGAATTCCAGCGTAGGCCGTGCGCTCGGCCTTCGGGGCGATGGTCTCCGAGACGATCTGCCTGAGGTCCTTGAAGAACCGTCCGCGCGCCCGGGCCTCCTTGATCGCGGAGGTCGTCTCGATCAGGACGGCGGTCGTGGTCCCGTCCCGGGAGACCAGGTTCCCCGCGAGGGCCGGGTTGGCGAGGATCTCCGCCCTCCAGCGGGCCCCCTGCGACTCGTCAGGCGGGACGGCCCTTCCCTTGGAGAGGCGGAGCACGGAGGCCAGGCTGAAGACGCGCGAGACCTCCGTGCGGGCCGAGATCCGCCGGGTCGCTACGTCGAGGGCCTCCAGGGCGGAGGGGCCGAAGGCGTCGGGGAAGCTGGCCACGACGTAGATGGCGTTGTCGTCGCTGCCGAACTGCTTCGTGAACTCCTCGTACTCGGCGACCTCCGCATCCTTGGACAGGAAGAGCGACTCGAACGAGAAGTCGATGCGGAGGTGCCAGGTCCACCAACCGAGCCACGCGGTCGCGGCCGCTACGGCCAGCACGATCGGCCACGGCCGGCGGCCGAGGAAGCGGGCGTAGGCGCTCATCGGCGGCCCGCGTGCGCCTCGGAGCGGACCGTGCCCGCGCGCTCGCTCTTGACGACCACGCCGATCCGACCGCGGCCGCGCACCAGCCACTCGAGGCGCCGCTCCTGCTCCTTGGTCGTGCCGCTGAAGAACGCGGAGTTCACCCAGTCCTCGCACGCCGTGCTCGCCGCCCCGGCGAGGTGGCCGACCTCGGTCTTCTTCTTCCCGATGAGCAGCTC
>CAZYRM010000635.1:0-1690 GCA_964649705.1 uncultured Planctomycetia bacterium
ACGGGACCTCGAGCGAGTCGTTCTTCACGTCCTCGCCCGCGCGGCCGAAGATCGCATGCAGGAGCTTCTCCTCGGGCGTCAGCTCGCTCTTCGACTTCGGCGCGACCTTCCCGACCAGGATGTCGCCCGGGCGGACGCGGGTGCCGATCCGCACCACGCCGTCCTCGCCGAGGTTCCTGAGCGACTTTTCCGAGAGGTTCGGGATGTCGCGCGTGAACTCCTCGCGGCCGAGCTTCGTCTCGCGGATGTCGATCTCGAACTCCTCGATGTGGATCGAGGTGAACTTGTCCTCGCGGATGAGCAGCTCGCTCACCACGATCGCGTCCTCGAAGTTGTAGCCGTCCCACGGCATGAACCCGACGAGGATGTCCTTGCCCAGCGCGAGCTCGCCCTTGCAGGTCCCCGCGCCGTCCGCGATCACCTGCCCGCGCTTGACCTTGTCCCCGACCTTCACGATCGGGCGCTGGTTCAGGCACGTGCGCTCGTTCAGGCCCGTGAACTTCCGCAGGTGGTGGATGTCGTCCTCGACGACGATCTCGCTCGAGTCGGCCTTCCGCACGATCCCGTCGCGCCGGGCGACGACGACCATCGCGGAGTTCTCCGCCACGAACTTCTCCATCCCCGTCGTCACGACCGCGAGCTCCGTCTTGAGGAGCGGCACGGCCTGGCGCTGCATGTTCGATCCCATCAGGGCGCGGTTGGCGTCGTCGTGCTCGAGGAAGGGGATGAGCGCCGCGGAGACGCCGATCATCTGCCGCGGGGAGATGTCCATGTAGTCGACCTTCTTCGTTTCGACGTACATGAACTCGCCGTTGACCCGCGCCAGGACCTTCTCGCCGATGATGCGGTTCTTCTCGTCGACCTCTACGTCGGCGGGCGCCATGATCTTGTCGAGCTCCTCGTTCGCGCGGAGGTACTCGATCTCGTCCGTCATCTTCCCGTCCCGGATCCGGCGGTACGGGGTAATGAGGAAGCCGTACTCGTCGATCGTCGCGTAGATCGAGAGGGAGGAGATCAGCCCGATGTTCGTGCCTTCAGGCGTCTCGATCGGGCAGATCCGGCCGTAGTGGCTGATGTGGACGTCACGGACCTCGAAGCCCGCGCGCTTGCGGTTCAGGCCGCCCGGTCCCAGGGCCGAGAGGCGCCGTTCGTGCGTGAGCTGGGCCAGCGGGTTCGTCTGGTCGACGACCTGTGACAGCTCGCCGCGGCCGAAGAAGTACTCGATCGCGCTCGACACCGTCTTGGAGTTGACGAGCGAGCGCGGCGTGATCGTCTCCTGCTGGTCCAGGTTCAAGCGCTCGGAGATCGTGCGGCGGAGGCGGAGGAACCCCTTGCGGATGTCCTCGCCCGCCAGCTCCTCGATCGTCCGGACGCGGCGGTTGCCCAGGTGGTCGATGTCGTCCGCGTGTCCTTCGCCGTGGCGCATCTTCACGATGTACTTCACGGCGTTGACGATGTCCTCCTTGGTCAGCGTCTGATCGGTCTCGCTGATCTGCGCGTCGAACTTGCGGTTCAGGCGGAAGCGGCCGACGCGGCCCAGGCGGTACCGCTGCGCGTCGAAGAAGCGCTCGTGGAAGAGGGCCTTCGCGCGCTCGAGCTGCTGCGGCGTCCCGGGGCGGAGGCGGCTGTAGATCTTGATCAGCGCCTCCTCGTGCGTCTTCGTCGTGTCCTCGAGGAGGGTGTTGAGGAT
>CAZYRM010000636.1:0-1688 GCA_964649705.1 uncultured Planctomycetia bacterium
TGGATCTTCGTCTACTACGACGGCCAGTGGATGCCGACGACGTTCATCGTCTTCTTCGACCTCCTCGGGGCGTGGATGACGCTCAAGGCATGGGGAGAGGGGGCGAAGTACCGCCACGCCCTGGGCGCGGGGCTGGCGTTTGCGGCCTCCGCGCTTGCGTGGGGCCCGGGCATCGCCTTCCTGCCCGTGGCCGCGCTCTGTATCGCCTTCACGCGGCCCCCCGCGCTCGTGGCGTACAAGCGGGCCGGCGCCTGCCTCCTCGCCGGCGGGGCGCTGCTCGCGCCCGTGCTCGCCCGAAACCACTATGTGTCCGGACAGTGGACGCTGACGCAGGGGAACGCGGGGCTCAATTTCTACATCGGGAACAACCCTGACGCTGATGGACTGCCGTCCGTCAGGCCTGGGCTGGAGTGGGAGAGTCTGACGCAGCGGGGCCTGCGGCGGGACCTGTTGGCGGACGGGGTGACGTTCTGGATGGAGCAACCTGCCGTGGCCGCACGGCTCTTCGGACGGAAGTCGTGCCTGCTGGTAGCAAACCCCGAGGTCTGCCCCAGCCAGGACATCGGCTACTTCCGCGAGGCGAGTCGGGCGCTCTCGCTGCCGTGGCCGTCGAGCGGCGTGCTGCTCCCGCTCGGAGTCGTCGGGCTCCTCGTCGCCCTGGGGAGGCCCGCGGGTCGCCGCGTCGTAGCCCTCTCGACGCCCGTGCTGACTCTCCCTGTGGTGTTCACGGTGTGCGCTCGATATCGCCTCCCGTTTGAGGCCCTGTCCGCACCGCTCGCCGGCCTCTTCGTCGCATGGATTTCCTGTGGTGGCGGGCGGTTCGCGTTACGCGCGCTCGCAGGCGGCGCGGCGGCTCTCATCGCCATCCTGTCGTTCGCAGACCCAATGGGGGCCGGGACGGCGCGCATCTTCCGCACGCACGACTACGTGGCGAGGGAGCTTTTCTACGGTGGACGCTACGAGGAGGCCCTCGATGAGGTCCAGCTCCAGCGTGACGTCGACCCACGAGATGTGGAGGTCCTGTACGACGAGGCCGTGATCCGCCTCGCCCTCGGCCAGCACTTGGACGCACGATTCTGGCAACGACAAGGAGTCGATGCGCGCACCTCGGGCTACGCGTTCTGGACTGTCGTCCGGGGAGCGGCCGAGCACTTCCTGCGACAGGGACGTCCTGGACTTGCCCTCGGCGCGATTCGCCTCTCGATGGGCGGTGAGCGGCCTTTGGAAGACGACTACCGTTACATTGCCCGTCGATTGGCTCTCAAATCTCCGGTCCTGTGCGGACTGACAGGAGAGGCCCTGAGGCAACTCGGCCGACTCGTCGAGGCTATTGAGTGTCTGCGTCTCGCAACGAGCTACAAGCCCCCGATCACGGACGCCTGGGTGAGCCTGGGGGCGGCGCTAGGGCAGAAGGGGGAGTTTGCGGAGGCGGCGAAGGTCACCGAGGAGGCAACGCGGCTCGCCCCGGAGAACGCCCAGGCGTGGTTCAACCTGGCGTCGGCGTACCACTTCCTCGGGCGCAAGGACGACGCCATCCGCGCCGCTACGCGGGCCCGCGACCTGGGTCACGCGGAGGCCGAGAAGCTGCTCAGGGTCCTGCGTCGATAGCGACGACGCAGGGACGCGCGCGGATAGCAGATCACGCTCGGTTCCATCTCGCGCGCTCCGCGCCCGCGCCCGCGACCCGA
>CAZYRM010000637.1:0-1675 GCA_964649705.1 uncultured Planctomycetia bacterium
CGTCGACGGCCTGCGCGGCGTCGTCGCGCGGAAGACGAAGGTGAACGTCGAGGCCCTCGACCGCGAGGGCAAGCCGCTCCGGATCGCGGCCGAGGGGTTCTTCGCCGTCATCCTCCAGCACGAGATCGACCACCTCGACGGGAAGGTCTTCCTCGACCGGATGGCCGACCTCTCGACGCTCACGCAGCTCGAGGAATGGTATGCGCACTGGGGCGGGCGGCGGCCCGTCGACCCCTCCGCGACGGACCCCGTCGGGACGAGCGGGATCGACCACGTGGGGCTCGCCGTAGACGACGTCGAGAAGGCCCGAGCGTGGTACGTCGACCTCTTCGGGATGCGCGATTCGGCGCGCGCGGCGAACTTCGTCTCGCTCCGCGTGAACGAGCAGTTCGTCTTCCTCCTGGGGAGGGAGACGGCGCCGTCCGCCACGGCGCTCGCGCACGTGGCGTTTCGCGTGACGCCCGAGGAGTTCGACAAGTCCCTGGAGGCGCTCGCGGCGCGTGGCATCTCGATCGACGAGGGGCCGAGGAAACGGGGATCGGGGCGCTCCGTGTACTTCAAGGACCCGTGGGGGAACCAGATCGAGCTCCATCACCCATGAAGAAGACTCAAGACTCAATGAGCAAGTATCAACGAAGGCTCAAGTCGGGAAGGGACGGTGAATCGGCGGTCGGCAATAGCGCATTCGACCTGGACCTTCCTTGAAACGTGCTCATTGAGTCTTGGGTCTTGTGGTGCGGCTCCTGCTTGTTTCTGTCGCGCTCCTCCTCGTCGTCGCCGCCGTTCTCCGGCGGGACCGCGGCACCGATTTCGACGGGTACTACGAGGGTGGCCTCGCCGTTCTGGACGGGAAGAGCCCGTACGACGCTGACGCCCTGGAGCGCTATCCGCCCGCCTTCGCCGCCGCGATGGCCGCCTTCGCCCTCCTGCCGTACGTCGTCGCGATCGCGGTCTGGTCGCTCGTCGGCGTCGGCCTCGCCGCGATCGCCGTCGAGGGGGCCGCGCGCATCGCGGGGGCCGAGGGGCCCGCCATGTTCGATCGGCGGAGGTGGCTCCCGCTCCTCCTCGCATCGCCCTATCTCGTCGACGGGCTCCTCCAGGCGCAATCCCAGATCCTCGTGCTCGGCGCGGTCGTCGGCGCGTTCTGGATGGCGCGCCGAGGGAAGGAGGTCCACGCGGGGATCGCGATCGGCGCCGCCGCCGCGCTCAAGCTCACGCCGGCCATCGTCGTTCTCTATTGGCTGCTGCGCGGCCGCTGGCGGGCCCTGGCGGGAGTCGCCATCGGCGCGATCGTCGTGGGCGGCGTGGTCCCCGTCGCCGCGTATGGTCCTCGCGGCGCCGCGGAGGCCTACGGGACCTGGGTCGGCGAGACGGAGTGGTCGCTTCGCCAGCGGACGCCGTTCGCCCTCGAGAAGTCCTCGCGATACACGAACCAGTCGCCGAGGGCCGCCATCGTCAGGCTCCTGACGGGGATCCGCAACCCCTCGTCGAGCCACGCGATCCAGGTCAACGTCGCGAGGCTCCGCCCCGATGCCGCGCTGCGCGTCATCGCCTGGGTGAACGGGGTCCTCGCCTTGGTTGTTCTCGTCGCGCTGCTTCGCGGAAGGTCCCCGGCGATCGAGGCGGCGCTCGTCGTGCTCGCGATGACGCTCCTCTCCCCGATCGCGTGGACGCC
>CAZYRM010000638.1:0-1661 GCA_964649705.1 uncultured Planctomycetia bacterium
GGAAGTCAAACCGGCGCACCCAGGCGCCCGGGGAGGATACGATGCGCGTGCAGGTGGTGGTGGTGAAGAGCCCGCAGACGGGGCGGTTCATGGCGTACTGCCCGAGCGTGGCAGGCTCCAGCGTGACGGCCCCGACCGAGCTCGAGGCCGTCAATCGGGTCCGGTCGGAGATCGAGCGGACGCTCTCGACGCCGCCCGTCGTCCCGCCCGTGGGCGCCAGGATCGCGACCGTCGAGATCGGCGCGTAGCTACTCGATCGGGACCCACCGCGTCGGGGGCGCCTTCGGAGGCGTCCCCATGCGGAAGAGCATCCCCTGACGCTCGGCCTTCTCGTCGTCCGACGTCCAGCCGTGCCAGCGGACCAGGAACTCCTCGCGCGGGATCACGCCGCGCTCCCCCTCGAGCGAGGGGTCCTCGCAGTAGACGGCCTTCGCGTCGATCCCGATGACGACGAGGTAGTGCCCGTCGTCCCACGCCTCCTCCCACTTCAGGTCCTTGCTCGTCTTCCAGGCCTGAGTCAGCACGAGCACGGGGTTTCCCGCGGCGATCTCGCGCTCCAGGTCCTCGAGCGTCAGCTTGTCCCTCCACTCCGTCTTGACCCCGAACCCCTCCGCGATGCGCGCGAGGTCCTCCGGCTGCGCGCCGACCTCGGGGTCGAGGTTCGACTGCGTCGAGATGGCCCCCTCCGAGGCCTGCACGCCGTAGTGGGCGAGGACGGCCTCCAACGCCGCCGGGCCGCAGGTGGCGTCGGTCGACTGCTCGACGTCGAGGACGGTCTCGAGGATCCGAGTCCCCTTCGCGGGGGAGGGTCCCTCTTCGGCCATGGCAACGACGGCCAAGAGGCATGCCACGAGGACGCACTTCGACATGCGAGGTCTCCCTCCCTTGGACCCGGGCCCGCGGATCGATAGAATCTCCGCATCCTACAGGGGGTCGCCATGTCCGTCGAGTTCGAGGACCCCAGCCCGTCGTGGGCCTATCGCCTCTTCCGGTGGCTCGTCTTCAAGGTGGGCGACAGCCGCTGGATCGGCTGGAGGCACTTTCCGTTCGTCGCGACGTGGGCCGTCGACGAGCACGACATCGACCTGAACGAGGTGATCCTCGACGCGATCCCGCGGCTCCTGCCCGGTGACGTCCTCCTGCACCGGGACCGCGGGTTCCTGTCGAACCTCGCCATCGGCGGCGCGATGGTCCACGCGGCGCTCTACATCGGCAACGGCCAGGTCGTCGAGGCGATCTCCGAGGGCGTCATCAGACGCCACGCGGCGCACATCCTCCACTCCGACCGGGCCATGATCGTCCGCCCCCGCTTCGAGGGGCCCGAGACCCACGAGCGCGCCGTCGCGGAAGCGCTGGTGTGGGCGGAGCGCATCGTCGGCTTCCCCTACGACCCGCTCTTCCGCTTCCAGTGCAAGCAGCAGAGGGAGTTGATCGCCGAGAAGGGCCCCGAGCGAGCCGTCCGGCGGCAGGTCCGCTTCTGCTGCACCAAGGTGCCGTACTTCTGCTACCTCGACTACGTCGAGGCGCTCGATCTGCGCCGCCGCCGCGCCGTGACGCCGCTCCACATGGTCCTCTCCTGGATCGGCCTTCACCCGGGCCGCACCGTGGTCGACGCCGACATGTACGTGCGAGGCAACTTCGACATCGTGTGGGCCTCGCGC
>CAZYRM010000639.1:0-1653 GCA_964649705.1 uncultured Planctomycetia bacterium
TGGCACCGGGCCGCTTCGAAAGCGATGAGGCGCTGGAGCTCCTCCGCAATGACCCCGTCGTTCAAGAGCTTCACGCGCCACGCGCAGCGTAGCTCGATCTCGACGGGCTCCTGGGCTCGGAAGCAGCGAGGACGAGAGGCCACGGGATCCTCCAGCCACGTGACCTCGGAGCGTGCAACGTGGATGCCCGATCCTGGGGGACACGCGCATCGCCGTCGATCGCGGAATGCCCCGATTCGGCATGAGATGCGCTGCGCGGGAGGGTCTCGTCTTGCCGCTTGTCTCGGGGCGCTGCTGGATTCGACGACGGTCGGCCCGTGCGCTGCTGGAAAACGCCCCAGTGCCAGGCGCCCCCTCGCGGCGTGGACCGGAGGCGCCATGGCTTGTGCGGGCGTGACGGTCTGCGGCTTGGGTGCTATGCACCCGAGGAGCGCGAAGAGGAGAATCGTGGCGGCTCGCATCTGGCGCGATGATAGCGGACAACGGCTCCAATCGCAGGCGGTCGCCTTGACCTCGCAAGTTCGACGTGGGACAATCGCCCCATAGTTGGCGTCTGGAGGCGAGTTCGTGAGCATCCGAGGAAACGGCAAACCCAGGAACAGCGAGCCCAGTCCCTGGTTCAAGGAGACGATCGCCGAGATCAAGGAGATGCAGAAGCGGGCCGACGTCCGAGTCGCCCGAGCGGAGGACCAGATCGAGCTGATGAAACGCGACCTTGCAGAGTCCAAGCGGCAGACGCGCGAGATCATCGCCGAATGCGCTCGAATGGATGCGGCACGAAGCCGGGACACCGCGATGATCGCCAGGATTCTCGAGCAGCATAACCTCCGCCTCGACCGGATCGAGAAGCGGAGGTAGCCCCTCACCTCCCTTGTCGCCGAGGCAGGCGCGGCGAAGACCCGTGGGGCGTCAGAATCGCCCGGTCAGGTGTGCCACTCCTTCCAGGCCGCGGTGGCGAGTGGCCTCGGCGACTTGTAGTGGATGCGGATGTCGATGACGGCGCCGATGTCGGGCGCGCGTTTTGGCTGAAACTCGACGAAGGGCCGCACGCGGCGGAGCACCTCCCGCCGCTTCCTCTCCGCGGCCTCGTTGCCGACCCAGGCGCCGACTCTTGGGCCAAGACCAAGCGCAAATGGTCGACCTCCCGCGGCCGTGGTATGATGCGAGCTACGCACGACGAGGACTCCTCCCATGCTGCGCGCGAGGCCACGCGAGGTCCACTACCCCGAGAGGGACGGCAAGCCGATGGGTGAGACCGACCTCCATCGCCAGGTCATGCTGGCGATCTGGCACGCCCTCTCCTCGTACTTCTCCCTGGACCCCGACGTCTACGTCTCGGGCAACATCCTCCTCTACTGGGTGGAGGGCGAGACCAACCTCAGCGTCTCCCCCGACTGCTTCGTCGTCAAGGGGGTCAAGAAGGGGCTCCGCCGCGTCTACAAGGTCTGGGAGGAGAAGCCGCCGACGGTCGTCATCGAGGTCACCTCGCGCTGGACCCGCTCGGAGGACCAGCACACCAAGACCGAGCTGTATCGCGACGTGCTCCGCGTCAAGGAGTACTTCCTGTTCGACCCGACCGGGGACTGGATCCCAGGACAGCTCGTCGGATACCGGCGGACCGGACGCGCGTGGCGCACGCTCACCGGCGCAGGG
>CAZYRM010000640.1:0-1649 GCA_964649705.1 uncultured Planctomycetia bacterium
TCGCAGGTCCGCAAGGGCGTCATCTCCTACGGCCTCTCGAGCTACGGCTACGACGCCCGCGTCGCGGACGAGTTCAAGATCTTCACAAACGTCCACTCGACGCTCGTCGATCCGAAGGACTTCAATCCGAAGTCGTTCGTCGACTTCAAGGGGGACGTCTGCGTTGTCCCGCCGAACTCCTTCGCCCTGGCGCGCACGGTCGAGTACTTCAAGATCCCGCGAAAGTGCATCACGGTCTGCGTCGGGAAATCGTCCTACGCGCGGTGCGGGATCATCCTGAACGTCACGCCCTTCGAGCCGGAGTGGGAGGGGTACGCGACGCTCGAAATCTCGAACACGACGCCGCTCCCCGCGCGCATCTACGCGAACGAGGGGATCGTCCAGGTGCTCTTCCTGGAATCGGACGAGGACTGCATCACGTCGTATGCCGACAAGAAGGGGAAGTACCAGGCCCAGACCGGAGTGACGCTCCCGAGACTCTAGAGAGGTCGACATGGCGTCGTTGAAGGACATCGCGGACAAGGCGGGCGTGGAGTTGAAGCTCGTCCGGGACATCCTGAACGAGGTCCCGGGCGTCCGCGCGGCGAGGGACGTCGCCGACAAGGTCTTCAGGACCGCACGCACGCTCGGCTACGACCTGAAGAAGTTGAAGCTCGGGAAGCGGATGCACCTCCGGAAGACGACCCTCGAGGAGATCATCGCGCTCATCGAGGGCCACGCGCAATGGGATCGCAAGGCGATCCTCGAGCACCTCAAGAAGTCCTGCCAGCTCATCGAGCGCACGCACAAGCGCGCCTTCGCCGAGGAGTTCGGCGAGGAGGAGTAGGGGCGACCCGCAGGGTCGCCCGAGGCCGCGGCTTCAAACCACGCCGGAATCGGCCGCCGGGCAGACCGCTCGCCGGGGCTGTACACTTCGAAGGGGACTGCTTCGGCCGTTCTCCTCAAAGGTGTGAGGGGAAAAACGCCGAAGAACCGGGGTGTCCCTCGACTCTCTCCGCCTGCTCATGGCGAGCTTGCCGCGAGCGAGGCCGCGGCCGAGTCGAGCGGGCCTCCCTTCGAGGTGCGGACCATGCGCGAACGCGCCCGGATCGACTGGATTGTCCTGCTCGTCGCGCTCGGAGGGGTGTACCTCCTCCTCCAGGTGCAGCTCGAGACGCTCTCGGGCGTCGCCCGCGACGCCCAGGCAAGCCAGACACGCTCCGACCTCTCGCTCCAGATCGTCTCCGACCGGCTCGATCGGACCCGCGGCCGGGTCGGCGACGCCGAGGACCGGATGTCCCGCGCCGACGTGGACCTCGCGAGCGCCCGTTCGGAGGCCATCCTCGCCGTCGACGCCGCGCGCGAGGCGCGCGAGGAGGCGGGCTCGGTGCGGAAGGACCTCCACGGGGAGGTCGCCTCGGTCGCCGGCGACGTGGAGGCGCTCCGCAAGGAGCTGGCAGCCCTCCGCGGGGGAGTGGAGTGGAATGCGCGGATCAGCCTGCTGTCCGCGCAGCGTGTCGCGAGGGTGGAGAAGGTGGCCCTGCCCGACCCGAGGCGGACGTCGTCGTCCATCCTCCGCCCGTCGGTGCAGGTCCGAGGGAACGGCGGCGTCGGCGGCGGGACCGTGATCTACAGCCGCCTCGACGCCGACGGCGTCGCGCACACGTACG
>CAZYRM010000641.1:0-1634 GCA_964649705.1 uncultured Planctomycetia bacterium
TTCACCAAGGTCCTCCAGGCCCAGCTCGCCGCGGACGTCCCGACGATCGAGAAGGTCCTCGGACGGCCGATCCGCGTCGCCATCGTGAAGGGGAGGTCCAACTACCTCTGCCTCCACAAGTGGGAGGACTGGCACGAGGGGGTGAGGCAGGGGCAGGGCGCCGTGCCCGGGACGTCGCGGACCGACGAGATGGAGGCCCCCGTCGTCGCCGCGATGGTGCACTCGTGGGAGGAGCGGACCGCCTCGGGCGACGCGCGCGAGGAGCTGCCCTGGTGGCTCGTGTCGCGCGCGCAACCTGACCTCCTCGCGAGGGTCACCATCGACGCCGAGCACTGCCCCGGGCTCCGCTGCCCGCTTGCCCAGAACTGCTTCGTGACGATGGCCCGCCGAAAGGCCCTCGACGCCGACCTCGTCATCGTGAACCACCGGTTGCTCCTCGAGTCGTACCTCGCCGGGCGCGACGACCTCCTCCCGCCGAATCCCGTGCTCGTGATCGACGAGGCCCACCACCTCGAGGGTGTCGCCACGGATGTCCTGGCGAGGGAGTCCTCCTACCCGGTGGCCGGTCGGGCCCTGAACGAGGTGGACGACCCCGAGGGGCGAGGGGCGCTCCGCCGCGTGATCCGCCTCGTCAAGCGGAACGAGGCGCAGGACGTCTCGGAGGCGGTCGAGCGCGTCGCGACCCAGGCGCAGGACGCGCTGGCCCCGACGCGACACGCCCTGGCGGAGTTCTTCGGCGACCTCGACGCCTTCGTCCGGACGAACGCGACCGTTTCCGAGGAGACCGACCTCCAGTACGCCCGTCGGCTCCGCGTCACGGCGGCGATGCGGGCGCTGCCGGGGTGGGACCTGCTGCGCCGCCAGAGCGCGGTCGTCGTCGCTGCCCTCCGTCGGCTCGTGGCGGCCCTCAGGACCTTCCTCCAGGCGGTCGAGCCCGTGGCGATCGAGGGGCCGTCGCGCATGGAGCTGCATCGTGCGGCGCTCCGCTCGGCCACGGACCGCCTGGACGGGGTCGCGGAGCTGCACGACGCCGTCTTCGCCGACCTGGAAATGACGGGGTGGGTGATCTGGGCGGAGTCGGAGCCTCCCGACGGGCAGCCGCTCGGGCGCTGGACCGCGCGCCTCAAGGCCGCCCCCGTGGAGGTCGGACCGGCGCTCGTGGAAGGGCTCTACACCCGCGTCCGGTCGATCGTGTTCACGAGCGCGACGCTGACGACGAGCAGCCGGACCGACGAGTTCCGCTTCATGCGGATGCGCCTGGGCTGGGACCTGCTCACGCCCGAGCGGCTGCGGACGCTGCGCCTCGATTCGCCGTTCGACTATGAGAAGCAGGTCCTGGCCTTGACCGTGGTCGACCTGCCGGCCTACGAGAGCGCGCGGGAGCAGCGGGACGCCTGGCTCTCGGGGGTCGCCGGGGCCCTCCCGAAGGTGCTCGCGGCGAACCACGGCGGGACGCTCGTCCTCTGCACCTCGCACGAGCAGGTGGAGCGGCTGTTCCCGTCGTGCCGCGAGCGGCTGGAGCCGCTCGGGATCACCTGCCTCCGCCAGCGGAAGGGGCAGTCGATCCGCCAGCAGATCGAGCGGTTCCGCGAAGACGTGGACTCCGTGCTCTTCGGGACGTACAGTCTCTGGGA
>CAZYRM010000642.1:0-1629 GCA_964649705.1 uncultured Planctomycetia bacterium
GAGGTATCGCTTGACGGAGGCGCACCCCACAGGGATGTCCATTCGTGGATCGTCGGCGCGCGCCTGTGGCTTCCCGCGTCCTGCCGCCATGTAGACTCGGAGTGCGCGCTGTGAGCCCGGCTTGTGCGGATGAGTTCGCATGGGCGGGGACCGCTGCCGCGGGGATGCACTCATCGTGATGGCCTGCACAGGGTCCATCCGCCAGGCTGCCGGAAATCCGGCAGTGACACGACGAGGTCGAATTGCGTGACGGCGGATCCCCCAGCCCCCTTCTTCGACTCCTCGCGGACGTGGACGCGGGAGGGGTCCGGCCAGTCGAAGCGGAACTCCTCGCCCGCGACCGGGGCGAGCATGACCAGCGGAAGAAGCGACAGGCGGAGCATGGTGTCCTCCCGGTGGCAGACCTCGGCCCGCCTGGGGGCGCGCGCAGGCGGCTTCCGATGCGGAAATGGAAGGCCCCCGCGGTGCCGCGAGGCAAGTACGAGACCCGGATTCCGGGCGAGCGCGTCCCGTCCCTCCGCTTGACGGCCCGAGCCGCGCACGATACCCTCCCCGTCCGTTCGAGCGAGGAAAGGGGGATTCCGTGGCGAGGGGGAAGCGGCCGCTGCTGGAGAACATCAGCCTCCGCCTCGGCAGGACCGTCAACGAGGCCGTCCTGACCCTCCCCCCCGACGACCTCGTCGCGGTCGATTGCGCCGTCCGCAAGGCCGCCGAGGAGCAGAAGCTCCTGTACGAGGACGACGACGGGAAGCTCCAGCCGATCCCCGTCCTCCTCCGCCCGCGGATCCTCTCGCGCGACCAGCGCCGATTCTTCCACGAGGTCTGCCTCGACATCGTCCGCGCCCTCGAGAAGCTCTACCTCCTCTGGTCGACCGTGGACGAGGTCCGTGAGCTGCTGCCCTTGACCGAGGGGGAAAGGTCTTGGTTCGACGCGATGCCGAAGGGCGCCGTCAAGGCGCCGCAGTCGATCTTCGGCCGCCTCGACGTCCAGGTCGACTTCGCCGACCCCGACTGGGAGGCCAACTGCCACTTCTTCGAGGCGAACACGGTCGGCGCGGGCGGCATCTACTACACGCCGACGGCCGACCGGATCGTGCTCGACACCATCGTCGCGAGGATGCGCGAGAGGGCCCCCGACTTCATCGTCTCCCCCTCGGACGACCCGCGGACCCTCCTCCTCCACACGCTCACGGACCACGCCGATCAGATCGGCCTTCGCCGCCGCGAGGTCGGCCTCATGCAGGACCGCCGCTGCACGGGCGGTCCCGAGGAGTTCCCGCAGATCGCCGACTACTTCCGCGAGCACGGCGTCAACGCCCGCGTCGTCGACCCGCGCGACCTCGTGCTCGTCCGCGACCAGCTCACCGCCGACGGCGCGCCAATCGACCTCCTGTACCGCGACACCACGATCGAGGAGCTGGCGGAGATGGAGAAGGAGGAGGGCAAGGAGCTCGCCGGCGTCCGATGGGCCTTCCGCAACAACCGCGTGGTCTCCTCGATCGCCGGCGAGTTCGACCACAAGAGCGCGTTCGAGGTCCTCTCCGACCCGCGGTTCCACAAGCACTTCACGGCGCGGCAGCGGAAGCGGTTCGAGAAGTACATCCCGTGGACCCGCACGGTCCGCGAGGG
>CAZYRM010000643.1:0-1627 GCA_964649705.1 uncultured Planctomycetia bacterium
ACGCCTTCTTCGCCTCGCGCCGCATGGACTCGATCACCCACATGCGGATGAGCGAGGAGTACGCCACGCCCTTCCGTAGCGCGATCGCCTTCACGCGGCGCAGCGTGGGTGGGTCGAGGCGAAGGGCGACGACCTGTTTCCGCGGCGGTGCGAAGCGGACGTCGTGCACTTCTTCCATGTCGTCCCAGTAATCGGCGCTGCTATGCGTGTCCCAGAACTTCCTCGCCTCCTCGTCGCTCTTGAAGTCGGGGATCCGCTTCCGACGCTTCTTCATCTCTGCACTCCCTGATACTTCCGCCGTTCGCCGGTGTCCATGTCCCGAGCCGTGATGATGACCACCCCAGTCGCCTCGACGAAGCGGACCACGACGAAGAGGTATCGTCCCGCATCGCTCCGTCCGTACACTTCGTAGATCTTTCGCTTCTTCGGGCCCCGCCCCCGTCGAATGTGCGGGCTTCGGTGGCACGCCTCTTCCACCTCCTCGGGAGTGATGCCGTGCCGCGCGATGTGGTCTGCCGAGTCCTCCGTCCAGTGAATGAACAGGATCTTCACGCGACACCCTCGCCGACAGAGAGCATTGTATTACGCGCCGTCCGCGGCGGGAATGCCCACTTCCTGCCCTTCCTGGCAGGCTACGCGGCGAGCGCGTCGCCGGCCGCGTCGCCGACGTGCGAAACCTCCTCGTCACCGTTCCCAACGACTTCTTCGTCGCGATCGGGGGGAAGCCGCCGTTCCCGCACTCCCCTACGTACACGGCGGAGATGTTCCTGCCGGGCGTGCGGGACTGGATGGGCCGCGTCGGTGAGTACTCGATCCGCAACGGCGCGTAGCTCCGTCAGCAGGGGGTCCTCGGGCCGCGAGAGCTCCTCGCGCCTGACATGGCCGACGCCGAGGAGGTCTGGCTCCAGGGGCTCATCCTCTCGGGCGGGATGTACACGGCGAGCGCCTCGCTCCCGCGCCTATTCACGACCGCGAAGACGACGGCGATCGTCCGCGCGCCCGAGCTGACGAGCGCCGCGGCGGTCCTCGGGGCGCTCTACGGCGTGGAGGGAGGCGCGCTCCCGACGGGCGTGAGGTACATCGCGCGCACGGACGCCGCCGGTCGGACGTGGATCCAGGCGGTCCGCTCCGGGTCGGGGAAGATGTGGGGCTTCTTCACCGCGCCGTTTCGCGCGATGCGCGACTGGTGGAGGTTCAGGAAGGGAGGGCGGGTCGAGTGGGAGACGCTCATCAAGGAGTCCGAGCCTGGGCTCCGCGAGATCCGCCACACGGTCATGGCGAACGAGGCCGCGACGAAGGCAGGGATCCCCGGCCAGGTCTCCACGGCGGTCGCGCGGACGCTCGACAGCGTGTCCTCCCCCGCGGGGCGTGCGGCGCAGGACGCCGTCGGGACGGTCATCAACGTGGGGAACACGGGGGCGGGCCTGCCGCTCGCGATGCCCGGCCCTGGCGCGGCCGGCGCCGTGCAGGGCGCCACGGGCATGGTCCAGCAGCTCGGCAACGGAGCGATGACGGAGCGCGGTCTGCGGCTCCTCAAGCTCGCCGGAGGTGCGACGGCCGTCGCGGGGACGATCCCCTTCTCCGCGTTCCTCCTCGAGGAGGCCTCGCAGAGCGCGGGGATGGCCTC
>CAZYRM010000644.1:0-1612 GCA_964649705.1 uncultured Planctomycetia bacterium
GCCCTTCGCTCGTCGCCGCGGGCGAGGGCCTCCTTCGCCTTGACGAGGGCGGAGCCCCAATCGCGCGCGGCCCCCTCGAGGATCTCCCAGGTCGATGGGGCCGCGCCGCTCCGCTTCGTCCGTGCGTCACCGCTCCCGAGGACGACGCGGTAGAAGGTGTAGCCGATGTGGACGAGCAGGGCGATCAGGACCAGGACGAGCAGGAGGATGAGGAACCACGCGGCGACCGGGTTGCGGAGCGCCCATTCGCCGATGGAGGACATGGCGCGGCGGATTGCATCCATGATCTGGTCCGCGGCGGCCGCCCCCGTGTGGAACTCGCTCCTGCCGAGCACCTCCTCGGTTGCCCGACGGACCTGCTCGGGAGTGGGGGCGACGGAGGCGAGCAGCAGCGGTTCCATCAGAACGTCGGGCCCTGCGGCGGCTGGGGCGGCCCTGGAGGGGGCTGCGGGGGTTGCCAGGCCCCCGGCGGGGGCTGTTGCCAGGCCCCCGGCGGGGGCTGCGGCGCGCCGGGTAACGGGATGGCCAGCGTCGGGGACATCGCCCGGCTTAGCATCTCCAGGTCGAAGCCCTCCTTCCGGACCCTGAGGTCGAAGTAGATGATCACGGCCGCGATCGTACCCAGGGGGCCCGTCAGCAGCCCGACGATGTGCTGGATCACCTCCCCCGACAGCGGCGCGGATTGCCCCGGCTGCGGGCGACCGCCGATCATGACTGAGGCGAAGAGTCCCCCGAACTGCAGGATGGCCGTGAGAATCCACAGGACGAGGAGGACGAGGAAGAGACGTCCCCGCTGGCCGTCGGCGAGGGCCTTGCTTCGTTCCATGCTCTCCGTAACGCCCAGGCCATCGAGCACGACGACGGGGATGACCACGGCGTAGGACAGCAGAAAGAGGATCCCGGGAACGCAGCAGAGAAAGCACCCGACCGCCACGATCAGGCCCACGAGGAGCCCCGCTCCGACGATGGCCCCCAGGCGGCTGGAGGCGCGGGAGTAGGACTGGCCGATGGAGATCCGTCGGCCGAGGTACCGCTCGCTGACCGCATAGGTGGTGGCCCCCATGGCCAGCGGCATGAACACGAGGCCGAAGCTGAGTACGCCCAGGGCGCCGATGAGCACCCCCCCGACGTTCTCCTTCTGCATGAGGACCCGCTGCCAGAACATGGTCAGCGCCACGTAGGGGACGTAGACGATGGCGAGCGTCCCGATCATCTGGGCGAAGTTCCCCAGGTACATCTTGAAGACGCGGTCCAGCAGTCCGCCGACGTCCGCGGGTTCCATGCGAGACATGGAGGCAGGGTACATCGTGGGATTCCTCTCCTCGGGCCCGTGCGTCGGCCAGGATGGCGATCTCATGCGCCGCGACCGGGTCCGTCGGGCAGGAAGTTAGCGCATTGCCCCCGTGCCGGCAAGGACCGGGGAGTGTGGAGCGCAGGGGGCGACCGGTGCGGGCCACGCAATTCTACAGGCTGCTTTCGGTGGGAATCGGTGGCGGTGGCGTGCTCGTAATCGGGCTCGAAATCGTTCTCGTGCTCGTTCTCGGTCTCGTTCTCGGCTTGAGCGCGTTCGATCGAGAACGAGACCGAGAACGAGCACGAGAACGATTTCGAG
>CAZYRM010000645.1:0-1599 GCA_964649705.1 uncultured Planctomycetia bacterium
CGCTCGTCCTTGTGCACCGCGCGGATGATCGCCTCCGCCGTGATGTCGTCCACGATCGCGTAGGTCATCGAGGCGCCGCCCGCGTTCGACAGGACCGTCTGCCAGAAGTTGTTGATGAGGCGGTCCTGCCCCAGGGAGTGCTCGATGCGCCCGCGGATGTCGACCTCCTGGTCGGAGCCGAAGGGCCCCACGAACCCGCTGGAGATTACGTCCGCGGTCCCGTCGTTGTTGATGTCGCGGTCTCGCGAGAACTGCCGCTCGGGGGTCGTCGAGAACAGGTCCTCGCTCGGGAAGACGTCCAGGCCGCGCCAGTCGACGCCGACGTTCTCCAGGAAGTGCGTCGACACCGTCAGGAAGCGGCTCTCGATGGTCACGACCATCCCCGTCGACTGGCGGACGTCGTTCAGGAGCTTCTGGATCGCCCTGTGCGTGTCCGGCGTGTGGCGCGTGATCAGGAGGCCGTTCGAGAACTCGATCGAGTTCGGGGCCGTGTCCCAGGTCCCCTTCGCGACGTTGTTCTTGATCAGCTCCTTCAGGTCCTCGCCCGTGAACGGCTTCGACGACGCCTGCTCCTCGATCGTCGCCCCGCCGCCGCCCTCCTCGCCCTCGGCCGGAGGCGCGAGGGAGATGTTCGGCCCGGGGAAGTCGATCAGGCTGACGACGAGGTCCTGCACGTCGTACAGCTCCAGCCTCGTGTCCATCGCGATCTTCTCGCGCGTCGTGATGATGATCGTGCCCTGCTCGATCTTGTAGGCCAGGTCGAGCATCTTGAGGATCAGGTCGAACGCCTGCTCGAAGGCCAGCTCGTCGACGCGGAAGGTGATCTTCTTGTCCGCCGGGGCCTCGATCGACGCCTCGTCGATCAGGATGTTGAGTCGGGTGTACTCGCGGAGGAACGTGACGACGTCCGGGAGGGGCGCATCGGTGAAGTTGAGGGAGATCTTCGTGTCCCTCATCTTGGCCTTCACCTCGCGATCGACATCGGACATCTCGTCGGCCGACCCGCCGAAGCCGCGGGGCTGGCGGCGGTTGATCTTGTCCCACGACTCGCGGTCCGTAAACGTGATCGTGTCCGTCTGCGAAAGCATCTTCGCGTTGACGCTCTCCTGCCAGCGGCGCATCTCGTCGAGCTGCCTCACCGCGTTATGGCGGGATTCGTCGTCGTGCTTCGCGCTGCGGCAGATCGACTTCAGGTCCTCGGTCTTGAAGCTGTTCGGGTCCAGGACCAGGATGTCGTCGCAGAGGCGCTCGGCCAGCTCGTAGTGTCCGGCCTCCAGGTGATCCTGGGCCTGCTGGAAGAGCTGGAGGATCTTCTTCGCGCGCTGCTCGAAGCGGGCGCGCTCCTCCATCTCGGCGTTCCGCTGGGTCATCCGCTCCTGGTCGCGGGCGAGCTCGGCGTGGGCGATCTCCGCCATCGCCTTGGCCTCCTCGAGGAGCTTCGCGGACTGCTTCTTGATCGTGGTGAGGTCCACGTTGTAGGGGAACCACTTCACCGCCTCGGTGACGAAGCTGAACTCCTCGACGGCCTTGTCGAAGTCCTTCATGTTCATGGCGCGGACGCCGCGGTTGTAGCGGGTCTCGATCTCGGCGATCTGGGCG
>CAZYRM010000646.1:0-1590 GCA_964649705.1 uncultured Planctomycetia bacterium
CGTTCGGCGGCGGTCTGAACCACCCCAGCCGCTACCCGGTCTCCCAGGGCGGCTCCTACTACCAGGGGGCGTTCGACTTCAACAACGGCGTCCTCCCGACGGGGCAGTCGGCGCGGCTCCTCAACATCGGCTACTCGCAGATCCGTCCGAGGGTGGTCAACCGGAACGGGGCGTACCAGAACATCCCGAATCCGCCGTACGTCGGGATCGAGTTCAAGACGCCGACGGGCGGCTGGACGAGCGGCGGGGTCATCGGCGACGGCGCGGCGATCAACGACGCCATCACGTCGGGCCAGAAGCTCGAGTACCGCCTGCGGTTCTTTGACAATGGCTTGACGCCCAACAACGTGGCTGCCTATGCTGACGATGTGACCGTGTTCTACACGACCGGGCCGCAAATCATGTCCTGGTCGTTCGATCCGCAATAGCCCGGCCGCGCGACATCACAGCACCCCGGCGGGGCGACCCGCCGGGGTGCGCGTCCATCCTGAAAAGGTGAGCGATGCCTTCGAGCCTCAGGCTCCTCCCGCTCCTCCTCATCCTCCCCGTCGCCCTCGCGGCGGACGACCCGCCCATCCCGGCCCGCATGAGCGTGGTGGACGGAGGGGTCAAGGACGACGGAAAGGGCCCCGTCTTCTGGCTGGAGGTGGAGTCCGACCTGCCCGAGAACACCTCGATCGAGCTCGAGGCCTGGCTCGGCGCCGCGAAGCTCTCGGGAGCCCTTTCGCGCGCGTACGTCGCGCCGACCGGCAAGTGCGTCGTGACCGTCGGCCCGTTCGACAAGGCGCTCCTCCCGGCGGAGTACGCGGTCAAGGCGATCGTCCCGTCGATCCAGGGGAGGCAGGACCGGGGCCTGACGGAGTACTTCAGCGCGTGGGGCGGGCGGTCGCTCGTCGAGGCCCGCGCCGTCCGCTACGGGACGCCCGAGCAGGAGCAGGCGGGCAGGAAGAAGGAGGACGAGATCATCCTCGACTGGCTGCACCGAGCCGAGGCGCTCCAGGACGAGGTCATCTCCGCGGGGGACGCGTACCGCGTGAGGAAGATCTGGCACAACCCGAATGACGGGACCGGGAAGTTCGACCCGCGGCAGTTCCTGGCATGGAGCGAGGCGGCGCTCGACAAGTACTGGGCGCTCTCGACCGAGCGGGACGAGTACTACGGCGCGTACGAGGCGACCTACAGGCACCAGACGTGGATGTCTTCGCTCGTGGAGATCCTGCTGTCGCTCCGCCTCGTCGAAATCGACTACATGATCCAGCCGATCTGCAAGCGGAACAAGCTGGAGATGCCGCGGAAGGCGGAGCTCGTGGAGGCCTTCATGAAGCCCCCGCGGGACGCCTGCATCGAGAAGAACCGCGGGATGTTCAAGGAGGTCTACCGGGCGATCGGCGCCTGGAGGGGGGACCGCTCGTTCGACCAGCTCACGCTCCCCCCGGACAAGTGCCCGCCGGGCTACGGCCTCGCGCACGCGCCGGAGCCGCTCAAGGTGCCCCTCGGCGGGAACCCGTACCTCGCCTCGCCGCCGGCGGCGCCGACCTGCGGCGCGTTCGGGGACTGGTTCGGCGCGGGGCCGATCGCGAGCGACACGCT
>CAZYRM010000647.1:0-1579 GCA_964649705.1 uncultured Planctomycetia bacterium
CTCTCGCCCTCGACCCGTCGAAGGCGGAGTGGGCCGGAGGGGGCCTGGACGTCGCTCGAAAGGCGCTCGAACGGCTGAAATAGCCGTGCACGCTCACTTCTTCAGGCGCTCGCGAATTCGTGCGAGGCTCGCGCCGATCTGCGCGTGGACGCCCTCGTCCTTCTCGTCGGCGAGGCGCGCCTCCAGCGCATTGGCAGCCTCCTTGTCCCCGACGTCGCCGAGGGCGCTCGCCGCCGCGTTGCGCACCGCCGCCTCCGCATCGCCCAGGGCCGTGAGGAGCGCCGTCTGCGAGGCGTCGCCGGGGCGCTTGCCGAGCGCCACCGCCGCCATCTGGCGCACGCGCAGGGAGGCGTCCTTCTCGAGGGCGCCGGCAAGCGGGGCCGTGAGCGAGGCATCCGCCTGGAACGTCGCCCCCTGCGCCCCCTCGAAGCGGACCGCCTCCTCGGCGTCGGAGAGCGAGCGCGAGAGGGCCTCGAGGGACCTCTCCCACGCGAGGTTCCCCGTCACGATGGCGCGCACGCCGCGGATGCGCTCGACCGCGGTCTTCCCGTCCACCGCCAGCGAGACGAACGACGCGGGGTCGTGCGCCTTCCACGTCTTCCCGGGGACCTCGGCGTCCTTGAACTTCTCCTCCAGCTCCACCCGGAGGGCCTGGACCGTGGCGTCCTCTCGCGCCATCACCTCCAGGTCGGGGAGGATCGTCGGGTCGGCGACCTGCCGGATCGCCTGCGTGGCCGGGGACCCGAGGTGCCCGAGCTTGTCGCGGAGCGCCCAGAGGAGCGCCGCGAACGTGCGCTGCCCGCCGATGCGTCCCAGCAGGTCGACGGCGGACTTGCGATCCGACTGCTCGTATGCATAGAGGATCACGTCCTCGAGGACGGGTGCGAGGTCGGGCCCGGCGCGCTCCTCGAGGAGCGCGTCGGCCCGGGCGCCCGCGAGGCGGCGGACCTCGGCGAGCGCGGCGAGCCGCTCCTCGGGCGTCGCGGCACCGAGGCGGGCCCACGCCATGCGGAAGCGCAGCTCGTGGAGGACTCCCTCGGCCCGCGTGCGGACCTCGGGGTCGGCGTGGGAGAGGGCCGCATCGAGGGCGGGGAAGGCCGCCGCGCCCAGGTCGATCAGCTCGGCCTGGGCCGCCTCGCGGGCCGCGACGTCGTCGTCGCCGAGCCGCTCGATGAGCCCGCGGGCGCGCTCGGCGTCATCGGCGAGGAGCACCGTCGACAGGAGGAGGGCGAGCAGATGCCTCATCGCTCTCCTCCCATGGACCGGGGGAGGGGAGGCTGCCAGATGCGGGAGACCTTGCCGACCCAGCCTCGGGGGCCGAGTTCCAGGCGGCCGCGGATGCGCAGCTTCACTTCGCCGTCCAGCGGGATGGAGACCTCCCAGGAGCCCTCCTGGAGCGCCACCTCGGCGGCGACCTCGACGATGTCGACTTCGCCGCGCGTCTCGACGAGGCGGCCGTCGACGAAGCGTCTGCGGGTGAGCGGGGCGCGGTCAACGACCTCGAACGGGCATGGGGCGTCGGGGCCGAGGAGGCGCTCGGCCAGCTCATCGGCGGTCTGGAGGTTTTCGCCCTGGACGC
>CAZYRM010000648.1:0-1575 GCA_964649705.1 uncultured Planctomycetia bacterium
TGAGCGCTCGATCCACCATCAGGAGAAGATCCGGCGCCACAGCCCCACGACGCGTGATCAGGCGCCGTTTGGAAATGGCCCGGACCTCCTCTCCCAAGATGACCGAGCGCTTGGTCAGCCCGTTTCCCGGGGTCGGCGAAACTTCGACCTGGCTCGGGTAAATCCGGGAGAACTGTTCCCGATCGCTCACCGGGCAGACAATCACCACAGGGCTCGACCGGTTGATCGCGTTGCGGGAGACGATCAGGACCGGGCGCTCACCGCGCTGTTCCGAGCCGATGACCGGGCTGAGCGACGCCTGCCAGATTTCGCCGCGTTCCATGTCCCCTCCGCAACCTGTAATGCCTCCGAGGAGGCGTGGGCGAAGTCTCGGTCGAGGGACTCCGACAACGCGCGGTACCGCGTGTCCTCAGTCATGGCCTCGAAGGCCCGATCGACCTCTTCCGCCTCGCGGCGGCGTCGTTCGCGGTCGAGTGCCTCAGCGACAAGCCGGGATCGCTGCCCCGGAGAAATGCGGGTCAGCCAGGCGACAATCGATTCCGGCAATGTGAACGCCATTCGAATGGCCCCCATGATCTTACCTCCTATGCACATAAAGATACCTATTATTGCTCTGAGTGTCAATCAGATGGCGCGTCGAGTTTTCGGAAGTGTCGGATTTCGGAGACAGTCTTGCCCGCGTCGAACGGCGCGTGGTAGGCTGGCGGCACTTTCCTGGAGCATTATTGATGGACCCTGAGATCAGAGCCCAATTCGAGGAAACCCGCCGCCACTTCGACGTGGGCGCCGAAGGGATGCGCGGCGAACTCCAGCTCGTTTCGGAACATCTCTCCTCGCGACTCGAGAGTGTTTCGTCCCGAACGGACAGGCTCGAGCCCGCTGTCGAGGAAACGCGGCGCCACTTCGACGTCATCGCCGAGGGGATGCGGACACATGTCCAGCTCGTCGCCGACGAGACCCGGCGCCACTTCGACGTCATCGCCGAGGGGATGCGGACACATGTCCAGCTCGTCGCCGACGAGACCCGGCGCCACTTCGATGTGGTCGCCGAAGGGATGCGCGCTGATGTCCGGCTGGTCGCCGAAGGCGTGTCGTCACTCGCCGAGCGCGTGGACCGGCTCGAGCAGAACCTCCGTGAAGAAATCCGTGAGACCCGCAGAGACGTGACGGCTCTTCTCACGGCGTCGTATACCGACCTTGACCGGCGGATGCGGCACCTCGAAGGCGACCGCTAGGAGGTCTGATCCATGGCCGCCACCGGCAAGGCCGCCGTCTTCCATGGTCCCGGCAAGCCGTTCGAGCTCACGGAGCTCCCGCTCCCCGAGGTGGAGCCGCGCGCTGCGCTGATCCGCGTGAGCGTCGCCAACATCTGCGGCTCCGACCTCCACTTCTGGCGGGGCGACGCGCCGCTCAAGCTCCCCGACGACGGCTGGATCTACGGCCACGAGATGTGCGGCCGCGTCGCCCGGCTCGGCGCCGAGATCAAGACGGACTCGCTCGGCGAACCCCTCAAGGAAGGCGACCGCGTCGCCTACTGCTACTTCTACCCGTGCGGCCGCTGCTACGCCTGCCTGA
>CAZYRM010000649.1:0-1572 GCA_964649705.1 uncultured Planctomycetia bacterium
CTGGGTCACCTTCCTCCAGGGCCACTCGGCCCAGGCCTTCGCGAGCGTGGCGCCCTCGATCAGCTCCATCGCGAGGTACGCGCCATTCGGATCGACGCTGACGTCGAAGACGGTGACGATGTTCGGGTGGGAGACGCGCGCGGCCGCCTGGGCCTCGCGCCAGAGGCGGTCGGTCTCGACGCCCATGTTGAGGACTTTGAGGGCGACGAACCGCTTCATCTCGGGGTCGTAGGCGCGGAAGACGCGCCCCATCCCGCCCCGCCCCAGCTCGCCGTGGATCTCGTAGCGGCCGATGCGCAAGGGGAGGTCGTCCGAGGCGGACGTGCGGCCGCCCAGGCGGGTCTCGCCGTACTGCGTCCCGGCCTCCAGGTGGACCTCGCGGAGCCTGCCGATCAGCCAGTCGATCCTCTGTGGGTCCATTCGGGCATGGTAGTTCGCGCGGGCGGGAGTCGGAAATTGAATTCGACATGGTCGCCTCCTCCAAGGGAACGGGCCGGCGGCCTTGCGACCGCCGGCCCCTCGCGCATCCATCTACTTCGCTTCCGTCGTGGTCGCTGCGCGGTCGAAGCGCCCCAGGGTCACCCACGCCTCGCCGTTCACCTCGTTGTAGGGCGTGGACTCGATCCCGATCCACCTCACCTCGGTCGACGCCGCGTCACTTCGGAAGACCGCCACGTTCGAGGTGTTCGGCGCGAAGGTCCCGAGCCCGACGAGGACCTCGTCCCTCCCGTCGCCGTCCGTGTCGCCGCACGCGGGCCGCGTCTCGCCGTTCGCCTGGATGTAGTCGATGTGCGGGACACGCAGCCAGTCGAGGTGCTCGTGCCCCGCGACCGCGTCGTCGAAGATGGCGCAGTAGCCGCCCCACGTCGGGAACGAGTCGAGTCCGACGACCAGCTCCGCGCGCCCGTCGCCGTCGATGTCGCCGCACGCGGGCCGGGTCCCGCCGCTCGCCGCGTTGTAGGTCGACCACGGAAGTCGGAGCCACTGCCACTGCTCGCCGCCGAGGAGCTGACGGTACACCGCGACGTAGCCTCCCTGTCCGGGGAAGGGCGAAAAGCCGAGGACGATCTCGTCCGTCCCGTCGCCGTCCAGGTCGCCGCACGCCGGCCTCACGGCGCCGTCGTAGGCGTTGTAGGCCGCCCACGGCACGCGCTTGACGTAGAGGAGCTTGTGCCCCGCCTGGGCGTCGTCGAACACGGCGAACCGCCCGCCGTTCAGGCGGTAGGTCCCCTGACCGACCACGATCTCGTCGCGGCCGTCTCCGTCCACGTCGCCCGTCGCGACCCAGGTCTCTCCGTTCGCAGAGTCGTACCACGGGTCGAAGGGGGAGGGGAGCCACGCCCTCACCTGCCCGCCGTTCTGCGGACCGTCCATGACGGCGACCCAGCCGCGGCTGACCGAGGACGGCCCGAGCCCCACGACGACCTCGTCGATCCCGTCTCCGTCCACGTCGCCGGCCGCGACGCGCGTCTCGCCATTCTCCCGGTTGTAGGCGGAGAAGGGGAGCTGCGCCCACGCCGCGTGCGCGTAGTCGCCCGAGGCGTTCTGGAACAGCTCCATCGCGCCGGCGCC
>CAZYRM010000650.1:0-1566 GCA_964649705.1 uncultured Planctomycetia bacterium
CCGTCGTCTTCACGAAGGCCCCCCACCCGCGCGCGGCCGACCCCGAGGACCTGCTCGCCAGGGCCCGAGCCCTCGCGCCCGGCCTCGCGGCGCGGGCGACAGAGGACCCCCGAGCGGCCCTCCGCCTCGCGCGGACGACGTGCGACGAGGGGGACCTCCTCGTCGTGACGGGCTCGTTCTTCCTCGCCGGCGAGCTGTATCCACTCCTCCGCCGCTCGACGCGCTCCCGGGCGGCCTCGCGATGACCGCGGACGACAGCGTCTTCCTCCGCGACGTCCTCGCCGGCCGACGGCGCGGCCTCGGCCCTTCCCTCCTGCGGGCGGCGCTGGCTCCCCTCGGAGTCCTCTACGGCGCCGCGATGGCCGTGCGCCGCGGACTCTACGTCCACGGGTGGATCAAGCCCGTGCGCCTGCCCGGCCCCGTGGTCTCGATCGGGAACCTCACGGCGGGCGGAACGGGCAAAACCCCGCTCGTCTACTGGGCCGCGCGCCGCCTCCTCGGCCGCAACCACCGCGTCGCCGTCCTCGCCCGAGGGTACGGCGAGGAGGTCGGCGCCGAGGCCGACGACGAGCGCGTCCCGCCCGAGCTCTCCCCCTTCCCCGTGAAGCGCTTCAACAACCCCGACCGCGTGGCGTCGGGGAACACGGCGATCCGCGAGTGGGGAGCCACGTGCGTGATCCTCGACGACGGCTTCCAGCACCTCCGCGTGGCCCGCGAGATCGACATCGTCGCGATCGACGCCGCGGCCCCGCTCGGCCTCCCTCTTCCCGCGGGGCTGCTGCGCGAGTTCGCGGACGCCGTGGCCGTGGCGGATTGGGTCGTCATCACCCGCACCAACCAGGCCCGGACCGAGGACGTCGACAGGCTCCGTGCCCGGCTCGCCCACGTCGCCCCCAGGGCGCGGGTCGCGGAGACCCGCGTGCGCCCCCTCGGCGTCGCGCGCGGCGGCGTGACGCTCCCGCTCGACTACGTCCGCGGCCTGTCGGTGGTCGCGTTCTGCGGGATCGGGAGCCCTGAGTCGTTCGAGCGGACGCTCGCGCAGGTCGGCGTCAAGGTCGTCGAGATGGTCCTGTTTCCGGACCACCACCCCTACGGCCCCGAGACGCTGGCTGACCTCGAGCGGCGACGGGAACGCGCCGGCGCGACGATGCTCCTCACGACGTCGAAGGACGCCTTTCGCATGATCGCGCCCCCGCAGGAGCTCGGCGTGCTCCTCGTGGACGTCGAGTTCGTCACCGGCGAGGAGGAGCTCGGCGACGCCATCCTCCACGCCGTCGAGCAGAAGGCGCGCACATGAAGGAACGCACCTCGCGCTGGGCGCGCTTCCGCCACGCCGTCGAGTACGCGGTCTTCCGCGCCGTGGAGACGGCGGCGATGTCGCTCCCGCGCGCCGCGGCGCTCGCGTTCGGCGAGGGGCTGGGGAGGTTCCTCTACCGCCTGGGGTCCTCTCGCACCCGCATCGCGCGCGAGAACTTCGGCGTCGCGTTTCCGGGAGCGGACGTCGCGTGGAGGGAGGCGACGCTCGAGGCGGCCTTCGGCCACTTCGGGAGGCTCGCCATCGAGATC
>CAZYRM010000651.1:0-1548 GCA_964649705.1 uncultured Planctomycetia bacterium
GCGTCGCGCTCCTTCTGCTTGTCGTCGCGCTCCTTGAGCACCGAGAGGACCGCCTTCTTGAACGCCTCGGTCACCGGCGGGGTCTCTTCCGCGGCGCCCTCCTCGGTCGTCGAGGCCGGCAGGACGTCTCCCACCGCGGTGGTCGAGACCGGGAGCGGTCCGGTCGAGCCGCCCGTCCGCTTCTCGATCTCGGCGATCCGCTCCTCCAGCCGCGCGTTGCCGCCGTCGGGGAGCGTCACCACCTGCGCCGGGGCGCTCGACGGCGAGGCGACCGGCGCGGCCGTTCTCGTCGAGGCGCCCTTCTCCAGCGCGGCGACCCGCTCCTGCAGCGAGCGGTTCTCCATCGCGACCACGGCGAGCCCCGCCAGGGCGGCCAGGAGGAGGAGACCGGTCAGGACCTGCTTCACGCTTCCCATCGTTGCCTCCAGATCGGTAATCGCCGCGTGCCGCTGTCGGGGCCAGTGAGAACGGATATCAGACATCTGACATCAGACATCTGACATCAGATATGCCTCAATCCCACCAATCAGGCAGATTGCCGGGAACCTATCAGATGTCAGATGTCATATGTCAGATGTCTGATATCGTCGCCAGTTGTTCTCTCGCGGCCTCTCTTTGGCCTGGGACGCCGATCCCTCGTCCCCCTCCGCCGGCCGGAAAGACCCAGGCCACTCTACACGGCCGGGCCGTCTCCGGGAAGGGGGGGCTCGCGCTTCGCCTCCCAGGCGTGGAAGACGAGCATGAGCGTCGGCGTGAGGAAGAGGTCGGCGAGCATCGCCGTGATCATCGTGATCCCGCCCAGGATCCCGAAGTTGCGGGTAAACATGAAGTTCGAGGTCACGATCGAGGCGAATCCCGCCACGAGCAGCGCAGTGCCGAAGATCATCGTCCGCCCCGTGCTGATGAGGACGCGCTGCATCGTCTTCACGCCGTCCCCGTCCTTGACGATCTCCTCGCGGTAGCGGGCGAGGTAGTGGATGGTGTCGTTGACCGCGATCCCGAGCGAGATGCTGAAGATCGTCATGGTGGAGAAGTTGAGCCAGAACCCCGCGAACCCCATGATCCCGCCCGTGATCGCCACAGGGATCAGGTTCGGGATCATGCTGAGCAGCCCGACCGTCAGCGAGCGGAACTGGAGCCACATCATCAGGAAGATGAGCGCGCAGCCCCAGCCGACGGACGAGATCATGTTGTCGACGACCTTCTGGAGCGCCTTGCCCGCCATCACGCTCCGCCCCGTCATCTCCACGTCGAACCCGCCCAGGTTTTCGCGCGCGTAGCGCTCCACGTCCTCGACCAGGCGCCCCATGCTCTCGGAGTCCGCGCCGACCACGTGGATGGAGACGCGCGTCCGAGTCCAGGGCGCGTCGACCCAACGCGGCAGCCACTCGGCCCACTCTTTCCCGCCGAGGGACAGGAGCTTCAGGCCCATCTCCAGCTCCTTCGCGGTCGCGGGGAGCGTGCGGAAACGCTCGTCTCCGCGGTGCATCAGGCGGTTCACCTCGGCCAGGATGTCCCCGACCGACATCGCGTGGCTGACCGCCTCGT
>CAZYRM010000652.1:0-1547 GCA_964649705.1 uncultured Planctomycetia bacterium
TCCGGCGTCGACAAGGCCGTCATCGAGCTCCGGAACCTCCTCCTGAGCAACGCCTTCAACACCAACCTCTCCTGGCGGTATTGGGGAGAGGACCAGAACATGGACAACGCCGTCTCCGGCGCGGAGGACGTCAATCGGAACGGGCGGATCGACCAGAACTCCTGCGTCCTCCGCAACGCCCTGCGCCCCTCCTTCGCGATCCTCACGAACCCGATGAACCCCGCCTCCCCGCCGAAGCTGATCCCCATCTACAATGATCAGTACGGCGCGATGGAGAACCGGGCCATGTCCGGCGAGCTCGCCGCGACGTACTCGGGCGGCAGCGACACCTACATCGTCCGCGCCGTCGACACGGCGTCCCAGCTCTACCTGAACGGCCCCGTCCAGGACCCGAACGGGAATCCGCAGCAGCGGATCCTCCTCACGCAGAACTCGATCCTCATGCTCAACACCCTCGGCGCCGAGGTCGGCGTGCCGAGCCTCGGGGCGCGCGTCCAGCAGATGAAGACCGCCCTCCTCCGCCCCTTCGCGACGAAGGGGGAGCTCAAGACGCTGGGGCTGGCCGGGGCGCTGAACCAGGTCGAGTACGACAGGGTCAAGGACTACGTCTGCATCAACACGTGGGTCGACCTCGGGACGATCCGCCCGAACCCGCAGCCGCTGAACGCGGGGTATTTCCCCGGGCCGCAGAACCAGTACCGCGCGTTCCCGTGGAACCTGCGCTACGGGATGGAGCCCAGGGCGCCCGTGAACATGAACGCCGCGGAGCGGCCGGTCCTCGTGTCCGTGCTGAACGGCCTCAACGCGAACATCTGCGAGGAGTTCGCGTGGAACTACCAGGTGTCGGGCGGCGGCGGGACGAAGGACGCCTACCGCGTGCGTCGGCCCTCCCCGGGGCCGATCACGTTGACCCAGGCCCGCAACATCGCGGACCAGATCATCCAGGAGCGCGCGCGGCGCGGGTTCGACTCCTGGGACGACCTCTTCAGTTGGATCGACGGCGCGAACACGAACCGCGCGGGGCGCCGCCTGAACGGCGTCTCCCCCGACCAGGCCGCGATCATCAAGGCGAACGCGAATCCCAACACCCTCTTCAACAAGTTCAACCCGAACGCCCTCGTGTGGAAGCAGGTCGACAAGAGCGACCTCGCGCCGAACTTCTCGGGCGGCATCCCGGGCTACACGACGGAGTTCTGCTTCACGCCGATGGGCGTGTTCGAGATCACCTCGATGGGCCGCGTCGTGGGGAACAACCAGGTCGTGGCGACGCACGAGGTCATCACGCTGGTGCAGGTGTTCGACGTCGCGAGGCACACGACGGAGCGCGACTTCACGAGCGCGAGCCAGACGGCGCCGACGATGCGCGTCCTCTACCTCCCCGAGCACATGCCGGACCAGTGGGACAGCCGCTCCCCGAACGCGCCCGCGAGCGACTTCGACGGTCAGCTCTGCCTCGCGCCGAAGTGGATCCGCCCGCCCGGGTGCGTCGCGGCGGCGAACATGACCTGGGCGACGCAGTACCAGATCTCGATGGACGACAACCCGTC
>CAZYRM010000653.1:0-1547 GCA_964649705.1 uncultured Planctomycetia bacterium
AAGATGCCGCCGTGTTTCGACCCGACCTCCTGAAAAACAAGACGATCCTCGTCACCGGCGGCGGCACGGGCCTCGGGAAGTCGATGGCCCTCCGCCTCGCCGAGCTGGGCGCGAACCTCGTGGTCGCGAGCCGTAAGCCCGACCACCTCGAGGCCGCCGCCAAGGAGATCGGCGCGAAGGGCGCCCCGTGCCTCACGGTCGCCTGCGACGTGCGCGACTTCGCCCAGGTCGAGAACGCGGTCAAGCAGGCCGTGGAGCGCTTCGGACGGCTCGATGCGCTCATCAACAACGCGGCGGGGAACTTCCTCTGCCCCACGGAGAAGCTCACGCCGAACGGCTTCAGCGCGGTGGTCGGGATCGTCCTCGGCGGGTCGTTCCACGGGACGCTGGCCGCGGGCAGGCAGATGATCGCGCAGAAGACCGGCGGCGTGATCCTCTCGATCCTCACGACGTACGCCTGGACGGGGTCGGCGTTCGTGGTCCCCTCCGCAATGGCGAAGGCGGGAGTGCTCGCGATGACGCGGTCGCTCGCGGTCGAGTGGGCGCGGTACGGGATCCGCGTCAACGCGATCGCCCCGGGCCCCTTCCCGACGGAGGGGGCGTGGGGCGCCCTCTTCCCGCCGGGCGCCGAGGACCTGTTCAAGAACAAGGTCCCGCTCGGGCGGTTCGGGAAGCACGAGGAGCTGGGGAACCTCGCGGCGTACCTCCTCGCGGACGAGTCGGGGTACGTGACGGGCGAGTGCGTGACGATCGACGGCGGGGAGTGGCTGAAGGGGGCGGGCGAGTTCAACGTCCTTCTCGACATGGACCGAGAGATGCTCGAAGGGGCCCTCGCCGCAATGCGGGGGAAGTAGGCGCGTGGATCGGCACCTGAGCCCGAGGGAACACGCCAGTCCGAACCCGGATCACCCGAGGCCCCACGAGCCGGCGCACCACGCCCGGTCGTCCCACGGGCTCGGCCCGCACGACATGCACGTCGAGGACCCCGTCGCCCTCCGCGAGCTGTGCCGGCGCCTCGCCGACAGCGACCGGATCGCCTTCGACACCGAGTACATCTGGGAGCGGAGCTACATCCCCCACCTGGGGCTCCTCCAGGTGGCCACGGACCGCGTCTGCGCGGTCGTCGACCCGCTCGCCGTGAAGGACCTCGACCCGCTGGTCGACATCCTGCTCGACCATCGGAGGCTCAAGGTCCTCCACGCCGCCCGAGGGGACCTCGAGGTCACGTACTGGCTCTCGGGCGACGTCCCGCACCCGATCTTCGACACGCAGATCGCGGCCGCGATGGTCGGCTACGGCGACCAGCAGTCGCTCGCGCGCCTCCTCGACCGCGTGCTCGGCGTGAAGCTGGAGAAGAAGGAGACCTTCACCGACTGGCTCCGCCGCCCGCTCACGCGGGGGCAGGTCCGGTACGGCCTCGACGACGTGCGCTACCTCCTGCCGATGCACGACCGCCTCGTCGAGGAGCTGCGCGAGACGGGCCGCGTGGAGTGGGTCCAGGAGGAGTTCGACTGGCTCTCCGACCCGCACCGGTACGAGCCGCACGC
>CAZYRM010000654.1:0-1541 GCA_964649705.1 uncultured Planctomycetia bacterium
GTCATCCTGACCGAGAACCAGAAGAAGGTGATCAAGGACAAGTACCTCCGCGACGCCCCGAGCGTCGAGGACTGGCTGTGGTCCGTCGCGAAGAACATCGCGCTCGCGGAGCTGCTGTTCGACGCCGGCGTCCCCCGCGAGGAGGTCTTCCGCGGCATCCGCCACGAGGTGACCCAGAGCGAGTCGACCCCCGGCGAGCGCTCGGAGCTCATCCTCCTGCACGTCGGGCAGAAGAACTCGAACGACCAGGACGCGAACCACCGGCACTTCATCCAGAACCTCAACCGCCTCGCCGACACGCACGCGCGCGGGAGGAAGCTGGTCGAGGAGGTGGGCCAGAAGTACTACCAGATGCTCGCGCGGTTCGAGTTCCTGCCGAACTCGCCGACGCTCATGAACGCGGGCCGCGAGCTGCAGCAGCTCTCCGCGTGCTACGTCCTGCCGATCGACGACTCGATCGACGGCTGGGGCGACACGGTGAAGAACACGATGCAGATCCACAAGAGCGGCGGCGGCACCGGGTTCTCGACCTGCCGCGTCCGCCCGCACGGGGACGTGGTGAAGAGCACGCAGGGCGTGGCGAGCGGCGCGATCAGCCCGCTCCTGATCATCAACCACACCACGGAGGAGATCAAGCAGGGCGGGACGCGCCGCGGCGCGAACATGGGGATCCTGCCCTACTGGCACCCGGACATCTTCGACTTCATCACGGCGAAGAGCGTCGAGGGCCGCCTGGAGAACTTCAATATCTCCGTGGCGGTCGACTCGAAGTTCATGGAGGCGGTCCGCGACGACCGCGAGGTCGATCTCCTCAACCCCCGGAACAAGCAGGTCGTCAGGCCCGTCCGCGCCCGCGAGGTGTTCCAGCTCATCTGCGAGAACGCCTGGAAGACGGGCGACCCGGGCGTGATCTTCCTCGATCGGATCAACAACAGCTTCTCCAACCCGACGCCCGCGCTCGGCCAGATCGAGGCGACGAACCCGTGCGGCGAGCAGCCGCTCCTGCCGTACGAGCCGTGCAACCTCGGCTCGATTTCGCTCTCGAAGTTCGTCAAGGACGGGCAGGTCGACTGGGCGCACCTGGAGCGCGTGACGAAGCTCTCCATCCGGTTCCTCGACGACGTGATCGAGGTGAACAACTACCCGATCCCCGAGATCGAGAAGATCGCGAAGGGGAACCGCAGGATCGGCCTCGGCGTGATGGGGTGGGCGGAAATGCTCGCCCAGCTCGGGATCCCGTACGACTCGCCCGAGGCGCTGGCGAAGGGCGAGGAGGTGATGCGCTTCATCAACGACAAGTCGCTCGAGGCGAGCGAGGAGCTGGCGAAGGAGCGTGGCCTCTTCCCGAACTTCCGCAACTCGATTTACGACGAGCACGGCCCGCACCACCGCCCGTGGGCGAAGGGCCGGCCGAGGAACTGCGCGCGCACGACGATTGCCCCGACGGGGACGATCGCCATTGCCGCGGGCCTGCAGGGCGGCGGGATCGAGCCGTTCTTCGCGATGGCGTACACGAGGTACAACGCGAAGGCCCTCGACGC
>CAZYRM010000655.1:0-1537 GCA_964649705.1 uncultured Planctomycetia bacterium
TTCGCCGACGCGATGATCGTGATCGGCTCGAACACGACCGAGAACCACCCGGTGATCGCGAGCTTCGTGAAGCAGGCGGCGAAGAAGGGCTCCACGCTCATCCTGATCGACCCCAGGCGGATCGACCTCTGGAAGCACGCGAAGTACCACGTCCAGATGCGTCCGGGGACCGACGTGGCGGTCCTGAACGGGATGTGCCACGTCGTGATCCGGGACGGCCTGGCGAACCGCCGGTTCATCGAGGAGCGCTGCGTCGGATACGCGCAGGTCGAGAAGGCCGTCGCGCCGTACACGCCCGAAATGGTCGAGAAGATCAGCGGGGTCCCGTCGCGCCTGCTGGTGGAGGCGACCCACGCCTTCGCCAAGGCGAAGAACGCGGCGGTCTTCTGGGGGATGGGGATCAGCCAGCACACGACGGGGACCGACAACAGCTTCGCGCTCATCAATCTCGTCTTGTTGTGCGGGCACGTGGGGCGCCCGGGGACGGGCTTGAACCCGCTCCGGGGGCAGAACAACGTGCAAGGGGTCAGCGACGTCGGGTGCCTGCCGATGTACTACCCCGGCTACCAGAAGGCCGAGGACCCGGGCGTCATCGCGAGCTTCGAGCGGTTCTGGGGACGCCCGATGCCGCGCAAGGCGGGCCTGACCGTGGTCGAGATCATGGACGCCGTCCACGAGGGCCACATCCGCGCGATGTACATCATGGGGGAGAACCCGTTCCTGTCCGACCCGAACGTGAGCAAGGTGCGCGAGGCGTTGACCCGGATCCCGTTCCTCGTCGTCCAGGACATCTTCCCGACCGAAACGGCCGAAGTCGCCGACGTACTGCTGCCCGCGGCGGCCTACCCCGAGCGCGAGGGGACGTACGTGAACACCGACCGCCGCGTCGCGATCGCGGCGAAGGCGATCGACCCGCCGGGGGAGTGCCGCTCGGACTGGGAGATCCTCTGCGACCTGTCGACGCGGATGGGGTTCCCGATGGCGTACCCGGACGCCTCGGCGATCTTCGACGAGCTAGCGAAGTGCATGCCGATCTTCGCGGGGCTCTCGTGGGAGCGGATCCGACGCGAGGGGAACCTGCACTGGCCCTGCACGTCGCCCGACGACCCGGGGCTGCCCATCCTGTACGAGAAGAGCTTCCCGATCGGCAAGGGCGTGCTGACGCCGGTGGAGTTCGCGCCAGCGAGGGAGCTCCCCGACCCGGCGTACCCGTACGTGCTCAACACGGGGCGCGTCCTCGAGCACTGGCACACGGGGACGATGACGCGGAGGTCGAAGGCGCTCGACGAGATCTCGCCGGAGGCCTTCGCGCAGATGCACCCGGACGACCTGGCGGCCGTGGGGCTCGCGGACGGGCAGCACGGGAGGGTGTCGTCGCGGAGGGGGTCGATCGAGCTGGCGGTCTACGGGACACCCCGAGTGGCGAGGGGGTGCGTATTCATCCCGTTCCACTTCAAGGAGGCGGCCGCGAACCTCCTGACCATCGACGCGCTCGACCCGGCGGCGAAGATCCCCGAGTACAAGTTCTGCGCGGTGA
>CAZYRM010000656.1:0-1537 GCA_964649705.1 uncultured Planctomycetia bacterium
GAGGGCGGTCAACGCGTCAGCGGCATGCCCCATGGCCTCGGCGGCCGCCGCCGCCCGCGCCGGCCCCGCCCCCGGCGCCCCCCCCCCCCCCCGCCCCGCCGCCCGGGGCCCCGCGTCTCCTCGGCGCCGCGGCCGCCGCGTTGTCCAAGCACGCTGGAACGGACGGCAGCATCTCCGTGCCCTCCGTCCCTCTGTGGTGAATTCAACCGCTCGGAATCGCCGCCTGTTCCGAGCTCTACTCCAGGACGACCTCGACGTGATCCTCCCCGCGACGCACGCCGAGGCGGAGCGAGCCTCCCTCGCGGAGGTCCCAGAGCGCCTTCGGCAGGTCGTCGGGAGAGGCGATCTCGCGCCCGTCCGTGGACGTGATCCAGTCCCCCTCGCGCAGGCCCGCCTCCGCCGCGGGGGAGCCGTCCGCCACCGACGAGACCCACGCCACGGGGCGCGGCGCCAGGGCGAAGATCGCCGAGAAGCCGCAACGGACCCGAGCCGGCCACGTGTTGTTCCACGGGTCCACGTCGAGATAGTCGTTCCGAGCGTCGACCTCGACCGCGGCAGGGGCGCCGTCGCAGGGGAGGACCAGGTCCCCTCCCTCCGCGGGCACCTCCACCTCGCACGCCCCCTCCTTGCCGGCCTCCGTCCTCCACCTCACCTCGACGCGCGCGGCCCGACGAAGCGTCCCTCGCGGCTCCGCGCGAACGGTCCACCTCCCGTCGGCCAGCCGGGTCGGAGCACCGACGACGGCGAGGTCGAGCCTCCCCGTCCCTTCCTCCCAGGCAGCGAAGAACGGTTTCATGTCCTGCCCGCTCTCCTTCTCGATCAGCGCACGGAAGTCCGAGTCCGTGGCGAAGCCGCCCCGCTTCTCGGCGACGTACCGCGCGAGCGCGCGGTCGAACGGCTCCGCGCCCGCCTCGTGGCGCAGCATGCGGAACACCCACGCCCCCTTCTCGTACGACGTGTCCCGATCCAGCGCGTAGGTCATCTCGCGGAGCGGAGGCTCGCGGTCCCCGAACGCGGCCATGTCCCCGAGGTACGTCGACAGCGCCCGGCGGAAGATCCACGACCCCGGCCCGAACTTCTTCTCGAGCGCCAGGTACGACGAGTACTCCGCCAGCCCCTCGCGCAGCCAGTTCCCCCCGCGGCCCAGGACGTCGCTCGGAACCAGGTGCCCGAACCAGCAGTGCGCGACCTCATGGGAGAGAGACCCGTACCAGACCGACCTCGCCGTCTCCGACCCCGCGCAGACCCAGTCGTGTTTCGTCAGGATCGCGAACGTCCTCGCATTGTGCGGCCGCGACGGGTTGTCGGGGGGCATCTCGACCAGCGTGAAGTCCTTCACCTCGGGGTCGCCGTACATCAACTCGTAGTACGTGAACAGGTCGCCCGTCTGCTCGAAGGCGAGGTCGCGCACCTTGTCCGGCAGCTCCGCGACGGTCAACGTGGAGAGGCGCCGTCCGCCGACCTCGCGGTCGCACCGCCTGTACTTCCCGCACACGAACCCGAGGAGCGTGTTCTGCGCCGCGCCCCCGAAGACGAG
>CAZYRM010000657.1:0-1533 GCA_964649705.1 uncultured Planctomycetia bacterium
TGGCACCGGGCCGCTTCGAAAGCGATGAGGCGCTGGAGCTCCTCCGCAATGACCCGGTCGTTCAAGAGCTTCACGCGCCACGCGCAGCGTAGCTCGATTCCGACGGGCTCCTGGGCTCGGAAGCAGCGGGGACGGGACGCCACGAGGCGGACCTCCGACGGCGGACGTGCTGCCGAAGGTGCATGGGGAATGCCACAGGCGGCCGCGAGAGTACGCTTCCACGTCCTCCGGAAGTCTCTTGGTGCCGGAGGATTGGGCTGCGGGGAGGGCGTGTGATGTCAGGCGGGGTCCTCGACGCTGCTGGAAATGGCGACGGTCGGCGGCGCGTGTGATGGGAAAGCCATCACCGGGCGACCCGTCGCGGAGAGAGCCGGGAAGGGGGCGAATGTCCGATATGGGATGGTTGCGTGACATTCGTTGGAGCCGCCTGAACCCCTCGCGGTGAGCTGGTCAGGGGCGCCAGGGGAGCCTCTCTTCCGCGGTTGTGTGGAGCCGCCAGTAGCGCAGCCCGTCGTGGGAGGCAAGGACCACCTTGCCCATGCGGTTCCTTGCCTGGGCGAAGGCCGGGTGCGCGAGGACGCGGCGGACGAAGGCCGCGACCTCCGACTTGTCCACGGCGAGCACGACGACACCATAACGGGGGTGGCAGAGGTGTCGGGAGTGGAGTCTGAGGTCTCGCGTAAAGAAGGTCGGGCGGGAGAGTCGCTGCAAGAGGGGGAAGATGTCCGGGTCCTGGGTGCCGCGTCGGCTCACGTCTCGGCCGATTTGCTGCACGTGGAGGCGTCGTCGTCGCAGACTCTCTCGCTGATCGGCGTCGATGTTCTCGTCAAGGACGATCACGAACGGGTCGCCTGCGCCGCGGAGGCCTCCTCCTCGGAGAGCAGCCTCTCGGAGGCCAGGCGGACGGCCTCCGCGATGGCGGCCTTGGGAAAGGCCCGGTCCCACTTCTCCACGATGACGCCCCAGTCCAGACCCAGGGCGACGTCTTCGAGGATGTCGGAGACGAAGATCCGCGTGCCGCGGAAGGTCATCTTCCCGTGGCAGATCTTCGGGTCGATGACGAGGTAGCGGCCCAGCACACGTCGTTTCATGGTGTCCATCTCCCTCAAGCGGCGAACCCGGTCCTGTTCGTTAGCTGCCGACGGCCGCGCGCGCGAGCCTTCGCCCGGGAGGATCGGCGCGGAGTGTTCTTGACGCCGCATGTGCACATTATATGAGTACGCGCCCATGACGATAGTCCTATCGGCGGGCCGCCTACCTGCGGCGAAAGCCCGAAGGGCGCCCACACACGTGAGCGCGCCGTGGGGGCGGGCGAGGCGGGGTTGGGAGGTGGGGCGGGGGGCCTGAGCGGGGGCGAGAGGCGTGTCGAGAGGTCGGGATCACGCCGAGAGGCTGCCCGCGGTGGCCTCAAGCGGCGAATCCGGGGTGATCGAGGCAGAGTGTCCTCGGTCGGGATCCTCGTGGAGCGTCAGGATCGTCCGGTCAGGTGTGCCACTCCTTCCAGGCCGCGCTTGCGAGCGGCCTTGGCGACTT
>CAZYRM010000658.1:0-1532 GCA_964649705.1 uncultured Planctomycetia bacterium
CTTGCGTGAGAGTTGGTCATTGAGTCTTGGGACTTGTTGGCGAGACGCGCTCCTGGCCTGGATGATGCCGGGAGTCTTCCCCACGCCTGAACCATCGAGTAACTGCTACCGGATCGTCGTCTGTCCCGGCCGGATCTCGATGACGTCCACCCGAGGGGAACGATCCGGCCACGTCAGGTCCAGCCGGTGCAGGCCGTTCCTCAACCGCAGCCCCGAAACCGGCGTCCTCTGATTCGTCGGCACGCCGTCGATCGAGACCTCCGCGCCGGGCGGATCGCTCGTGATCTCCGCGAAGCCGTGATCGGGGATCAGGACCACCGTCCCGAGGTCGCACTGCGTCCCCGGGGGCAGCTCGACGATGACGTCCTTCGACTCGAAGCCCTCCGCCTCGACCCTCACCCGGAGTGACCCGAACGGCCAGATCCAGCGCCCGTCGCCGATGGGGCGGTCGTTCACGGTGACCCGCGCGCCCTCCGGGACGGTCCGCACTGTCATCCGCGCGGGCCCCAGGTAGCGGAACCCGACGCCCGACCCCAGGATGATCGCCGCCGCGAGGAGCGCGGCGCGGATGGGCCTCCGCTTCGCCCAGCGCATTCCCCGCTCCGCTGGCCCCGGCGGCCTCGCGAGGAGCGACTCCCCGGCGAGGAAGCGGCGGCAGTCCTCCGCCAGGTCCTCGGCCGTCTTGTAGCGCCGAGAGGGGTCCTTCGCGAGGCAGGCGAGGCAGAGGGTGTCGAGGTCCCTCGGGACCGCGGGATTGAGCTTGCGCGGGGGGACCGGGTCGTCCCTCCGCACCGCGTCGAGCAGGTACGTGAGCGTCGGCCCCGTGAAGGGCGGCCGGCCCGTGAGCGCGTGGTAGAGGGTGGCGCCGAGCGAGTAGACGTCGGCCCGCCCGTCTACGTCGTGCGCGCCTCGGACCTGCTCGGGGGACATGTAGACCGGGGTCCCCAGGAGCTGACCGCTCTCGGTGAGCGTCAGCCATCCGCCGAGTCCTTCCGACCCTGTCGTCTGGGCGACGCCCTTGTCGAGAAGTCTCGCCAGGCCGAAGTCAAGGAGCAGGGCGTGGACGTGCCACGTGGCCTCCGTCGTCGACCCGGCGGGGACGGTGGTGCCGCCCCCCGGATTCCGGAGGAGCCAGATGTTCGCCGGCTTCACGTCCCGGTGGAGGACGCCCTTCTGATGGGCGTACCCGAGCGCGGAGGCGATCTGGCGGACGACCTCGACGGCGATGCGCGGCGGGAGCTGGTTCGTCCCGATCGCGTGGGCGAGGTCCTCTCCGTGGAGGAGCTCCATCGCGTAGAACGGCCTCCCGCGCCCCCGGGCGTCCTCGGAGGGGAGCTCCCCCACGTCGAGAACCTTCACGATGTGGGGGTGGTCGAGAACGGCGGCGGCGCGGGCCTCGCGCTGGAACCGATCGAGGACCTCCTCGGGGACGCCCATCGTGGAGAGGACTTTGACGGCCACGTCGCGGCCGAGCGTCTTGTCGCGCGCCCGGTAGACGACGCCCATCCCGCCGCGCCCCAGCTCGGCGAGGA
>CAZYRM010000659.1:0-1523 GCA_964649705.1 uncultured Planctomycetia bacterium
GGACCGGATCAACTCGCTCGCCTTCGACCCGCGCGGGAGGTGGCTCGTCTCCGCGAGCGACGACCACGCAGTGCGCGTCTGGGATGTCGCGGACGGGAGGGCCGTCGCCACGCTGACCGAGCACGCGCAGGCCGTGAAGGCCGTCGCGCTGAGCGGGGACGGCGAGCGGATGGCGACCGCCGGGGCCGACGGCGTGCGGCTCTGGGACACGGGGACGTGGGCCGTGAAGGGGATCCTGTTGTCGCGGGCGGAGCGGAAGCCGACCGACGCGATGTCGGTCGCGTTCAGCCCGCGAGCGGACCTCGTCGCCTCCGGAGGACGGGTCACCCAGACGGTGGCGGGGTCCGAGCACGCGTCCGGGGCTCTCTCGGTGTGGGACGTCGCGAGCGGGGAGGAGACGGGACGGCACCCGTTGGGCGACCTCGACGCGGGGGCGCCGCTTCCGGTCGCCTTCTCCCCAAACGGCCTCGATCTTGCGGTCGCAAGCGGGCGCACGATCGTGATCTGGCCCGTGCCGACGGCGGGAGAGGTGGGCGTGGTTCCGTCCACGTGGCGCGACACGCCCTCCCCGTCCCCCGTCGTCGCTCGCAGCTCGGACGGGCGGATCACCATCACGAGCCCCCTCGAGGGGGAGGTGGTCAAGTCGGGCGCCATCCGCCTGTCCGCCGTGATCCGCTTTCGTAGCGGGGACGGGGAGGTGAACGTCGAGGTGAACGGGTCGCGCGTCTTCCTGAGCGATCGCGGAATCGGAGGCGTCGCGCCCCTCGCGAACGACCCGAACGACCGGAACTCCCGCAAGCTGTCCGTGGACGTCCCGCTCTCGCGCGGCGAGAACGTGATCCTCGTGCGCATCTCGGAGAAGGACGGCAGCGGCGACGTGCAGACGGTGAAGGTGGCCTGCGACCCGCCCGGGCAGCCGATCACGGCCCTCCCGCGGATCTGGGCGGTCGTGGCGGGCGTGAGCGACTACGCCGACCCGGACATCAGGGACCTCGCCTTTGCGGAACGTGACGCCGCGGCGATGGCGGAACTCCTGCGAGGGAAGAACGTGGGCGTCCAGCCCGAGCGGATGAAGGCGCTTCTGGGGGTCCAGGCGACGCGCGAGGCGTTCATCTCCGCCCTCGACGACACACTGACGCGCGCGGCCCCGGAGGACGCGGTGATCATCTACCTCGCCGTGCACGGCGTGCCGGACCCGAAGACCGGGGAGGAGCTCTACCTCCTGTTCCAGGACGCGAGGAAGAGCAAGGTGCTCGGCACGGGCTTCGAGCAGGCCACGCTCGAGAAGCAGATCCGGACGTCCAGCGCGAGGAAGGTCGTCCTCCTCCTCGACGCCTGCCACGCGGGGTCGCTCGGCGGCGGCGTCGCCGTCGCGCGCCGCGGCGACTCCGAGTTGACGCCCCACCTCCTCAAGCGGCTTGGTGAGGCGAGGGACGGGGTCGCGGTCCTCTCCAGTTGCTCCGCGAACCAGTACTCGTACGAGGACGCGAAGTGGGGCGGCGGACACGGCGTGTTCACCTTCT
>CAZYRM010000660.1:0-1521 GCA_964649705.1 uncultured Planctomycetia bacterium
CGAGAACGATTTCGAGCCCGATTACGAGCACGCCACCGCCACCGACCCTCATGGTCACCAGCGTTGCAGGATCAGAAAGTAAGCGTCAAGCCCAGCATGTAGGCGTCGTCGTCGGGGTCCTCCGCCGCCTCCGTCACGTTCCACTCCATCCCCGCGCGAAGGAGCAGGTTCTTCTTCAGCCAGTACCCCGCCCCGATCTCGATGCGATCGAGGTCGCGGTCCCACGTCCTCTTCTCCCCGTCCGCGTCCCGAATCGAGTTGTACGTGACCCGCCCGAACCTCGCCGCGCCGTAGAGGCCCGGCACGAAGGTGTACTTCGCCTCCAGATACCACGCGTACGAGATCAGGTCGCCGTCGATGTTGTGCGCCTCCCACTCGCTCCGGTACGCCTCGAAGTAGAGGTCCAGGTCCCCCATCGTGTACTGCGCGTCGATGCCGTACAGGATCTGGTCGAAGTCCGTCCTCGACTTCCCGGCAAGGCGGTCCTCCGCGTCCCGGTCCAGGTACGGCCCGCGCGAGACGTTCAGCCCCACCTCCAGGCCGAACAGCGGGACCGCGCCGAGGCGACCCATGTAGTTGAACTTGTCGTGGTGGTCCTCGAACGAGACCTTCCAGCTCTCGGGCAGGTCTCCAGGCGCCGTGTTCATCGCGCCAAACCGCCAGTTCAGGAACTCCCAGCTCCCGAACATCGCTCCGCCCGTCGCGTAGTACGCCTGCCAGATGTGCGTCACGCCCTGGTTCCAGTGGTGCGGCCGGTCGCGCCGCGCAATGAGCGCCGTGTTCGACGGGGGCGGACGCTTCCACCCCAGGCGAGACGGGTGGTCGTACACGACCGGCGGCCTGAGCAGGTTGTCGTTCGCCGTGTCGTGCCTCGGGATGAAGTTCCCGATCGGCCCGGGGAACTTCCCGAACTGCACCGACAGGTCGAAGTCGCCGGGGTAGGACAAGCGGATGAAGTACTGCTCCATCCGAGCGACCTGGGAGTCGTCCGAGGAGTTCTCGCCCCGGTCCGTGCGGCCGTCCACAAAGATGTAGACGACGTCCCCGATCCACGTGTCGATGAACAGGTCCGCCTTGTCCGACACGAACGGGTGATCGTGCCCCAGCAGGCCGGGGGCGTCCCCCGGGAGGCCGTAGAACGTCAGGTCCACCCTCCCCGAGAACGCCATCTCGAAGAGCTCGTTGTCGCTCCGCACGCGGAGGTCGAGCCCGTCCAGCCCGAGGAACCCCGTGTCGTCCTCCTCTGTCAGGAAGGTCGACTCGCCGGAGGCGTACGACTCCCCGCCGCCGTACGGCGTGGAGGGCTGCTCCCCCGTGTACGACTGGGCCCAGGCGGCGCCGGCGATCGCCAGCGCGCAGATGGAGAACCTGATCACGACACCCTACCCTCTCCGGCGGCTCAGGAGCGGCTTCCGGCCGGTTGAGGCGCGGCGCTGGGACGCACCGACCGCACCTCGAAGACCGGAATCGGCTCGCTGAACCCCTTGTACGACTGCTCCCCCAGCGGGAGCGCCTCGACCT
>CAZYRM010000661.1:0-1516 GCA_964649705.1 uncultured Planctomycetia bacterium
GCAGGAGCTGGAAGTTCTGGAAGACGAACCCGATCCTCCGGTTCCGGATCTCCGCCAGGCGGTCGTCCGTCAGCCCGCTCACCTCCGTCCCCTCGAGCCAGTACTTCCCCTCGCTCGGCACGTCGAGGAGCCCGATCAGGTTCATGAGCGTGCTCTTCCCGCTCCCCGATGGCCCCATGATCGAGACGAACTCCCCCGCCTCGACCGCGAACGAGACGCCTGCCAGGGCGGCCACAGGGACGCTCCCCAGCGTGTAGGTCTTCCCTACGCCATCGACGCGGATCAGCATGGCCGCGTCACCTCCGTCGCGAGCCGAAGGGGCCCATTCCGGAGCCCTTCTGCGCGTCCTTCTCATCGCCCGGAAGCGGTCCGACGTAGACCTCCTGACCCTCCGCGGGTCCCTCGACCAGCTCCGCCCACACCCCATTGTCGAGGCCCGTCTTCACCTGGATGGCCTTCGGACGCCCCGCCTCGGGGACGTAGACGACCGATCCCTTGTCCTCGTCGTGCACCGCGTCGCTCGGGACCCGAAGGACGTCCTTCTTGACCTCCACGCGGACCTCGACCTTGGCGGACATCATCGGACGCAGCCTCTCTCGCGCGGAGTCGTCCAGCAGGACGAGCACCTTGAAGATCGTGATGTTCGCCTCCACCTCTCCCTGCGGGGCGATGTGAACGACCTTGCCCGTGAAGGTGTCCTTCGGGAACGAGTCCGCGGTCACCGTCGCGAGGTCGTCGATCTTCACTTTCCCGATGTCCGTCTCGTCGACGGAGGCCTCGACGTACAGCCGGGACAGGTCCGCGACGATCCCGAGGACCGTCCCTCCCGAGACCGCGCTCACGCCCGAGGAGATGATCTGCCCCTCGTCGACGCTCTTCTGGATCAGGATCCCGTCCATCGGCGAGGGGACCTTCGTGTCGGCGAGCCGTTCCTTCGCCTCCTCGACGAGGAGCTGCTGCCTCTCCACCTCGGCCTTCGCGAGGTCGACCTCCGACTGCTTCTTCGCGAGCGCGTGCTCCTGGTCCTTCGCGTACGCCTTGTTCGCCTGGGCCTGCCGTTCCCGGGACTGGGCGGCCTTGAGCGCGTTCTCGGAGGTCTCCAGTTCCTCCCGCGAGGCGAGCTTCTGGTCGTACAGCTCGCGCAGCCGACGCAGGCGCTCCTCGAGCGTCTGCCGCTCCATCGTCGCGGAGTCCAGCTCCGCCTCGGCGTTGCTGAGCGCCTTCTGGAGCTCGGACCTCAGGACCTGCGCGTCCGCCTCGGCCTGGCGGAGCTTGGCCTCCGACGTCCTGAGGGAGATCTCCTCCTTCTGGACGTTTCTCTGCTCGGTCGCCTTGTCCAGCTCGACGAGGAGCTTCCCCTTGGTCACGGGGCTCCCCTCGCCGTACTGATACGAGACGACCCGGCCGCTCGCCTTCGACTTCACCTCGATCGATGCACGCGGACGGACGACGCCGTTGGCGACGACCAGGACCTCGACCTCCCCCTTCTCGACCTTCGCGAGCTTGGGCGGCGCGG
>CAZYRM010000662.1:0-1514 GCA_964649705.1 uncultured Planctomycetia bacterium
GGACTTCGCCGCGGCGTACTTCTCCTCGATCTCCTCGACGAACCCCTCGTCCTTCGAGGACGCGTCGCCACGATAGAACGGCTCCAGGAAGTACCTCAGCCGCTCGGCGATCTCCGTGTTCTCGGCGGTCTCCTGGTCGCGCGTGCCGACAGCGAACGTCGCGACGACCTTCGGCACCTCCCGGACCCCCTTCAGGCGCGGGTCGTTGACGATCCGCGGGAAGACGTCCTCGTCCTGCTTCTTCCACTCGAAGATCGCGACCGCATGGTAGGGGGCCTCCGGGGCGCGTCGGAGGACGCCGTCGTCCCATACGGCCTCGAGGAAGAGTCTGTTGAGCCTCTCGTTCTCCCACACGGTCCGCTCGGACGCCTTCTTCTCGAGGAGCCTCGCTCCCTCGGCGTTCAGGCCGACGCTCGAGAAGTCCTCGGGGGTGTGGAAGTCGGAGCGCTGGAGGACCTTGTTGAGCGCCGCGATGATGGAGGCGAGCGTCGAGCCCTCCGGGCCGCTCCCCTTGAGCGTCTTCGGGATCTCCTTGCGCATCTCGTCGTCGAGGAGGCTCCAGATCCGCTTCGACGGCCCGGGGGCGTCCGCCTGGCCCTCGTCCGAGACCTGCTGGAGGAAGGCGACCCAGTCGACGACGTCGTCCGGCCCGAGGAGGCTCGACCCGCCGGCGAAGACGCGCCGAGTCGACGGGATCGTGTTCGACGTCGCGGAGAACGTCCCCTTCACGACCTTCCCGCGGCACCAGGCGTCCTGGGCGACCTCGCCCATGAACTCGACGCCGCAGACGATGACCGTCCCGTCGGGGTAGTCGGCCTCGCCGGAGAAGACGAACTCCACGCCGTCGTTCGTGAAGCTGGGGACGGCGTCGACGGTCAGGCGCGGGTAGTCCCTGGCGTCCGCGGCGGCGACGAGGAGCGTGGAGAGGACGAGGGGGAGGAAGCGCATAGGCGAGGCTCCGGTGCGATCGAGGGGGCGATGCTACGGGCCGCCCGGGAGGGTGTCAACACGAAACCCCCCGGCGCGCGCGTCGTGCCGAGGGGTCCGAGTCGGGCCGCTCGATCGGTCTAATCGTAGTTCGTGGACCAGAAGAGGAATCTCGGACTGGTCGTGAACGTGACGGTGATCTCGTCGAAGTACGGGGTGACCGACCCTTGGAGGAAGTTCCCGCCGCTCCGCGAGGCCCTGCTGTTGTCGAAGCGGACGCGGTAGTCGAGCGTCTCGTTCGGCGCGAGCGTCACCTGGGCGTTCGGGTCGGGGCGGACGGCCGCGCCGTTCCCCGGGAGGATGCGGCTGTCGAACGTCGAGAGGGCCTCGCCGCTCCTCTTCCACGACACGATGCAGCGGCCCGTGTCGACGATCGCGTTGGTCGGGGGCTGCTCCAGGTAGCGGCGGTAGTCGGTGTAGGCGATCGACGCGATCGTCACGGGCTGGTTGAAGGGGAACTGCTTCTGCGGGATCCGGTTCGTCGCCGAGGTCGCCCTCTGGAAGCGCCCGACGAACTGGTACGCCCC
>CAZYRM010000663.1:0-1502 GCA_964649705.1 uncultured Planctomycetia bacterium
ATCGCCCTCGTCCTCCCGCGGTTCGGCCCGCACGCCGGCGGCGTCGAGCGGTACGCCTGGGAGCTCGCCCACGGCATCGCTCGCGCGGGCCACGAGGCCCACGTCGTCTGCCACCGCGGCGAGTCGGACGGGACCGAGGGGATCCGCCTCCGCGAGGTCCCCGTCGTCCGCTGGCACAACGCGCTCAAGATCGCCTCGTTCGCGCGGAACGCCGACCGGCTGGTCACCGAGGGGGCCTCGGAGTTTGACGTCGTCCACGGGTTCGGCCGCACCACCGTCCACGACCTCTACCGCGTCGGCGGGGGCGTGCACCGCGCCTACCTCGCGCGCATGCGCGCCGAGTCGCCCGGCGGGTGGCTCGGCCTCTGGCAGCGCGTCGACCCGAGGAATTGGGTGATCGACCGGATTGAGGACCAGGTCTTCCGCCGCGGGACCGGACGCCGGTTCACCGCCATCTCCCGCCTCTGCGCGCGCGACGTGGAGGAGCACTACGGCATCCCCGCGGGCGAGATCGAGGTCATCTACAACGGCGTCGACGTGGAGGCATTCCACCCGAGGAACCGGGAGCGCTCGCGCGAGCCGTTCCGCAGGCGCCACAACCTCCGCGACGACGAGGTCGCCTTCCTCTTCGTCGGGAGCGGCTTCCATCGCAAGGGGCTCGACACGCTCATCGACGCCCTCGCGGAGCTGGCGGGGGAGGCCCCCGTCCGCCTCTTCGTCGTCGGGAAGGGGAGCGAGGGCGCGTACCGGCGACAGGTCCGGAAGCGGTCGCTCGAGGAGAAGGTCTGGTTCCTGGGGCCGAGGCGCGACCTCGCGGATCTGTACGCGATGTCGGACGTGTTCGTCCTGCCGACTCGCTACGAGCCGTTCGGGACGGTCTGCCTCGAGGCCTGGGCGACCGGGCTGCCCGTCGTCGTGGGCCGCATGTCCGGCGCGAGCGAGGTGATGACGCCGGGCGAGCACGGCGCGATCCTCGAGGACCACGGGAGCGCCTCCGAGCTGGCGGGGAAGCTGCGGCCGTTCCTTTCGGCCTCCGAGCGGGCCCGCGTGGCGCCGCTTGCCAGGGACCTGGCCTGCCGACACACGATCGACGCGAACATCGCGAGGACGATCGCGATCTACGGGGAGATCGCGCAGGCGCGCGGCGGCAAACGATGACGCGGATCTCGGACTATCGGCGGGTGGAGGGCGCCGCGGCGACGTGGTGGTTCGCTCCCGACCGCGCGGCCGCGCTCGCGCCGCTCTTCTCGGATGCCGTCGAGCGCATCGCGGGCCTTCCCGGCGCGGCGATCCTCCGCGAGAACCGCTCGCGCCGTCTCGTCTCCCTCCCCCTCCCGGGCGGGGTGGGCGGGTTCGCGAAGCTCTTCCTCAGAAACGAGGGCGTCCAGCGCCTCCTCGACCAGCTCCGATCGAGGGCCGTGCGCGAGGCGTCCGCGCTCCTCGCCGCCGAGGGGGCGGGCGTCGGCGTGCCGCGGCCCGTCGCGTTCGCGGTCGGGTACGGC
>CAZYRM010000664.1:0-1501 GCA_964649705.1 uncultured Planctomycetia bacterium
CGGAGTACGACGCGCTCTACCGCGAGCTCGTGGCGCTCGAGAAGGAGCACCCGGATCTCGTCACCCCGGACTCCCCGACCCGGCGCGTGGGCGACACGCCGCTCGCGGAGTTCTCCTCGATCCGCCACACCCGCCAGATGCTCTCCCTCGACAACATCCTCTCCGAGGAGGAGCTGCGGGAGTGGGACGAGCGGATGTGGAAGGCGCTCGGCCGCCGCGCCGCGGCGACCTACGTCGTCGAGCCCAAGGTCGACGGCGTCTCCGTGGAGCTGGTCTACGAGGAGGGCCTCCTCAAGGCGGGTTCCACGCGCGGGGACGGCTGGAAAGGCGAAGACGTCACGCAGAACCTCCGCACGCTCCGGTCCGTGATGCCGCGGCTCGTCGGGGAAAAGCCCCCCGCGCTCGTCGAGGTGCGCGGCGAGGTCTACATGGAGACGGCGGGGTTCCAGGAGCTGAACCGCCGCATGCGGGAGGCGGGCGAGAAGTCGTACGCGAATGCGCGCAACACCACCGCCGGGAGCCTGAAACAGCTCGATCCGCGGATCACCGCGACGAGGCCCCTCGAGATCATGATCCACGGGCTCGGCGTGTCGGCCGGGATCGATTTCAAGACGCACAGCGAGGCGATGAAGCGGCTCGAGAAGCTCGGCCTCCGCACGACCGCGAAGGCGTTGAGGACGTTCGATTCGCTCGAGGGCGTGCAGGGCTTCTACAAGGAGATGATGGAGAAGCGCGACGAGATGCCGTACGAGATCGACGGCCTCGTCGTGAAGGTGGACGACCTGGCGCTTCGCGAGGAGCTGGGGGAGACGGCCCGGAGCCCTCGCTGGGCGGTCGCGTACAAGTTCCCCCCCCGGGACGCGGTCACGCGGCTCAGGGACATCGTGGTCCAGGTCGGTCGCACGGGGGCGATCACCCCGGTCGCCGTCCTCGACCCGGTCCAGGTGGGGGGCGTGGAGGTCTCCAGCGCGACGCTTCACAACCAGGAGGAGGTGGAGCGGAAGGGGATCAAGATCGGGGACCATGTGGTCCTGCATCGCGCCGGGGACGTGATTCCGGAGATTGTGGGGCCGGTGTTGGAGAAGCGGACGGGGGAGGAGAAGGCGTTCCGGATGCCATCGGAGTGCCCCTGCTGCGGGACGAAGCTCGTGCTGCCGGAGGGGGAGGTCATCCTCCGCTGCCCGAACGAGCGCTGCCCGGACCAGGTGAAGGGGTGGATCGCGCACTTCGCGCGGCGAGAGGCGATGGACGTCGAGGGATTGGGGGACAAGCTGATCGCGCAGCTCGTCGACAAGAAGCTGGTCGAGGACCCGAGCGACCTCTACTTCCTGACCGTGGAGACCGTCACCGAGCTGGAGCGGATGGCCGAGAAGTCGGCGAAGAACCTGATCGACTCGATCGAGCGGTCGAAGAAGACGACGCTCGCGCGTCTGATCCACGCGCTGGGGATCCGGCACGTGGGCGAGACGCTCGCGGCGCAGCTCGCGGACCACTTCGGGAC